>DASZOP010000075.1:0-5492 GCA_035550715.1 Gemmatimonadota bacterium | reverse complement strand
CCACCCGGACCGCCGGTCGTCACGCGATAACCAAAACCCGCCTCGTGGAGCGCGTCCACCTGGCTCCCCGGGACCCGCTCGAGCCATTCTCCGCCGTGCTCGGCCACGCGGTTGGCGGCTTCGACGACCCGCGCGCGCTCGGCGAGCGGATCGGCCGTCACCTCCGGGATCGGGCGCCGTTCCTCCGACCGGGTCAGCCACACGACCCGCGTGCGCGGGTTCTCCGCGGCGAGGGCCTCCAGCGCGACGATGGCCGTGGCCGCCGAGTGGCCGGAGCCGACCACCAGCGTCCGGCGGCCCGCGAAGGCGGCCCGGTCGCGCCCCTCGAGGTTCGGGATCCGGTGTTCGATGCCGCGTGCGGAGCGTTCGCCGACCGCGGGGATCCCGCCGGGTCCCAGCCGGTTCGGGGTCACGTAGGTTCCGGTCGCGTCGACGAGCAGATCGGCTTCCTCGACCCGCTCGCCGTCGCCGTCCCTGAGGAGGACCCTGAACGGGGGGCGGCGCCGGGCGTCGGAGGCGATCGCATCCCCCTTGAGGAGCCGGCCTCGCGAGACCGCCACCACCTCGCTCCCGAGGTGGACGCGCCCCGCCAGGAGCGGGCTCGCCGCGAGGGGGACCAGGTAACGGGCCACGTACTCGGCGCCGGTCGGGAGGCCCTCCGGATCGACGTCTTCGAGACCGGCGGCGGCCCGCCCCGCCGCCGAGACGTTCATCCGCCACGGCGAGAACATCCGGACGTGACCCCAGCGGCGGACGCTCTCGCCGACCCGGCCGGATTCGTACGCGTGGGCGTCCCAACCCGCTTCCCGAGCCCGGAGAAGGCACTCGAGCCCGACCGGTCCGGCTCCCAGGACGATCATGCGCGGCGCGCGGGTCATGATCCGTTCCTCGCGGCGGAGCCGAGGAGGCGCCGGTAGAGCTCTTCCGTCCGCTCGATCGTCCGCTCGAGGGCGAAATCGCGGACCCGTACCCGGGCCGCATCGGCCAGGCGTCGGGCGAGCGCCGGGTCGTCCAGGACGCGCTCGATCGCCCTTGCCAGGGCCACCGGATCGCCGGGCGGAACGAGGAGCCCGGTCCGCTCGTGTTCGATCATCTCCGGGATGCCGCCGGCCGCCGTCGCCACGACGGGGACCCCCGCCGCCATGGCGTCCAGGACGCTCGTCCCCAGCCCTTCCGTCCTCGAGGTCAGGACGAACACGTCGGCCTGCGATAGAAACCCCCGGGCCCCCTCGACGAACCCCAGATACCGCAGCCGACCGGTGATGCCCTGGCGCTCGGCCCTTGCGACCGTCTCCGCGAAGAGCCCCCCTGTTCCCAGAACCCCCCACCACGTGTCCGGTCGATCGTCGAACAGGAGCCCGGCCGCATCGATCAGCGTGGGATGGTCCTTGTACGCCTCCGTCGAGGCGATCGTAAGAATGAGCGGTGTGCCGGCCGGGGTCCCCGCCCGCGCCCGGAGGTCGGGTCCCGCGGGCGGCGGCGGTGTCTCGAGCACGATACCGGAGTGGATCACGGTGACACGCGCGGCCGGGACGCCGTCCTGGACCAGCACCTCCTTCACGCGCTGGCTGACCGCGATCAGATGGTCGGCCCCGCGCGTGTACTTCCACCGTGAGAAGCGGTTCCCGCGGATGTGAAAATCGACCCGCCGATGTCCCACGATGAGCGGCCGAGGCCGGACGAGCCGGCCCGCCAGGGCGGCCGGCGTCAGGCTGTGGGTGTCGTGGGTATGGACCAGGTCCGGGGCGTGGCGGGCGATCATCCGGCGGAGCCCGAGCGTGGCGCGCGGGTCGATCTCGCCCCGGAACGGGTGGAGAAGAACGTCGAATCCCTCGGCATCGGCCCGCCGGGCGAGCGGGCTTCCCGGCCGGGTCACGATCCACTGCCGATGACCGCGCTCGCGAAGCCCGAGCGCGAGCTGCCAGAGCTGGTTCTGTCCGCCCGCCCAGATCGTCCGGATGTCGCAGTGGAAGATTTTCAACCGGCCTCCAGGGGGAGCAGGACCCTGCCGGGACGGTGCCCTGCGAGCCACTCCAGGGCGGTCTCGGAGACGACCTCCTCGTCGAGCGCGTCGATGCACGCCCAGGGGTAGATGGGTGATCGGCAGTCCCGGCCGCCGCACGGAGAGCACGGAAGGCCGTGGACCCGGAGGATCGTGGTCTCCGCCATCCAGGGGAAGTACTCGGCCGGGTCCGTACCGCCATACAGGACCACGCTGGGGACGCCATAGGCGGCGGCCAGGTGGGCGCCGAGCGAGTCGTGGCTTACGACCAGCTCGGAGGAGGCGACGAGCTCGGCCAGCTCGGCGAGCGGCAGGTCGTCCAGGACGTGCGCGGCCCCGGACTCCCGCCGCGCGCGTACGGCCAGATCGCGCTCGGCTATCCGGAACACCAGGAGAACCGCTCCTTCCCATCCGTCCGCCAGCCGCGAAGCCAGGCGGAACCAGCGCTCCACCGGCCACTGCTTGCCGCGCAGCGTGGTCGTCGGGAAGAGGACCGCCCGCGGTCCGCCGGGGATTCCCGCCCTCGCGAGTCGCTCCGCCACCGACCGGGCGGCGCCCTGCGGAACCGGCAGGTCGAGCGGCTCGGCGGGGGTCGGAACCCCGACCGACGCCAGGAGCGCCAGGTGGTTCTCGAGCGTGTGGCTCCGCCGGTCGATCCCGAACAGAAACTCGGCGTGCGGAACCCGAACGTCGTAGACGGGCCAGTGGAAGCGGCGTTCGCCGACCTTGACCCGGGCGCCACTGGCCCAAGTCAGGAGAGCCGCCCGCAGGTTGCCGTGGAAGTCCACGGCGAGGTCGGGGCGGAGCGACCGGACGTCGGCCAGGGCAGTGAGCGCCCCGCGGGCGCCCCGCGCCGCGATCACGAACCGGTCGATCTCCCGAAGGGACGCGAGGAGGACGTCGTACCCCGGCTGGACGAGGACCGTCAAGTGAGCGTGCGGCGCCCACCGCTTGAACAGGCGGACACACGCGCCCAGGACGATCGTGTCGCCGAAGCGCCGCAGACGAACGAAGAGCGCGGAGCGGATCTCCCCCGGATCGAGGGGAAGGGTAGGTGGCTTCACAGCCTGGACCCCCTCAGGCGGGCATCTCCGCGAACTGGAGCTCGTAAAGTTGGCTGTACCGTCCATCCCGCGCCAGGAGCTCCGCGTGGGTCCCCTGCTCCACGACCCGCCCGGCGTCGATCACCACGATCCGGTCGGCGTGGAGGACCGTCGACAGCCGATGGGCGATCACGACCACGGTGCGGTTCTCCATCAGGCGGGTGATCGCCTGCTGGACCAGGGTCTCGCTCTCCGAGTCGAGCGCCGAGGTCGCCTCGTCGAAGATCAGGATGGGCGGATTCCGGTAGATGGCGCGGGCGATCGCGAGGCGCTGGCGCTGCCCGCCCGAGAGCCGGATCCCGCGCTCGCCGACCGGCGTCTCGAACTGCCGTGGCAGCTCGCGGACGAAGTCCAGCGCGTTGGCCGCCCGCGCCGCCTCCTCCAGCCGCACCGGGTCGTGCTCGACGCCGTAGGCGATGTTGTGCGCCACGGAGTCGTGGAAGAGGATCGTCTCCTGGGTCACGATCCCCATGAGGGAGCGCAGGTCGGCCAGCCTCACCTCGCGCAGGTCGTTGCCATCGACGAGGATCCGGCCGGCCGTCGGATCGTAGAAGCGGGGCAGGAGGTCCACGATCGTCGACTTCCCGCCGCCCGAGGGCCCGACCAGCGCGACGACCTCGCCCCTGCCGATCGTGAACGTGACGTCGTGAAGAACCCGACCGCCTTCCTCGTCGTAGGCGAACGAGACGTGGTCGTACCGGATCTCGTGATCGAAGGACGGGACGGGGATCGGATGGGCCACCTCCTTGACCTCCGGCTCCTCGTCCAGGACGCCGAAGATCCGCTCGCAGCCGGCCAGCGCGGGCTGCACGTCCTCGTTCAACCGCGAGAGATACTTGATCGGGCTCGACAGCTTGAGCGAGGCGACGAGGAAGACGAAGAAGGTCTCCGGCGTGAGCGTGCCGTCGACCAGGATCATCCGTCCGCCGATGTAGAGGATCAGCACGACGGCGCCGGCGAGGAGGAACTCGGAAAGGGGGGTGCCCAGGAGCGAGTACTTCTTCGACCGGACGAGGTTCCGCTGGTAGGCGGCGTTGTCGCGACCGAAGCGCGCCTGCTCGAATCGCTCGGCGCCGAAGGCGCGAACGATCCGGATCCCGGCGATGTTCTCCTGGAGCGTGCTGGTGACGTCGCCGAGCTTCTGGAGGAGCTCCCGGTTGACGCGGCGGAGCTTCCGCGCGATCAGGACCGCGATCCACGCGATCGGCGGGAGGATGAGCAGCGCGAGGAGGGTCAGGCGCCACGAGATTGCGAGCAGGATGAGCAGCGTGACCCCGACCTCGAGGACGTACCGGGTGACGTTGATGACCCCCGTCGAGATCGCGTTCTTGAGGAGCTGGACGTCGTTGGTCAGGATCGACATCAGGTGTCCGGCGCGAGTCTGCTGGAAGTAGCGGAAGGAGAGCCGCTGCAGGCGGGCGAAGAACTCGGCTCGGAGGTCCCTGAGGGCCCTCTCCAGGACGATCTGCGGAAGGAAATCCTGCAGGTAGCCGAGGATCGCCTTCAGGAAGTAGATCGCCAGGATGATCAGGCACACGTTCCGGAGCGTGTCCAGCGCCGACCCCTCCTGGAGCCACGCGAAGAGGTCGTACCGGACGAAGTGCTCGGCCCGACCCATGAACCCTTCGGGGGCGGCCGGGATGGCGCTCTCCGGCCCACCGAAGAGGACCTGCAGGAAGGGGATCAGGAGGACGATCGAGAAGCCGTCCACGAGGGCGAACGCGACCATGAGCAGAAACGACAGGCCCAGGAGCCCGGCGTGCGGCCGCAGATAGCCGAGGGCGCGCAGATAGGTCCGCATGGAGACGAAGATATTAAACTCCCCCGGCTCGAGCCTTACCGATCTTCCCGATCAAGGAGGTGACGGGATGGACGAGATCCTGCCCGGTGTCTTCCACTGGACGACCCATCACGAAGGGATCGGAGCAAAGGTTCACTCGTACTGGCTCGAGGACACGAAGGGCGGGGTCCTGATCGACCCTCGCGTGCCGAAGGAGGGGATGCAGTGGTTCCGGAATCGCGGAGCGCCCCATGACATCCTGCTCACCAACCGCCACCATTACCGGGACAGCGGCCGCTTCGCTGGAGAGTTCGGCAGCACGGTCCACGCCCACCGGGCCGGCATGCACGAGTTCACGAAGGGCGAGAAGGTCGAGCCGTTCGAATTCGGAGACACCATGCCGAGCGGCTTCTTCGCGCTGGAGGTGGGTGTGTTGTGTCCCGAGGAGACGGCATTCTACACGCCGCGCGAGGACGGGATCCTCTTTCTCGGCGACTCCGCCGTCCGGTGGGGGAAGGACCTCGGGTTCGTGCCCGAGGAGCACATCGGCGACGACCCACCGGCGATCAAGCGCGGGATCAAGGACTCGCTGGGGCGGATCCTGGAG
>DASZOP010000074.1:0-5542 GCA_035550715.1 Gemmatimonadota bacterium | reverse complement strand
AAAATCTCCCACTTCTTCCCACTTGGCCCCACATCATAGGGGACGGCACGCGGGCCTGTCAAGCGTCCGCCCAAAAAAAGAGCCGCCCCCGGAAGAGGGGCGGCTCCCCGCGCGGAACCGCGCGTCGGTGTTCGGATCGATCAGCCCTGGGGCGTTTCCGGCTGGGGCTCGGCCCCGGGCTCGGGGTACGTTTCGGGCTCGGGCGCCACGTCCGGCTCCGGCGCGACCTCCGGCTCCGGTTCGACAGCCGGCTCCGGCTCGGGCTCGACGCCCGGCTCCATCCCGGGCTCGGGCGCCACGCCCGGCTCGGGCTCGACACCGGGCTCCGGCGCCACGCTCGGCTCGGCCGCCGCCTCGGGGGCCGGAATGCCGGTCAGGACGGGCGTCCCGACCAGCTCGGTCGGGGCGCCGTTCTCCGTCGCCAGGATCAGGACGCCGAACGCGTCGAGGGCGGTCGAGCCCTCGAACTTGGCGCTTCCCTCGGCGTCCACGGTCAGCGATCCCGCCAGCGTCGACTCCCGGACCTTCTCCTTGCTGGGCGCGATCCAGACGGTATAGGCGTTGACGTCACGCTCGGGCGTATCCAGCTCGTCGACCGGCGGCAGCCCGGTGACCTCCACGACGAACGTGTTCTCGGGGTCTCCCTCCGTCACCATGACCACGGCGGTCGCGTCCTGCGCCGTCTCGTTGGGCTGGAGCGAGAACTCCCAATCGTGGGTGGACGCCACCTCGGTGGTGTCCGGCGTGTCCGGCGTCTCCGGCGCCATGGCGTCCGGGGTCTCCGGCGCCACCGTATCCGGGGTCTCCTCCGCCGCGGGAGGGGTCTCTTCCTGCGCGGCGACCGGCCCGGCGAATGCCAGGAGCGCCAGCACAGCCAGCAGGCTCGTGAATCGGTTCATAAGGTCTCCTCTCGAGGGTCGGAACGAATGGATTCCCGGTGCGCCCGGGAGGCGTTGTCCGGCCCATACCCCTGCGGTTCGGACGGGTTCCTGGCGGTTCCCGTCTCGAGGCGGCCCGGCGGCACGACCTCGTAATCGGCGTCGATCTCCTTCCGCCGGTCTTCCAGCCTCCGGCGGCGCTCCTCGCGTCGCCAGCGCCAGACCCCCCACAGGGCCACACCCCCCAGCTTCAGCGCCACGGCCAGCGGGCTCCCGCGCAGAAGCCAGCGTGCGATCCAGCGACCCATCACGAGCCGTTTCAGGAACCCCACGGCGTCACTCCTTTCGAGGTCGGTGGTCCCGCTCGGTCCGGGCCCCATGATAGCCGATGAGACGCCGGGCCGCCGCCCGCCCCTGGGCCGCGCAGTCGGCGAGTCCGACCCCGCGGTAGTCGGCGCCGGCGACGGCGACCCCGGGCAGGGACTCCAGCGCCCGCTCGAGCTCGCGGACCCGGTCGAGGTGTCCGACGTCGTACTGCGGCATCGAGTCGTCCGCCAAGTGGAGCATCGAGAAGAGGGGCGCCGCGCTCCAGCCGGTCGCGGCCTCCAGACCCGCCCGCGCGCGGACGATCAGCTCCTCGCCGGCGCCCCCCGGTTCGAGCGGATCGTCGGCGCGACCGAGGTACACCCGGACGAGGGCCCGGCCCTCGGGGGCGCGGCCGGGCCACTTCGAGGAGGAAAACGTGCACGCCGTGATCGGAAGACCGGCGTCCCGGGCGACCACGAACCCGTTGCCCTCGGGGCCGCCCACGTCGGCGGCGGCGTAGGCGAACGTCACGACGGCGGTCGAGATCCGCCGGAAGCCCGCCAGGATGCGGGCCGCGGCGGGGGATTCGAGGGCCAGGATCCGAGCCGCTTCGGCCGCCGGCACGGCCAGGAGGACTCGTTCCGCGTGGACCGGGTCCAGTCTTCGTGGCTCCAGACGCCATCCTTCTCCCTCACGGAGTACGCGCTCGACGCGGATCCCGGTCCGGAGCCCGGCGCCTTTCAGGTCCCCGGCCAGCCGGTCGACGAGCGTCCCGAGCCCGCCCCGCAGCGTGGCGAAGGACGCCCGGGTCTCGCCGTCCGCGCCCCGGCTTCGATCGCCGCGACGGAGAAGCGACCCCCGCCGGGCCGCCTCGAGGAGCTCGGGGAAGGTGGCGGCAAGGCTCATCCGGTCCGGGTCCGCGCCGTAGATCCCGGCCGCCAGCGGCGCCACCAGCCGGTCGAGCGCGGCCCGGCCAAGCCGCCGGCCGACCACCAGCCCCAGCGAGGCGTCGGCCTCGATCCGGCTCGGCGGCAGGACGAGATCGAGCGCCATGCGCGCCTTTTCGCGCGGGGAGAGGATGCCGCTCGCGAGGAGAGGCCCGGGCCGGGTCGACAGGAGAGAGAACCCGCCGGGGAGGGGACGCAGGGCCCCCCGCGCGTACACCAGGGTCCGGCCGGCCTCGCCGTGGACGATCTCCGCGGAGAGCCCGAGCTCCCGGCAGAGGTCGAGGAGAGCCGGCTTCCGCGTCACGAACGACTCCGGGCCGGTCTCGATCAGGAACCCGTCCCGCCTCACCGTCCCGACCACGCCCCCCGCGCGATCGGCCGCCTCCAGGAGGATGACCTCGCGGCCCGAGCCGGTGAGCTCGCGGGCGGCCACCAGGCCCGTCACGCCGCCGCCGACCACCGCGACCCTCAAGGACCGGCGGTCCCTTCCGCGGGAGCGGCGAGCCGTCGCGCGACCAGGTCCGCGAGCGCGGCCACGAAGTCGGGATCCGCGTTCGGCATGTCGGTCCGGGCGAACGTGAGTCCCAGCCGCTCGGCGGCCTGGCGCGCCTCCAGGTCGAGGTCGTAGAGGATCTCCAGGTGGTCGGCCACGAACCCGATCGCCTGAACCACGACCTCTTTTTCGCCTCGTCTGGCGAGGCCGGCGATCGCGTCCAGGACGTCGGGGCCGAGCCACGGCTCGTCGGTCCGGCCCGCGCTCTGATAGGCGAAGCTCCACCGCGGGGCGCCGGCCGCCCGGGCCACGAGCTCGCTCGTCTCGCGGAGCTGCGCCGGGTAGGGATCTCCGTCCTCCAGGACGCGCGCCGGAACCGAGTGCGCGGTGAAGAGGACGTGCGGATCGGCGCCGGCCCGGTCGAGCGCCGGCCGGAGCCGGCCCGCGAGGAACGCGATCAGGCCCGGATGGTCGTGCCAGCTCGAGACGACCTCGACCTCCACGCCGGCCGGGGCCGCGTCACGGGCGGAGCGCTCGTACTCGGCGATCGAGCGGGTCGAGTAGTGGGGAGCGAGGACCAGCCCGACCACGCGACGGGCGCCCGCATGAACCAGTTCCCGGACCGCATCGCCGACGAAGGGGGCCACGTGCTTGAAGCCGACCGCCACCGGGACGCGGACGCCCCGCGCTCGGAGCGTGAGCGCGAGGCCATCCGCCTGCTCGCGCGTGATCCGGTTCAGGCGGGTCGGTCCCCCCACCGCGCGATAGCGCCCGAGGAGCTCCTCGAGGAGCGCCTCGGGGGGCGGGCTTCCGCGACGGATGTGGGTGTAGTACGCCTCCACCTCCTCGAGACGGCGCGGCGTCCCGTAGGCCATGACGAGGACGCCCTCGCTCACCCGGCTGCCTCGCGCGCGCTCCGCGCGGTCGTCTCGTGGACATGGTCGACCAACCGCCGGAGGTTCTCGACCGGGGTCCCGGGAAGGACGCCGTGGCCGAGGTTGAACACGTGCCCCGGCCGTCCGGCGGCCCGGGCCAGCACGTCGTCCGCGCCGGCGCGAACGGCCGGCCACGGTCCCGTGACCAGGGCGGGATCCAGGTTCCCCTGGACCGCCCGCTCGCCGACCAGGTCCCAGCCGCGGTCGAGGTCGATCCGCCAGTCGAGGCCGATCACGTCGCCGCCGGCCGCGGCCAGCTCCGGAAGGAGGCCGGCGGTGCCGGTGCCGAAGTGGACGGTGGGAACGGCGGGAAGCTGCGAGAAGAGGCGCCGGACGTGGGGTTGAACGGCCTGCCGATACTCCCGCGGAGCGAGCGCCCCGATCCAGGAATCGAACAGCTGGAGGGCTTCCGCACCCGCCGCGGCCTGTGCTCCGAGGTAGGCGATGGTCGCGTCTGTCAGCCGCCCCATCAGATCCGCCCAGGCCGCGGGATGGGCATGGAGGAACCGCTTGACCTCGAGGAACTGGCGGGACGGGCCGCCTTCGATCAGGTACGCAGCCAGCGTGAAGGGAGCGCCCGCGAAGCCGATCACCGGGACCGGGCTCTCGCGTCGGAGAAACCCGAGCGCCTCGATCAGCGAGCCGACCAGGGGGCCGGCGTCGAACGGCCGGAGCCGGTCGACGTCGTCCGGTTCCCGCAGGGGCCGCGGGATCACCGGCCCGACGCCGGGTCGGATCTCGAAGTCGACCCCGAGTCCCTCCAGGGGAAGCGTGATGTCGGCAAACACGATGGCGGCATCCACGCCCAGCCGTCGCACGGGCTGGAGCGTGACCTCGGCGCAGAGCTCGGGCTGCCCGACGATGTCGAGGAGCGCGTGGCGCTCGCGGATGGCCCGGTATTCCGGGAGCGCCCGGCCCGCCTGACGCATGAACCAGACGGGCGTGGCGTCGACCGGCTGCCGCCGGCACGCCTCCAGGAAGCGGCCCTTCACGCCGCCGTCGAAGCCCGCGCCAGGGCCGGCCCGACGGCCTCGAGCGTCCGGTCGATCTCCCCTTCGCCGTGCGCCAGGGTCAGAAACCACGCCTCGTACGGCGAGGGGGGAAGGAGAATCCCCTGCTCGAGCATGGCGTGGAAGAACCGCGCGAAGGCGGCTCCGTCTCCCGTCCGCGCCTCGTCGTAGTCCCGGGGGGGCGAAGGGGTCCAGAAGAGGGTCAGGAGCGAGGCCACCGTCTCGACGCTCGCCCGCCCCGCGGCGGGGCCCGCCGCGATCGCCGACCGGATCCCATCCGCCAGGCGCCCCGTCCGGCGCTCGAGCTCCGGGTACGTCCCCCGATCGGCGAGCCGGGCGAGGACCGCCGAGCCGGCCGCCATCGCGACCGGGTTCCCGGACAGGGTGCCCGCCTGGTAGACGTCCCCGTCCGGAGCGACGCGGCGCATGAGCCCGGCCCTGCCTCCGAAGACGCCGACCGGGAGGCCTCCGCCGACGACCTTGCCCAGGCAGGTGAGGTCGGGAACGACCCCGAACCGCTCCTGGGCGCCACCCGGCGCCACCCGGAAGCCGGTGATGACCTCGTCGAAGAGGAGGAGCGCCCCGTCGGCGGCGGTCGTCTCGCGGAGCGATTCCAGGAAGCCCGGCCGCGGCAGGACGAGGCCCATGTTGGCCGCCACGGGCTCGACCACGACCACGGCGATCTCGCCCGGGAAGCGGTCGAACGCCTCCCGGACGCCCGCCGCGTCGTTGTAGGAGAGGACCAGAGTGTCGCGGGTCGCGGCCTCGGGGACGCCCGCGCTCCCCGGCAGCCCCAGCGTGGCGATCCCCGACCCGGCCTCGGCCAGGAGCGCGTCCGAGTGGCCGTGGTAGCCGCCCGCGAACTTGACGATCCGGGCGCGACCGGTCGCGCCACGCGCGAGCCGGATCGCGCTCATCACGGCCTCGGTCCCCGAGCTCGTGAACCGCATCCGCTCGAGGGACGTCATCCTGG
>DASZOP010000073.1:0-9261 GCA_035550715.1 Gemmatimonadota bacterium | reverse complement strand
CGCGGACATCCTGTCCAGACGCCGCACTGTCGGCCGCAGCACCATCGGCTTTCTCCTGAGCGACGGACGCGCCGGTGTGCGCGCGTTGGGTCAGCGCTACCTCGACGAGGTCCGCTGGCGCGAGCGCGAGCGGGCGCGACTGGCCCGCCTGCTGAACGCCGAGCGGGCGCTTCTCTTCGACGGCGCGCTCGTCGTCGCGGGTGTGGACGAGGTGGGGATGGCGCCGCTCGCCGGCCCGGTCGTGGCCGCAGCGGTCGTCCTTCCGCGTGACTGGCTGCCGGCAGGGCTCGACGACTCCAAGCGACTCGACCCGGAGTCGCGCGAGCGGCTCGACCGCGAGATCCGCGGGGCGGCATCGGCGGTCGGGGTCGGCGTCGTGAGCGAGCGTGTCATCGACCGCGTCAACATCTACCAGGCGAGCCTCTACGCCATGCGGCTCGCGCTCCGGCGTCTCGGCGTGGCGATCGACCTGGCGCTTCTCGACGGCCGACCTCCGCGCACGTTTCCCGTTCCCCATCGCGCCGTCGTCGGCGGCGATCGCCGGGTGCGGTCGATCGCCGCGGCTTCGATCGTTGCCAAGGTCGCGCGCGACCGTCTTCTCAGGGAGGCCGACCGGCGCTGGCCCCAGTACGGGTTCGCGAGCCACAAGGGATACATGACGCCCGCCCACGTGGAAGCGCTCCGCTCTCACGGGCTGTGTCCGTTTCACCGTCTCTCCTTCCCACGGGTCTGGGCCGAGGCGGACGCCATGGGGCCCCTCTACCGGGACCTGGCCGACCGGCTCGAGGCGGTCGTCTCGGATGCCGATCTGGAGGCGGTGGCGTTCGACTTCGACGCTCGACGCGCCGAGCTCCACGCCTCCGAGGAGCGGCTGTTCGCGCGGCTTCTCGAGGCCCGGCGAATCGCGCTGGCGGAGACCGGAGCGGGTGCCTAGCTTCCCTCCACGCCGCAACGGGTCCTGATCTTGCATTTGCCACCGCGCGCGCCGCCATGAAGAAGCCTGTCTACCTCGACTACCACGCCACGACCCCCTGCGACCCGCGGGTCCTCGAGGCGATGCTGCCGCTTTTTTGCGAGGAATTCGGCAACCCCTCGAGCCGCGGCCACGCCATCGGCCGGGCTTCGGAGGAGCGGGTCGAGGCCGCGCGGCAGGAGGTGGCCCAGGCGATCGGGGCCAGGGCGGGCGAGGTCGTGTTCACGAGCGGGGCGACCGAAGCCAACAACCTGGCGCTCCTGGGCGCGGCGCGCTTCCGGCGCGAGGCCGGACACGGCGACCATGTGATCAGCGCGGCCACCGAGCACAAGTCGGTGCTCGAGCCCCTCCATGCCCTGGAAGAGGAAGGGTTCCGCGTGACCTTTCTCCCGGTCGATCGCCACGGAGTGGTCGATCCGGATGCGGTGGCCGCGGCCCTCGCCGACGGCGGCGCCGTCCTGGTCAGCGTGATGCTGGCCAACAACGAGATCGGTACGATCCAGCCGCTCGCCGAGATCTCCCGCGTCGCCCACGAGGGCGGTGCCTGGATGCACACCGATGCGGTCCAGGGGGTCGGGAAGATCGCCGTCGACGTCGAGGCTCTGGATGTCGACCTGCTCTCGCTCTCGGGTCACAAGTTCTACGGGCCGAAGGGTGTGGGAGCGCTCTACGTGAGGCAGAAGCCGCGGCGGATCAAGCTCGCCCCCATCCTCATGGGGGGCGGTCAGGAGCGGGGGATCCGCTCCGGAACGCACAACGTTCCCGGCATCGTAGGGCTGGGTGTGGCCTGCCGGCTGTGCTGCGCGGATCGCGAGGCGGAGGCGGTCCGGCTGGCCGGGCTCCGCGACCGGCTCGAGGCCAGTCTCCGGGAGCGGATCGAGGGGCTGCTCGTCAACGGCCATCCCGTGGACCGGCTCCCGCACAACCTGAGCGTCTCGATCCCCCAGGTGGACGGCGAGGCGCTTCTCCTCTCGCTCGACGACATCTGCGTCTCGAGCGGCTCGGCATGCCGCTCCTCCGCCCCCGGCGCCTCGCACGTCATGAAGGCGATCGGTCACGACGACGAGCTCGGCAAGAGCACGATCCGGTTCGGGCTCGGCCGGTGGACCACCCCCGAAGAGATCAGCTTCGCCGTCGGCCGCGTGAGCGACGTGGTCGAGCGGCTGCGCGCGATGAGCGCCTTCGCCTGACGGCGCTGGAACTCTCGACCCCCGGATCCGATCATGTCCCGACCGTCGCGGTGAGCCCCAAGGGGGCGCGCCGGGCCCTCGCTCGACATCCCTGGATCTATCGCGGCGACGTGGTCTCGATCCCGGCGGATCTGCCGAACGGCGGGATCGTGCGGGTGATCGACAACCGCCGTCGACCTCTCGGACGAGCGACGTGGTCCGAACGCTCGCAGATCGCGCTGCGCTTCGTGCGGTGGGAGGACGAGCCGGTCGACGACACCTTCTGGGCCGCGCGGCTGGAGGCCGCGATCGAGCGCCGTGATCGCGCCGGGATGACCGGCCCGGCGCGGCGCGTCGTGTTCGGCGAGGCGGACGGCTGGCCCGGTTTCGTGGTCGACCAGTACGGGGACTGCCTGGCCATCCAGACCCTGACCCCGGCGGCTGCCACGCGCGAGGGCCGCTGGACCGAGCTCCTCGTGGACCGCTTCGCCCCGCGTGCCGTCGTCGCGCGAAACGATCTGAAGGTCCGGCGCCTCGAGGGTCTCGAGGCGGAGACCGCCGTCCTCCACGGGAAGCCGCCCGACCCTTTCCCGGTCACCATCGGCGATCGGGTGTTCGTCGTCGACGTTATGGGCGGGCAGAAGACCGGCGCCTTCCTCGATCAGCAGCGGAACTGGGTCGCCGCCGCGCGGTGGGCGGACGGCAAGGGGCTCGCCCTGGATGCCTTTTCGGGCGACGGCGGGTTCGCGCTGCACCTGGCGCCGGTCGTCGAGCGGGTCGAAGCCGTCGAGATCTCGGAGGCGGCGGCCGCCCGCGGCCGGGCCAACGCCGAGGCCAACGAGATCGTCAACGTCGAATGGAAGGTCGCCAACGCCTTCGACCGGCTGCACGACCTGGCCGCTGAAGGGGCGCGCTTTGGCGCGATCGCGCTCGACCCGCCGGCGTTCGCCAAGAACCGCGCGTCCGTGCCGGCCGCCCGTCGCGGCTACAAGGCGATCAACCTGCGGGCGTTCCAGTGTCTCGAGCCCGGCGGGATCCTCGTCACCTGCTCATGCTCCTATCACGTCGACCGGGAGGCGTTCCGGGAGATCGTGGCTGAGGCCGCCGCGGACGCGGGCCGTACGATCGAGGTCCTCGAGGTCCGGACGCAGGCTCCGGATCACCCCGTCCTCCTCTCCGTCCCGGAGACGGAGTACCTGAAGTGTCTGATCCTGCGCGCGGAATGAGGGACTCTAGATCCCGCGAACGGTGGCCGAGCCGCTCGTCGAGGCGTCCACGGTCGGACGTCCGGCGTAGCGGACGTCGCCCGAGCCGCTCATCGAGACCACGAGCCGCTCGGTGACGTGGACGGCCACGTCGCTGCTGCCGGATCCATCGACCTCACCCGAGAGCGCCCGGACGGCCAGCAGGTTTACATCCCCCGACCCCGACACGTCGACGTCGATCGTCTCGGCCGTTCCCTCGCCGGTGACGTTCCCGGACCCGGAAACGGTCGTCGAGAGACGGCCGAAGGAGCCCTCGGCGTGAAGGCTGCCCGACCCGCTGACGTCGGCGTCGAAGGCGGGAGAGCCGACCCCGGTCACCCGGACATCGGAGCTTCCCGAGGTCCCGACCCCCGCGAGATTCGGGGTTCCGATCTCGATGAGGATCCGCCGGGCCGGTCGCAGTGGCCGCTCAGACTGGATCTGCAGGGTACCGCCGACGACCCGGGTCTGAAGGAGGGGAAGCAGGTTGTCGTCTCCCTCGAGCCGGAGCGCGGTCGCCGTGTCCGCGGCGATCCGGACGTCGTAATCGCCCGAGACGAGGACTCGATCGAAGTCTTCCACGACGCGGCTCTCGGAGATCCGTGCGCCCGACCCCCGGAGACCCCGAGCCCTCGACGCGAGGTCGCACGCCGTGACGACGACCGGCAGGAGGATCGGCACGAGGAGGGAGGCGGAGCGAAGCGAGCCTCGGTTGATGTTCACGAAGACCTCCGGTCGAATGGGGACGTGACGAGCAGGACACGGATCCCTACGCCACGCCGCAGGCGACGGTTTCAGAGGTGCGCGAGGGAGCTCGCCGGCGCTACGTTCGGCGTCATGAGGTGCCATCGCCCTGACCGCGTCCCGGGCGTCGCCGTGCTGGCGCTCCTCCTGGTCACGTGCGGTCCGCAGCGCGAGACGGGCCGCGAATCCGTGGGCCGGGACTGGCTCCAGGCCGCCCCGCTGCCGACCCCCCGCAGCGAGGTCGGAGTGGCCGAGCTCGACGGCCGGATCTACGTGGTGGGAGGTCTGGCCGCGAACCGGACGGTGTCGGCGGCCGTCGAGATCTACGATCCGGTCGCCGACGCGTGGACGGCGGGCCCGGACCTGCCGCAGCCGGTCCATCACGCGGCGGTGGTGGGGACGGGCGGCCGGCTGTACGTGATCGGCGGCCACCGCGGGATCCCGTTCGAGCCCGTGGCCGCCGTCTATGCGCTCGACCCCGCGCTCGGACGGTGGGAAACCGTGGAGCCCCTTCCACGGGCACGGGGAGCGCTGGCGGCGGCGGTCGTCGACGGACGGATCTATGCCATCGGCGGGCAGGCGCCCGACGAGATCGCGGTCCGGAACGTCGAGCGGTACGATCCCGGGGAGGACCGCTGGGAGCCGATGCCGCCCCTGCCGACCCCGCGCGAGCATCTGGGCGCCGCGGCCCTCGGTGATGTCATCTACGTCGCCGGCGGTCGGGTCGGCAGTCTGGAGAGCAACCTGGCGACCCTGGAGGCCTTCGACACCGGCGGCCTGACCTGGGAGGAGCTCCCCCAGATGCCGACCGCGCGCGGCGGTATCGCGGCCGCCGCCTTCGAGGGCCGGATCCACATCCTGGGCGGCGAGTCGCCGAGCCGCACGTTCGGCGAGAACGAGGCGTTCGACCCCGACCTGCGGCGCTGGCTGCCGATGGCGCCCCTGCCGACGCCGCGCCACGGCCTGGGCGCAGCGGTGGTCGCGGACCGGCTCTATGCGGTCGCCGGGGGCATCGAGCCCGGGTTCTCGCTGTCGTCCGCGGTGGAGGCGCTCCTGCCCCAGAAACGCGAGGGCGTTCAGCCGGTCGGCGCGCCGTCGTCCGGCAATTGACAGTCCCGGAACCCAGGCCTAACGTAAGGCCCGCCGTCATTCCGCCCCCCTGAACCGGGTGCATTTCGCCATTCTGAAAGGAGCTCTCCGCATGCCGCGCAACCCGACGCCCCGGCGCATCGGACTCGTGTCGCTCGTGGTCGCGCTCCTGCTCTCGGCCGGCCTCGCCTTCGCCTGCAAGCGCGACTCCACATCGACCGAGGACCTTCCACAAGGCATCGAGACGCGCGCGATCGCGGCCGATCTTCCGGCGGGCGCCAGCGTAGTCGTTTCTGGATACGACCTGCAGGCGTTCTGGACGCGGCTCCAGGGCACCCAGCTCTACAAGGAGCTGGCGGCCATCCAGGGGGTCCGCGAGGCGTTCGCTCCGATCGCCGGCGCGGAGGGAGAGTTCGAGGCCGAAACCGGGCTCGCGCTCGACGAGGCCACCGTGATGAATCTGCTCGGGAACAAATTCGATCTGGGGTTCTACGGTCCGCTGCCGGAGGACCGGGCCGACATCCTCCTCCTCGCCGACGTCGAGGATGAGGCGGCGGCGAGGCCGATCCTCGAAGGGCTCGAAGGCCGGGTGGCGCGGGAGAGGAACGCGACCTTCAGTGACGTCCAGGTGGCCGGTCGGAACGTCCGGATGGCCGCCGACCCGCAGGGAGGGGAAGTCCTCTTCTATACGCTCGGAGACGGCCGGCTCGTCGTGAGCTCGACGCGCGCCCGGATCGAGCAGGCGCTCGGCGATGGCGAAGAGGGCGGCACGATGGGCGACGTCCAGGAGTATCTGGACATCCTCGAGCGGCTCCCCGAGGCGACGATCACCTTGTGGGTCGACCAGCGTGCGATCGCCGAGGCAGGCCGCGCTGCGATGGAGGCCGACACGGCCCCCGGGGCGCAGGGAGCCGAGGCCGAGCGGATGGCGGCGGCGGCGACCGCGCTCGAGGAGTACAACGTCGTCCGCGACTTCGGCGTGGGGATCTTCTGGAGCGAGACCGGCATCCGCTCGGATGTCTTCACTCGCTTCCTCGAAGACCGGCGGCCGGAGCTGGCCGAGATGATGACCCGGCCGCCGACGGAGGTCCGGTCGATCGCCTTCCAGCCGCTCGGCACGATCTTGTACACGGCGTTCAACACCTTCGATCCGACGCTGGTCTACCGCCAGCTGACGGCCTACGCCGTGGATGCGACTCGCGTCCAGATGAACGTCGAGGGGACCGCCGACTCCATGCGCGCGGACAGCCTCGTTCAAAGCAACATCGCGGCCTTCGAGCGTGAGACCGGCCTCGACATCGAGAACGACATTCTGTCGTGGATGGGCGGTGAGGTGGCGTTCTCGATCACCGGCGTCGATCGGAGCGGATTCTTCCCGGTGCCCGAGTTCGCCATCGCGGTCGCCAGCAAGGATCAGGGTAAGGCCAACGCGTTCTTCCAGAAGGCCGAGACCCTGCTGTCCGATGCCGCGCGCGATCGCGCCTCCATGCCGGTAAGCTGGCAGGCCGAGGAGCACGAAGGCCAGACGATCAGATTCGCCCCGACCCCGGTCGGCGAAGGGCTCGCGATCAGCTACGTCGTGACCAATGACTTCGCGCTGGTGGCCTCGAAACCGGCGCTCGTCCGGCAGATGCTGGACGCCCGGACCGGCCGTGCCGAGGCTCTGCCCTCCAACCCCGGGTTCAGCGCGCTGACCGACTTCTACCCGCAGCAGGTGAACGGCATCGGGTTCATCAACCTGGAGGAGCTGATGACCCAGATCCAGGGGCTGATGGGAACGTTCGGCCCGATGACCGGAGCGAGCGCAGATTCCGTCTCGACGACCAACCGCGTGCTCGAGGCTCTCAAGAACGCTCCCCGGCTGGGGGCGTATGCGGCGGCGGAGGGGGAAGGCCTGACGACCCACATCCTCCTCGAAGTCCGGTAGGGCGTTGAGAATGCCCATCTCTTCGTTGCGCTCCTTCGGCCACCTTGCGGCGTGCAGCTGCCCGCTCTGCGGGCGCCCGCGTACGCCCCAGTTGTCCTCAGTCGCGCGCCCCGACATGGCCATTCTGAACGCCCCATGAACAGCGTCCGATTAGTCAACCTCCCATGATCCAGGACCGGTCGCTCGAGTCGATCATCGAGGGGTGGGACGGCGAGGCGGTGGCCACCCGTTTCGATCGGGAGACCGGCGCATGGTTCTTCGTTGCCCTTCACGACACGACGCTGGGAACGCCCAACGGTGGCTCCCGGATGCGCGTGTACGACGGACCGGGAGCCGGGCTCGAGGACGCCATGCGGCTGGCCGAGGGGATGACGCAGAAGTGGGCCGTTCTGGGGCTCCCGTTCGGCGGCGGGAAGGCGGTCCTGGCGGTTGCCCGGACGCCGCAGGGCGAGGAGCGGGAGGGCCTGCTCCTTCGCTACGGACGCTTCCTCGAGACGCTCGGCGGTTCGTTCCAGACCGGCGTCGATCTGGGCACGACGCCCGAGGACTTTCTGGTGATCGGACGGGTCACCCGGTACGTCCACGGCGTCGACTTCGATACGGGGGGCACGAAGGACCCGGGCCCCTTTACCGCGCGCGGCGTCCTGCGCGGGATCGAGGCCGCGCTCGAGGCCGTCTTCGGCGATTCGTCCGTCGAGGGCCGCACGATCCTCGTCCAGGGGGTGGGCGACGTCGGACGACCGCTCGCGGGTCTTCTCGCCGAGCGGGGAGCGCGGCTCCTGGTGAGCGACGTCGACGCCACGCGCGCCGAACGGGTCGCTCGCGAGGTCCGCGGAGAGACGGTGTCACCGGAGGGGATCGCGGAGCACACCTGCGACGTCTACGCGCCCTGCGCGGTGGGCGGGGTCCTGAACAGGGAGACGATCCCCCGGCTCAGCTGCCGGATCGTGGCCGGCTCCGCCAACACCCAGCTCGGGGAGGCGGAGGACGCGGATCGACTCCACGCGCGAGGCATCCTGTACGCCCCCGACTACGTGGTGAACGGGGGCGGCGCGGCCGCGTTCGGCCTCCTCTCCATCGGCGTACGGGATGAACGGCGGATCCTCGAGCACGTGGACGGAATCGGCGAGACGTTGCGATCGATCTTCCAGGACGCGGCGTCACGCGGCGAGACGCCGGTCTCCGCGGCCGATCGCCGGGTCGAAGAGAACCTCGCGCGTGGTCGCACGACCGGGACCCCCGCGCCGATCCGCGTGGGGTAGCGGCTTCCCCGCTACCTCGACCTGCCAGCCGTCATCGATCCCCCAGGCTCGCGTCGCCGGGCTCGTACTTGAGAATCCGCCTCTCGGGATCGGTGATCACGGTCGCGTCCTCGGGGACCTGCAGCAGGGCGATCCCGTCGGTCATGTCCACCGTGACGAGATCGGTTCCGATCGATACCTCCACCGGCATCGGAAACGGCAGGCCGTTCGGCGTGATCCAGGCGAGGGCCAGGCTCGTGCCCTCGCGCTCGACCCGCAGCTCGGGAAGGGACGGTTGCCGGAGATAGACCTCGAAGAACCATGACAGGTCACGGTCCGAGGTCTTCTCGACGATCCGGATGAAGTCCTCGGTGGACGCGAACCGGAACTGGCGCCCGTCCTTCACGCTTTCGAGAGCGGGTGTCGGATACGCCATCCGGCGGAACGACTGGCGGAGCGCGTCGTCGCCGATCAGATATCGCAAGGTGTGCAGGATCCATGCACCCTTGAAGTAGACGTCACGATCGCCCATCTCCGAGGCGGTCATGGGTTCACGGGGCGCGACGGCATTGCGGTTCCCGATCATCGGCCGGATGGCCTCCAGGTATCGCATGTACCCTTCCTCGCCGTTCAGCTCTTCCGCATAGAGAACCTGCATGTACGTCCCGAACCCTTCGTGGATCCACCAGTCCTTCCAGTCCGCATTGGTCACCAAATTCCCCCACCACTCGTGGGAGAGCTCGTGGTGGTGCAGCTTGTCGAAGCCATAGTTGCCTTCGGGCGTCATCGACAGGTTGCTGAAGTTGGCGCCGTACGCGATGATCGACTGGTGCTCCATGCCGAGGTGCGGGGTCTGCGCGACGCCGTACTTGTC
>DASZOP010000072.1:0-4880 GCA_035550715.1 Gemmatimonadota bacterium | reverse complement strand
AGCGGCTTCAGCGGGGACGGCTTCCGGAGCGGTCTCGCCGACTTCCAGTCCGCGGCCACGCGGACGATGGGCTCCTCGCCCGGCTCGAGCTCCGGTGTGGGCGGAGGGGGCTCGGTGGGGGGAGGCGGAGGCGGGGGCGGCGGCGGGAGCTGGTAGCCAGGTCCATCCGGTCACGGAAAGCAGAGCCGGACGCCGACACGAACCGCTTGAACCGCCCGCGGATCGACCCGCCCGCCGTCGCCGCACAGGAAGGGCGCCCCCGGCGAGAACGTGATCTCCCGGACGCGGAGCCGCCCGGGCTGGGTCGGGAACCGGACGCCGACCGTAGCCCGGGTCTCCCCGGCCGGCAAGACGACGACGCCGATCCGGCTCTCCCCTTCGAAGGGCGGCGCCAGCTCGTAGAGGGCGTCCATGCGGCCGTCCACCTTGAAGGGCTCGCGGGGGGGATCCAGCTCCACGGTGACCTCGACCGTGAAGCCGAGGGCCTCGTCGAGGGCGGCCGGCCCGGTGTGGTCTTCGCCGCAGGCGGCCAGCTCGAGCGCCAGGAACACGGCCGTCGTCAGCCCGCGGCGGGTCACGGTATCCCCCGGCTTCATCCACCTCGCTCCCGGAAGAGATCCGCCTGCTCCGGCTCGCGAAAGAGGTCCGGCTGCTCCGCCGGCTCGGTCTCGATTCCGGCCAGGGCCTCGGGGTAGGCCTCCTTGAGCGGCTCCGGGACCTTGACCGGCTTCCCGCCGGCCCACGCCATGAGCTGGAGCGCGTTGACTGCCGCCTGCCCCCTGTAGTGGTTGTTGGTGATCGCGATGATCGCGGCGACGGCCGGGTCGGAGGCAGCGGCCCGGATCTCCTTTACCCACGGGTCCAGCTCCTCCTTCTCGTAGAGGTAATCGTACCGCTCGTGGGTCGGACGGCCTTCCGCGAACCACGCCTCGAAGTTCCGGCCGTGCAAGCGGAAGTACGCGACCGGGCCGGTCCGGCGGACGACGGGTCCCAGCGACCCCTCGTGGATCGGCTGGTCGATGGCCGCCAGCCCGACCTTTCTCTCCCTGAGCCATTCGATTGCTTCGGGATCGTCCCACGAGGCGTGCCGCACCTCGACGACGAGCGGATAGTCGCCGAACGTCTCGACGACCCTCGCGAGCCAGGCCCGCGCCTCGGGCTCGTTCCGGAACGACCACGGGAACTGGACCAGGACGGCCAGGAGCCGGTCCTCCTCGGCCAGGACGTCCAGCCCCTCCTTGACCTCGCGGTCGTCGTCTGCGGTAGGCGGGGCGTCGCGCTCGTGGGTAAAGCGGCGCCACAGCTTGGCGGTGAACCGGAAGCGCGGGTTCTTCTCGACCCGGCGCGCCCACGACCGCGTCCACTGGGGCGGCGGGGGGCGGTAGAACGAGGAGTTGATCTCGACGACGTCAAAGTAACCGGAGAGGTACGCGAGCGGATCGAACCGCCGCCCGGCCCCGCTTGGGTAGACGATCCCCTTCCAGTCCTCGTACGACCAGCCGGCGGGACCGACGTGGAGCCGGGTGTCGACGACCATCCGGTCCATTGTACCGGTTCGGTCGAGCGGACGCTTCAGCAGGAACCCGCGACCTTCGCCCCCGCCGCGAACCTGGACGCCCCCCGCGCCCTCTCCCGCTCCTCCTCCCCCTCCGCCACCGCCAGGGTCGGACCCGAGCGCACGGCGTCGAACCCCCACCGCGAGCGGAGCCGGTCGAGGGGCGCGATGAGCCGCTCCCAGGCGAGCTCGCGCGGATCCGCGAAGAGGTCCAACTGGGGGGCGGCCAGGACCAGGTTCGTGAGCGCGACCCCGAGGAGCCGGACCTGGACCCGCCGCGCCCAGGCGGCGCGAAAGAGCTCCCGCGCCGTCCCCGCCACCACGCGGTCGCTGTCGGTCGGCGTCCTCAGGGTGGCGCTCCGCGTGACGGTCGTGAAATCGCGGTAGCGGAGCTTCAAGGTCACCGTGCGCGCGGTCATCCGGTGGCCGCGGAGATCCCGGCACGCGCGCTCGGCCAGGTAGTGGAGCATGGCCTCGCAGAAGGCGGGGTCGGCCGTGTCCTCGCCGAACGTGCACTCGCGGCTGATTGACTTGGGAAGCTCCCGCGGCGCGATCTCCGCGCCGTCGTCCTCCCCGCGGGCGCGGGCAAAGAGCTGAGGGCCCCGCTCACCGAAGGCCAAGCCCAGGAGCTCCGGGTCCAGCCGCGCCAGGTCCCCGAGGCGCCTCAAGTTGAAGCGCTTCAGGGCCTCCAGCGTGGCTGGGCCGATCCCCGGCATCCGCTCGAGCGGGAGCGGGGCCAGGAAGGCCGCCTCCCGGCCCGGCCAGACCCACAGGAACCCCTCCGGCTTGGCGAGTTCGGAGGCGATCTTGGCGACCGTTCGGCCGGTCGCGAGCCCGAGCGAGGCCGGGAGCCCGGTCTCGTCCAGGATCATCCGCCGGATCCGCTCGGCCGTGGCGGCCGGCGGGCCGTGGAGGCGCTCGGTGCCGGAGAGATCCAGGTACGCCTCGTCGATCGAGACCGGCTCGACCGCCGGCGTGAAGCGGCGGAAGACCCGCCGGACGGCCCGCGCCGCCTTCCGGTAGCGGTCGTGGCTCCCCGGCAGGTAGACCGCGTGCGGACAGAGCCGGTACGCCTCCCGGATCGGCATCGCCGAGTGGAGCCCGTACTCCCGGGCCTCGTACGAGGCCGCGGCCACGACCCCGCGTCCTTTCCCGCTCCTGGGGTCCGCCCCCACCACGACCGGCTTCCCGGCCAGCGACGGGTCACGGAGCCGCTCGACGGCGACGAAGAAGGCGTCCAGGTCGACGTGGAGGATCGACCGCGGGGCGGACGGGGGGGCCACGACCCCATGATAGCCGAAACAAAACCGAAGTTCAAGATAACTTGACAATTCAAGCATGAATTCATACCATTCAAAACATGAAAACAAAAGTCTCCGAACGGGGCCAGGTCACGATTCCCAAGAAGATCCGGAAGCGGCTGGGGATCCGCCCCGGACAGGTTCTCGAGGTGGACGAGGAGCGTGGGCGGGTCGTCATGTCCAAGATCGTCCAGGAAGACGTCTTCGAACGCCTCACGGGGATCCTCAAGCTCGACAAGTCCACCGACGAGCTGATCGACGAGATGCGCGGGCCGGCGGCGCTGCCGTAAGGCCTTGATCTCCGCGGTCGACAGCAACGTTCTGCTCGACGTCTTCGCCGCCGATCCGGCTCACGTGACCCGGTCGAGGGCGACCCTGCGCCGATGTGCGTCCGAAGGGGCCCTGCTTGCGTGCGAGGTGGTGTGGGCGGAGGTGGCCGCCCACTTTCCCTCGCCCTCCCGGGCGCGAACCGCGATGGAGGAGATGGGCCTGACGTTCGCACCGATCGAGCTGGATGCGGCGCTGGACGCAGGCCATCGCTGGCGCGCCTACCGGCGGAGCGGCGGCGGTCGAGGACGCATCGTGGCCGACTTCCTGGTCGGTGCCCACGCGCAGAAACAGGCCGATCGCCTCCTCACCCGGGACCGTGGGTTCTACCGTGCCTATTTCCAAGGACTCGTCATCCTCGATCCGTCGACGGGCTGATCTTCCCGTTCGTCGCGAACCTCCCGGCGCCGAGACTCCGTCCATGCCCGCTATCGAGACCCTCGACCTCACCCGCCGCTTCGACGGCCTGACCGCCGTCGACGACCTCTCGATCACGGTCGAGCGGGGGGAGATCGTGGGGCTCCTGGGCCCGAACGGCGCCGGCAAGACGACTACGATTCGGATGCTGGCCGCGCTGATCCCATCCACCTCAGGGACGGCGCGGGTCGCCGGCCATCGACTGGGCGAGGAGGACGACCAGGTCCGGCGGTCGGTCGGAATCCTCACCGAGACCCCTGGCCTCTACGACCGGCTCTCCGCGCGCCGGAACCTGGAGCTCCACGCGCGGCTCCAAGGGGTCGACGACGTCGCGTCGACCGTGAACCGCTACCTGGACCTCCTCGGGCTCGCCGATCGCGCCGACGACCTGGCCGGCACGTTCTCCAAGGGAATGCGGCAGAAGCTGGCCCTGGCGCGGGCGCTCCTCCACGAGCCGGAGATCCTCCTCCTCGACGAGCCGACGGCCGGGCTCGATCCCCACGTGGCGCGCGTCGTCCGCGACTCGATCGCTTCGCTCCGGAGGGAAGGACGGACGATCCTCCTATCGACCCACAACCTGGAAGAGGCGGAGCGGCTCTGCGATCGGGTGGCCATGATCCAGGGGCGCCTGGTCGCCTTCGACCGGCCGGCCGACCTGAGGGAGCGACTCCTGTCGCCGCGCGTGCGCGTCCGGCTGACGGAGATGGACCACGGAGCGGCCGCCGCGCGAGCGCTTCCCTTCGTCCGCGCGGTGACCGAGGAAGGCGGTTCCCTGACCGTCACCCTGGCCGAGGCCGACGACGCGCCCGACCTGGTGCGGGGCCTTGTCGAGGCGGGCGCCCGGGTCCACGAGGTCGTCGCCGTCCGGCCGTCCCTGGAGGAGGTCTACCTGGAGATCATGACGGCCGAACCTCCGAGCGCGCCGGGCCCCGTCGGGAGGGGCCGGTGAACCTCGGCCGGATCCGGGCCCTCGTCCTCAAGGACTGGGCCGAGCTGGTCCAGGAGCGGGCCCTGATCGCGACCTCGGTCGGGGTTCCCTTCCTCCTGGTGGCGATCTACCTCCTGTTCGCCCTCTACGCGCCCGAGATGAACGACCTCGAGCTGCCCTCGATCGATCGCCCGCCGATCGCCCCGCTCGAGCGCGCCGAGGACGCGCTCCTGACGGGGGACCGGGTCCAGGTCCTGGTCCTCCGGCAGATGCTCCTCCTCCTGCTCGTCATCCCCGAGATGGCGACCATGGCGATCGCGACGTACAGCGTGATCGGGGAGAAGCGGGCGCG
>DASZOP010000071.1:0-3745 GCA_035550715.1 Gemmatimonadota bacterium | reverse complement strand
GTAGGTCTCCGACCAGACCCCGTACCCGTCATCTGTGCTGACGAGGCGGGCGACGATCCGCAGCTGTTCCCCCGATCGGCGGACGCTCCCTTCCAGGACGTGTCCGACCCCCAGGATCTCGCCTATCCGGCGGGGGTCCTGAACGCTATCCTTGAACACGAACGACGAGGTCCGGCCCGGGACCCGCATCCCCTCGATTCCCGAGAGCGCGCTGATCAGCTCCTCGGTCAACCCGTCGCTGAAGTACTCGTCATCGGGATCCGGGCTCTCGTTGACGAACGGGAGAACGGCCACCGAAGACGGCGCCTCGCCGACGGAGTCGGAGAGGGTCGATCCCGGTCCGGCGTCGTCCGGGCTCGCCGTCCGACGAGATCCCCAGGCGTAGAGCGCCCCGAGGCCGACCAGCGCCGCGGCCAGGACTGAAGCGACCACCGCCCGCCTCCGACCGCGCGGGCTCGGCGACCGAGCGGAACGGGATGCCGGCTCCTCGTCCGACTCCGTCCGGAGGGCGTAGAGCTGCCACTCACCGGTCACTCCCTTGAGCGCGTGGACCCCGCGGTCGGCGAACTCGAGGCCCGATCCGGCAACCAGGTCCCGGACCGTCCGTGAGACCAGGACCTCGTCCGCCCCTGCGAGCGCCATCACGCGGGAAGCGATGTGGACGCCGATCCCCCCGATTCCCTCGCCGGCCCGTTGTACTTCGCCCGCATGTAGCCCGCATCGCACACGGATGCCGAGATCCCGAACGGCATCGCCCACGGCGGCCGCGCAGCGCACCGCTCTCTCCGGTTCCTCGAACGTGACCAGGAACCCGTCCCCGGCGGTGCTGACCTCGCGGCCGTCATGCCGCTCGATCTCCCGGCGGACGAGCGCGTGGTGCTCCCGGAGAAGGTCCTGCCACCGGCGGTCGCCCAGCTCTGACGCGCGCTCGGTCGAGCCCACGATGTCGGTGAAGAGGATGGTCGCGAGATAGCGGTCCTTCATCGATTTCCCTGACGATCACCCTCCGGAAGCCCCATCCGCTCGGCGATCTTCCGGAACCGGGGATCCGATCGCATCGGATCGAGGCGCCAGTCGAGCTGGAAGGGAAGGTAGTCGAGCTCGCGTTCCCGCTCCGCCGCCTCGAGTCTGTCCAGCGCCCGATCACGATAGCCGAGTGCCAGCTCGACTGACGCCCGATCGGTGGGCCGGAAGTACAGGCTGGAGTCGAGCGAATCGATCTGCGCAAGGAGTGTTTCGGCTTCGCGCCGGTTTCCCGTCACCGCGTACGCATGTCCCAGAGTCGTCATCTTCGCTCCCTCTTGTCCCGGAGCGAGCTCCGAGCGACGAAACGCGGCGAAGGCCTCCGATGATCTCCCCGTAGCCAGATACATCCGACCGAGGTACAGCCAGATCCGGGCGTTGTCAGGCTCCTGCTCGAGCGTCCGTTCGAACTGCGCGATCGATTCGTCGTACCGATCCGCATATCCGAATGCCACGCCGAGGGCGGCGCTGTAGAAGTTGGAGAGGGGATCGAGCGAGACGGCCGTTCGAACGGCGGCGATCCCTTCGTCGGGACGGAGCATCACGTTCAGGAACAGGCCGTAAAGATGATGAGCCGCGGCGTAGTTCGGCTTGATGTCGAGGGCGCGCCGAAACTCGCGCTCGGCGCCCGGGTAGTCGCGATCCCACCACGCTTTGGAGACCGCAAGGGCGAGGTGGCTCTCGGCCAGGCTGTCGTCCAGCTCAACCGCTCGCTCGGCGGCAACCCTGGCCCTCGGCAGGTACTCGGCCTGCCCCGCGCCGAATCGATTCCCGAGGGCGTGATACACGATGGCCAGTTGAGCGTAGGCCAGCGCGAAATCCGGATCGGCTTCGGTCGCGCGCTGGAGGTATGTGATGCCACGGAGGACACCTTCCTCCGACAGGGCATGGGTGAAGTAGAGTCCCCGCAGGTAGAGGTCGTACGCCACGGGATCCGCCGTGCGGCCGGATAGCTGCATGCCGGAGGCCGGGTCCATGAGCTCGAGCTCCAGAGCGCCGGCGATCGCGCTCGCGATCTCGGCCTGGATCTCGAGCGCATCCTCCACCTTCCGGTCGTAGGTCTCCGACCAGACTCCGAACCCGTTCTCTGTGCTGACGAGACGGGCGACGATCCTGAGCTGCTCGCCGGACCGGCGGACGCTCCCCTCGAGGACGTGACCGACCCCGAGGACGTCCCCGATCCGCCGGGCGTCCTGAACGCTGTCCTTGAACACGAACGATGACGTGCGTCCCGGCACCCGCATCCCCTCGATCCCGGAGAGCGCGCTGATCAGTTCCTCGGTCAGACCGTCGCTGAAGTAATCGTCCCCGGGATCGGGGCTCTCGTTGACGAACGGGAGGACGGCGACGGAAGAGGGGGCGCCACCGGCGGACCTCGAGCCGGGCGCCCCGGACCCTGCGGCGTCAGGGTCCGCCGGGCGGCGCGGACCCCAGACGTACAACGCGCCGAGGCCGATCAAAGCGGCCGCCACGGCCGAAGCGATCACCGGCCGCCGGCCGGCCCCGATCCACGGACGGGTCGAACGTGACGCCGGCTCCGCCTCCGACTCCCTCCGCAGGGCGTAGAGCCGCCACTCCCCCGGCACCCCTTTGAGCGCGTGGACGCCGCGGTCGGCGAAGGCGAGCCCCGAGCCGGCGACCAGATCGCGGACCGTCCGCGAGACGAGGACCTCGTCCGGTCCCGCCCGGGCCGCCACGCGGGCCGCGATGTGGACACCGATCCCGCCGATCCCTTCGCCGGCCCGCTGGACCTCGCCGGCGTGGAGCCCGCACCGGATCCGGAGGCCGAGTCCGCCGACCGCGTCCCGGATCGCGGCCGCGCAGCGCACCGCCCTCTCCGGCTCCTCGAACGTGACCAGGAACCCGTCCCCGGCGGTGTTGACCTCGCGACCGCCATGACTCTCAATCTCCTTACGGACGAGCGCGTCGTGCTCCCGGAGGAGATCCTGCCACCGGCGGTCGCCCAGCTCCGACGCGCGCTCGGTCGAGCCCACGATGTCGGTGAAGAGGATGGTCGCGAGGTAGCGGTCGCGCTCGGTCGTCACCGCATCTCGATCTCGGACCTGAGAATCCCCAGCGCGTCCTCGACCGCCACCAGCTCCCCGCGCGCCTGGTGAAGCCGCTCCTGCTGGCTGGCGACGAAGCTCCGGTAGGGCTCGATCGCCTCCTCGACCCGTCCGGCGGCGCCTTCGACCTCGTGGTGGACCTGCCGGGTCAGGGACCCCCGGAGCCGGGTCCGGACCTCCTCCACGCGCTCGCGGAACCGGCGCTTGGCTTCCCGGCGCCGGCGGGGGATCAGGTAGAAGCCGCCGAAGGCGAGGAGGGTCGCCAGGAGGAACCCGGTCACGTCCGCCGCGGCTCCGGCGAACGCGGTCGCGACCAGCGCTCCCACGCCGACCGCGCCGGCCTCGGCCAGAGCGGTCGTGGCGAACGTCCCCTGGACCTCGTTGGCGATCGCGCGGGATTCCGCTTCCCGGTCGTAGCTCCTGAGCGCATCCCTGGCGAGCTCGCCGACCGAGCCCAGGAGCGCCTGACGGTTGTAGTCGAACCGCCGCCCCAGGGCGTCCATCCCCGGCCGCTCGCGGGCGCCTTCGACCGCGGTCTGGATGTCCTGCCACAGGTCCAGGTCCCGCTCGACGATCCAGTCCACGATCTCCTGGACCTCGGCCTCGATCCGCTTCGGCGTCTCGCCGATCACGGCATGCTCGAAGTCGCGGCGGAC
>DASZOP010000070.1:0-23083 GCA_035550715.1 Gemmatimonadota bacterium | reverse complement strand
CGCGCGATACTTCGTGCAGACCCCCAACAAGTGGTTCCCGATCGAGCCCCATTACCAGCTCCCGCTGGTGCAGTTCCTTCCCGAGAATGTGCTGAGCGCCCTGGATCGGCGGATCTCGTTCGGGTTCAGAACGAAGGACAGGAGAGCGCCGGTGCGGCTTCTCAGCGCCCGTGGCATGAGGCGGCTTTTCCCCGATGCGGAGATCCACCGGGAGAAGGTCCTGGGCATCACGAAGAGCCTCATGGCCGTGCGGTGCCCCAACCCGCCTTGACCTGCCGGGGCGGGAGCCCCCGGCTAGGTTCGCGCCTCCGTGACCCGAACCGCTCTTCCCGCCTCCGCCCGGCGCCTCGCCTTCCTGGCCGTCTGCGGGGCCCTCCTGGGCCTCCTGGGGGGACTGGCCAGCTACGCGCTCCTGGCCCTGATCGGGCTCCTCACGAACCTGGCCTTCTTCGACCGCGGAGGATGGGACATTCCCTCCTTCGCAGCCTTGGAGGCGAGCCCCAGGATCGTAATCGTCGCTGTCCTGGGCGCCTTCGCCGTCACCCTCATCGCCCGCTGGGCGCCGATGGTCCGCGGGCACGGCATCCCCGAGACGATGGAGGCGATCCTGGTTCGCCAGAGCCGGATCCCCCCGCGGGCGGCCATCGCCAAGCCGCTCTCATCGGCGATCGCGATCGGCACGGGGGGCCCGTTCGGCGCCGAGGGGCCGATCATCGTCACCGGGGGTTCGCTCGGCTCGCTGCTCGGGCAACTGCTTCCCGTCTCGCCGTCCGAGCGGAAGATCCTGCTCGCCAGCGGGGCCGCGGCCGGCATGGCGGCCACCTTCGGGACCCCCCTGGCGGCCGTCGTCCTGGCCATCGAACTCCTCCTGTTCGAGTTCTCGACCCGCGCCTTCGTGCCCCTCGTGGTCGCCTCGACCGTGGCGACCGGCGTGCATCGGACGCTGCTCGGGGCGGGACCCCTCTTCTCGGTGCCGCCGCACGATTTCCAGGGCCTGGCTCAGCTCCCGCTGTACGCGGCGCTGGGGGTTCTGTGCGGCCTCTTCGCGGTGGTGGTGACGCGGGGATTCTTCCTGGTGGAGGAGGGTTTCCGCCGGCTCCCCGTGGGGGTCTTCTGGCATCCTGTCCTCGGCGCCCTCGCCTTCTCGACGATCGCCTTGCTCGAGCCCCGCGCGCTCGGCGTCGGCTATGAGACCATCACCGACATCCTGCACGCGAGGATCGCCGTGGGGGCGCTCGCGGCGCTCCTGGCGGTCAAGCTCCTCGTATGGTGGATCGCGCTCGGCTCGGGCACCTCGGGAGGCACCCTCGCGCCGATCCTTCTCGTGGGAGGCGCCTTCGGCGGCGTAGCCGGCGCGCTCCTTTCGGGGGTGGCCCCGGCGACGGGGATCGACCCCGGGGCGTTCGCGCTCGTCTCCATGGCGGCCACCTTCGGCGCCGCGACGCAGGCCACCTTCGCGTCGATGGTGTTCATGTTCGAGGTCACCCGCGACTGGCAGATCCTGCTCCCTCTCATGCTGGCGTGCGTGACTGCAGACGTCGTGGCGGCGGCGCTCCTGCCGATCTCACTCATGACCGAGAGGCTTTCCCGCCGCGGGCTCAAGGTGGAGACGCAGTACCAGGTCGACGTCCTGAGCACGACCCTCGTCCGGGACGTGATGACGGCGGATGTACGGACCCTGGATGCCGAGACCGACCTGGGCGAGGCGCGGCGCCGGCTGGAGACGGGTCGTCACAACGCGTATCCGGTCGTCGACTCGGCCGGCCGCTGCCTCGGCGTGGTCCGGAAGCGGGACCTCCTGGAAACCGACCGCCCGGACGAGGCGCGGGTTCTCGACATCCTGGGCCGAGACGTGGTGACGGTCGCTCCCGAGAGCACGACCCTGGCCGCCCTGTCCCTCCTGCTCGAGGAGGAGGTCGAGCACCTCCCGGTCGTGGCCGAGGGTCGCCTGGTCGGGATCTGCACCCGGAGCGACATCATGCGGGCGCGGTTGCGCCAGTTCGAGAGCGAGCGGCGGCAGGCCGGCTGGCGGCCCGGCCGCGCCGGGCGAAGCTAGCAGCCTCCGGGCTCCTCCTCTGGATCCCTGGTGGCCGCTGCTGGCTGAGGCACGGCGCTTCGACCGACTGGCGCGATGCCGGTCGAGATCGGGCATGCCGCGCGTCCGCGGGGAGCGCATCCGGCTTGAGTCGGCAGCGGCGACAGGAATGACACGCTCCCTCGCTGTTGCCTCCTTGTTCTGCGATTCGATCTCAGGGCGGCCTAAGAGTCGCGCGTGAGCTGCGCGTCGGGTCGGCCAATCAACATAGATCCACTCCGCTTCGTGGGGCCGCGCGTTGCCGACGCCAGGCGATAAAGATTGCCATCAACAGGATAACGAAGACACCGCCGAGCAGTACCGGGGCCACCCGCTGGATCTCTCCAGGAATGCTGAGGAAGTCAGGTAGCCCGGTCTGCCAAAACACCCAGTGAGAACCCAGTGTCGATGCCAACGTTTGACTGCCCGTTACCAACACGACGATACCGTCATTCGTGTCGGGGTTGACACGGACAGATGCGCTTATCGCCGGTTCATTCGCTCCGTCGTGGCCGAACACGAAGTCGCCACTCGCCGCCGGTGCGTATAGCATGGTCCCCAGACCCCAAATGTCGATGCCGTGTGCAGCAGCATGAGGTTCGCGCATCGCGTCGATGGTTGCCTGAGCAAGCGGCTTATCCGTAACCACGGGTAATTGCGCCAGAACAAATATGGCCATGTCGCTCGCTGAGGTAATGAACCCTGTTGCAGCTTTCGATGCATAGCGGTATGTGGTGGCAGGTCGCCCTTTCTGGTCGTAGGACTTCGCAGAGTTTTCCATGTCGGCGAGGTAGCGATAACCAGAACGAGTCATGCCTAGGGGTTGGAGTATGGTGCGCTCGATGAATGCGTCGAAGGCTTCCCCGGAAACTTCTTCAACCAGCAGCTCGAGAATCAGGTAGCCGCCGCCGGAGTACTGCCACTCGCTGCCGGGCTCTGCTCCAATGGCTATGGCCACATCCCCACCGGAGGATGCCCTGGGCTTCGCCAGCGATTGCTCCAGCGTTGGTAGCGCCTCACCCGGTTTGTAATCGCCGAATCCCAACCTATCGGTCAATCCGGCGGTGTGGCTGAGCAGGCGACGCGTCGTGACATTGCGATGGTCGAACCGGCTGCGCGGCAGGCGCCAGCGGGTCAAGTATTCTTGAACCGGACGGTCCAGGTCGAGCTTCCGCTCTTCCACCAGCTTCATGACACCCCAGGCCGTAATCCATTTGCTCATCGAGGCGGTCGAGAAGACGGTGTTTCTATCCACCGGATCCGCCGTTGTGGAGTAGTACTCAGCAAGGATGACGCCGTCTTCGATCACCACCAGCGCCGTATTCCCGCGGTTGCCCTCCTCGATCATGTCGATAGCAGCACGCATGAACGCTCGCGCGTCACCGGTGGGCGCCACGGGCTGGCGCCACCAACCGAACAACGCGCCCGTCACGACGACTGCCGTCCAAAGCACGAGCGCTACGAGGCCTAGCACGATTACTCTTGTGTAGGACACGGTGCTCCCCTGAAAAACTGAGAAACCCCGGCGATGCTAAGGACTACAAGAGATGAGGGGTGGCTTGAGCGCCGCTGCGTAACAAAGCGCAAGGTCGCCACGTCCACCGGCAGTCGTGCATCGCCTTTGGAGTTATCCGCCGCTCGCGAGCTTAGGCCGCGGAACTAGTATCCGGACTCTGAAGGAAGGCGAATCCCATCGGTGGGCGTGTCGGGGCGAGCGGGCTGGCCGACAAGCCGGCGACGGGCTCGGGCGCGTTGTAGCCTCTCGGAGCCACGTCGTTCGGAGCGTCCGGGTAGAACAGGCTGGCCAAGGCCTGGATCTGGCCGCGTGCCGGCCCCAACTCGAACTGGCCTCCCCCGTAGCAGATGATTCCTCGGTCGCGGCAGACCTCCAGACATTCCAGGAGTCGCCGCAGAGTGCCGAAACGGGATGGCTTGACGTTCAGGAACCGCGGACTGAGGGGTAGCTCATCGAGGTCAGCGGCCGAATGCACCGGGGCATCCCACGCAAGGCGCCCCTCGTGTCCCGCCAGCGCAGCCGCCGTCCGATCGTTCCAGGCTGGATCCTCGAGGATCGCCTCGGGAAAGGCCTCGGCCACCTGCCTGTAGAGATCCGGATCCGGGTCCAGGTCCACCGGCGTGCCTGAGTAGTAACCCTTGAAGTCGAGGACCCGAACGCGGTCGGTGGCCGCCAGCTCCCGCATTCGAGATCGCGTCCATTCGGGCTCGGGATCGAGCTTGAACTCGAGCGTGGGATCGATGGCGAGCCAGCGCATGGGGTCGAGCCTCGTCGAGACCACGAACCGAACCGGACGGTATTCTCGTCCAAGCGCATCTCCGAGGTTGATTCCGGCCTGCCGGAGGGCCAGGTCCAGGGCCGCGCTCTCGAACGCCCAACGGCGATAGTCGGCAGACGTTTCACGGACGGGAGACTTTGGGAACAGGTCGACTCCGTCGAGATGCCGGGAGAACTCATCCACCGTCCACCGTCCGTCCAGGGGGAGGGGATACGGGTACCGGTCATGGTCCTCGGCGTCGTAGGCGACGTCCTCGCCTTCCCCACGAGCTCCCTCACCCTCGAGGAGGATCGTGGTCGTCAACCGGGTGAAGCCCGTGGATACGTCCAGAGACCGTGTCTCGACGCGATATCCGTCGATCCGGAGCTCGAGGCCGGCCAGGAGCGCGTAGAGCGCGGCCCTCACTCCGGAGATCGCAGTCTCCGATTCACTTCCCGGCCACCAGCCGGACGCGGGCAAAACGTCGCGACCCGACCTGGAGCAGGACGGTCTCTCCGACCGCCAGGCGCCGATCGGGATCGGTCACGCGATCGCGATCGACCCGCACCGCCCCCTGCCCGGCGAGCCGCCGGCCCTCGGACGCGGAGGCGGCGAGCCCGGCCTCGCGGAGCACCCACGTGAGCGCAGCGTCGGGCTCGCGGAGCGTCACGGTCACCTCGGGGATCTCGTCGGGAAGGCCGTGCTCGACGAACAACCGGTCGAAGTGAGCCTCCGCGGCCTCGGCCGCTGCCGGATCGTGGTAGGCGGCCACCAGCGAGCGGGCGAGGCGGCGCTTCAGGTCGCGGGGATTCACCCCGTCCGCCAGCTCGTTCTCGACCGCCGCCGCCTCGGCCGGTGGGACTCCCAGGGCCAGCCGGAAGTATTTCACGATCAACCCGTCGGGGATCGACATCGTCTTGCCGTACATCTCCTCCGGCGGCTCCGTCAAGCCGATCGCGTTGTCGTACGACTTGGACATCTTCTGGACGCCATCCGTCCCCTCGAGGAGCGGCAGGGTGGCGATCACCTGGGGTTCCTGGCCGAACTCGCGCTGGATGTGGCGGGCCACGAGCAGGTTGAACTTCTGGTCCGTCCCGCCGAGCTCTACGTCGGCCTGGAGGGCCACCGAGTCGTACCCCTGGGCGAGCGGGTACAGGAGCTCGTGGACGGAGATCGGGGTCTCCGACTCGTACCGGGTCCGGAAATCGTCCCGCTCCAGCATCCGGGCCACGGTGTAGCGCGACGCCAGCCGAAGCACGTCCTCGAAGCCGAACCTTCCCAGCCATTCGGAGTTGTAGCGAATCGTCGTGCGGTCCTCGTCGAGAACGCGGAACACCTGATCGGCGAAGGTTCGCGCGTTCGCCTCGACCTCCTCCCGGGTCAGGGGCGGCCGCGTGGCAGAGCGCCCCGAAGGGTCGCCGATCATGGCGGTGAAATCCCCGATCAGGAACGTGACGTCGTGACCGAGGCTCTGGAAGTCGCCCAGCTTCCGGAGCGTCACCGTGTGGCCTACGTGGAGGTCCGGTCGGGTGGGGTCGTAACCGCACTTGACGACCAGCGGCTTCCCGGTCTCTTTCGACCGCTCGAGCTTGGCGACCAGCTCCTCTTCGGGGATCAGCTCGTCGACGCCGGCCTTGATCCGTTCCAACTGCGTGGCGACGGGGGGAAAGGGCGCTCGTGCGGCCATGGGCCGGTAAACTAGCCGATCGCCGCGGGCGGCCAATCGACGGCCGGGGATCACCACGCCCGGCGCGCGGTATATTCGTACCAAGGAATGGCTCCCCGGAAAGACCTCGGCCGCCTGTGGCGCGGCGCCAACGTCGTCGCGCTGATCGCGCTCTTCCTCCTGTTCATGGGGGTCGGCGCCTTCGCCGCCGTCTACCAGCGCGTCCGCTCGGACCTTCCTTCGATCGCGCGGCTGGAGGACTGGCGGCCCAGCCTGGTCACCCAGGTCTACTCCCGGGACGGGGAGCTGATCGCCGAGTTCGCCGCCGAGCGGCGCGAGATCGTTCCCCTCGATCGGGTGCCACGGGCGTTCATCGACGCCGTCCTGGCGACCGAGGACCGCGCCTTCTTCGAGCACGACGGGGTGAACGTCCGGCGCGCTCTCGCCGCGGCGTGGTACAACCTGGTGACCGGCAGCCGGTCCCAGGGCGCCTCCACGATCACCATGCAGCTCTCGCGGAACTTGTTCCTCTCTCCAGACAAGCTGTTCACGCGGAAGTTCAAGGAGGTCATCCTCGCCAACGAGATCGAGGAGCATTATCCCAAGCAGCGCATCCTGGAGATGTACGTGAACCAGGTCTACTTCGGGAGCGGCGCCTACGGGATCGAGTCGGCGGCCCAGCTCTACTTCGGCAAGCACGCCACCGAGCTGACGCTGCCCGAGGCGGCGCTGCTCGCTGGTATCGTCCAGGCCCCCTCCCGGCAGAGCCCGCGCGTGAGCCTGGAGGCGGCGACGGCTCGGCGGGCGGCGGTCCTGGCCAACATGGTCGAGGTCGGGGCGATCGAGGCCGAGGACGCGGAGTCGGCGGAGCGGACGGCCATCGAGCTCGTCCCCGAGCGCCGGCAGGAGGGGGCGCACTCCTACTTCGCCGAGCACGTCCGCCGTCAGCTCGAGTCCATGCTCGGCACGGACGCGGTCTGGCGCGGCGGATACATCGTTCACACGACCCTCGACACCCGACTCCAGCAGGCAGCCGAAGAGATCGTCGAGCGCCACATCGGCCAGATCGAGCGGACGCTCGCTGCCGACAAGGTCCGCCGGGAGGCCTGGCAGGCGGTGCGCGCAGCCGATTCGACCCTGGCCGAGGCCGAGGAGACCGAGAGCCGTACGGCGACCCCGTATCTCCAGGGGGCGCTCGTCGCGATGGACCTCGAGACGGGCGGCATCGTGGCGATGGTGGGCGGTCGCTCGTTCGATGAGTCCAAGTTCAACCGCATCACCCAGGCCCATCGGCAGCCCGGCTCGGTGTTCAAGCCGTTCGTCTACTCGGCCGCGATCCGGACCGGCTTTCCCGCATCGTACGTCGTGCAGGATCGCCCGCTCTCGATGCCGATGGGCAACGGCACCATGTGGCGGCCCGAGAACTACGATCGCAGCTTCCGCGGGCCGATCAACCTGCGGCGGGCGCTCACCCAATCGATCAACGTGGCCACCGTCCGGCTCATGTTCGACGTCGGGATCCGGCCGGTCATCGACTACGCCCGGGACGCGGGGATCACGACCGACCTGCCGCCGTTCGGCTCGCTGGCGCTGGGGGCCGCGGACCTGATCCCGTACGAGGTGCTCCGTGCCTACACCATCTTCCCGACCGGCGGGGTCCGCGTGACCCCGATCTCGATCTCGCGGATCGAGGACCGGAACGGCAACGTGATCCGGAGCTTCCAGCCGGCCCGGGCGCGCGTCCTGACGCCGCAGGAGGCGTACATCATGACGTCGATCCTCGAGGACGTCGTCGACCACGGAACGGGGCGCTACGCCATCCGGGGGAGCGGCTTCACCTGGCCCGCCGGCGGGAAGACTGGGACCACCAACGAGTCCACCGACGCCTGGTTCGTCGGGTTCACGACCCGCTACCACACGCTGACGTGGGTCGGCTTCGACCGGAAGCAGCGAATCCGCTACAACGGCACGGGCGGCGTCCTGGCCGCCCCCATCTGGGCCGACTTCATGAAGGTCGCCCACGAGGGGCTGGAGGCGCCCGAGCCGGAAGAGGGGTTCCCGAGGCCACCGGGGCTCGTTGAGCGGGCGGTGACAACCACGACGGGAATGCTGGCCGCCGACTTCTGCGGAATGGGCTCCTACACCGAGATCTTCATCCCCGAGACCGTCCCGGAGCACTTCTGCCGACTGCCGCGCGGGGACGTCCCGCTGCTGGATCTGCCGGAGGAGGAGGGGGAGGGGAAGGAAGATCCGCAGGTCGGCGACGACTTCCTGTTCTAGCCGCTCAGCCTATCGGAAATCTACCCCGCTGGAGAGATCCTCGCGGTGACAATCGGGCGGGGCTCGACGGGTTCGTCCGACCAGCTCACGATCGATTCCAGGACGGCCCGCGCCTTCTCGGCGCCGGCCCCATCCCGGGCGTGGACGACGGCGAACGGCTCCCCCGCCGCCAGCCGGTCCCCTATCGCGCGCGGAAAGACGAGGCCGACGGAGCGGTCGATCTCGTCCCCCTTGACGCGCCGGCCACCCCCCAGCTCGACCAGCAGGCGCCCCACGCGGCGCGCGGGGAGGCCGGCCAGGACCGCGTCCCGTGGCGCCGGGATCTCGAGCCGGGTCGGGGCCTTCGGAAGACGGTCCGGGTCTTCGATCACCGTCGGGTCCCCCCCCTGCGCCCGGACCAGGGCGACCAGCCGGTCGAAGGCGGCGCCGCGTTCGAGGGCCCCGGTGACCGCGCGCCGGGCCTCGACCTCGCCGGGTGCCACGCCGGTCAGGACGAGCAACCGCTCGGCCAGCGCGGTCGTCACCTCGAGGAGGCGCGGCTCCGGGTCCCGACCCCTCAGCACGTCGATCGCCTCCCTCAGCTCGAGCGCGTGGCCGACCGTCCGGCCCAGCGGGGTCTCCATGTCGGTGAGGAGGGCCTCGGTGCGGACGCCGAACGCTTCCCCGACCTCGATCATGGAGCGGGCCAGCTCCTCGGCCCGCTCGCGCTCCCGCAGGAAGGCCCCGTCGCCCCACTTCACGTCCAGGACCAGGCCGTCCAGCCCCTCGGCCAGCTTCTTCGACATGATGCTCGCTGTGATGAGCGGGATCGACTCGACCGTCCCGGTCACGTCCCTGAGCGCGTAGGTCTCGCGGTCGAGGGGCGCGAAGGTCCCGGTCTGGCCGCCCATGGCGAAGCCCACCTCATCGAGGAGCCGGTCGTAATCCTCCTTCTCGAGGTCGGTCCGGAGCCCCGGGATCGTCTCCAGCTTGTCGAGGGTCCCGGCCGTGTGGCCCAGGCCCCGCCCCGAGACCATCGGCACGCGGACCCCGCACGCCGCGCAGAGAGGGGCCAGGATCAGGGAGACCTTGTCGCCGACCCCACCCGTGGAATGCTTGTCCCCGACCGGGCCGGCCTCCGCGGACCAGCTCCAGCGCTCCCCCGACTCCATCATGACCCGGGTCAGGGCCCGCACCTCGGCCGGGCTCAGCCCGCGGAAGTAGATCGCCATGAGCAGCGCGGCGACCTGGTACTCCTTCACCTCGCCCGCGAGATACCCCTCGAAAAAAGCGGCCCACTCGCTTTCCGCGAGTGAGCCGCCGTCCCGCTTCTTGACGATGAGCCGGGCGGGGATCAGAAGATGCCGGCCCCGCGGGTGTGGGCCTCGCCGCCGTTCTGCTCGGCCAGGCTCTCCATGAAGTCGCGGTCGTGGTCCTCGCCGATCCCGATCGTGTGGACCACCACGGCCCCGTCCGCGTTGAGCTCGGCCACCCGGTCGAGCACCGCCTGGGAGCCTTCGTTCGGCTCGCCGTCGCTGACCAGCACGATGAAGTCGGGCCCCTCGGCGAACGCCTCCTCCAGGGCCGGGATCATCGCCGTGCCGCCGGTCGGCTCCAGGTCGTCGAAGTAGTCCTTGGCCTCGTCCTTGATCTCGTCGGTGGCTTCGACGAGCGACGGCTGCCACGGGTGGGGCTCGCTCTCGAAGGTGATGACGTTGAACCAGGTGCCGTCGGGCAGGCCGTCGACCCCGCTCGCCACCTCGCGGATCGCCTCCTCGGCCTTCTGACGCCGCTCCCGGAGCTGTTCGGACACCTCCGCCCCGGCTCGGCCGCCGATCAGCCCGCCCAGGCCGCGCTCCAGCCGGCCGGCGACCCCCTGCTCGGTCCGGCTCCCCGACTGACCCGACATCGAGCCCGAGAAGTCCATCACGATCGCGATCCTGGCCGGCGCGGCGTCCGGCCCCTGCAGGGCGGTCAGATCGAGACCGTAGATCTTTCCCTTTCCGCTGGAGCCGTACGGGTTCACCTGCGCCAGGGCGGTCTTGGGGACCAGAGCCAGTCCCGCCAGGCTCAGCCCGATGACGAATGATCGCATGCTTGTACCCTCCTTTCGCGGCTCACCGCGCCCCGGCCTGGCTGGCCGCCAGGCGCTCGGCCATGTCCCCGATCACCGGGAGCTTCCACCGTTCACCGGAATACCCCTTGATCAGCAGCACGACCCAAAGAATGAAGAAGCCGATGCCGACCAGCGTCTGGAGCAGCGTGAACAGGCTGCCCAGCGACCAGGCGATCTGATAGAAGAGAAACGACAGGATCGCGATCGCGACCCACACCACCACGGCTGCGATCCCGAACACGATCGACTGCGCCGCGTGAAAGCGGACCACCGGGTTGGCCTTCTCGATCAGGAAGAAGACGATCCCGGTCAGGGGCGACAGGATGTAGCAGAGGAGCCCGGAGAGCTTCGGGTCCAGGCCGGTGGACGTCGCCGGGCCGACCGGTCGGGCCCCGGGCGGGGGCGGCGGCGACGGGGGCGTGGTCTGCTGGTTCACGCGACCTCCTGGGAATCGTGGTACGTTGATGATCGCACGAAGAAGATCGAAATTACCCTAACCCGGAGCATCGGCACAACGCCGGTGCTGCCGGGTAGGATCGATCCCCATCCCTGGACCGACATCGTCAGCGCATCCCGTCTGGCCACCTAGACCCGGAGGATCCATGTCCCGCGCGCTTGCACTCGCCGCCGCCCTCGCTCTCCTCCTCCCCGCCACCCTGCCGGCCCAGGACTCCGTCCGGCTGAGCGGGTACGGGGTCCGGGCGGGGGTCTCCCTCGACGACGACCTGACCCAGTTCCTCCTCGGGGGCCATCTCGACCTCGGCCGGCCGTGGGAGAGGGTCCGGATCCAGTCGCCGCTGGTCCTCGGCTTCGGGGATGACGCGATCAGCTTCGTGGTGGGCGGCGAGGCCCACTACCTGTTTCCGGTCGACCCCAACGATTCACGGGTCGACCCGTACGCGGGCGGCGGTCTGGCGCTCCTGCACATCAACCGCGACGAGGACGCCGGCGACGACGACGACACCGAGCTGGCCCTGGTCCTCCTGGGCGGCCTCGACATCCCCATGCGGACCTGGTGGAAGTACTTCGCCGAGGCAAAGTTCCTGATCGCGGACGAATCGATTTTTCGTCTGGAAGGCGGCGTCACCTGGACCTACTAGGGCGCTCATTTCTGCGCCCTTCGGTTCAGCGGCTGGCGGAGGCGCTTCCCCCGTTCAACAGCCCCGTCCGGACGACCAGCGCCGCCGCGGACGATCCCGGCACTTCCTCGACCGCGATCTCGGACACAGAGATCCGGCGGACGACGCCCTGGCGCTCGAGGGGGACGCCGCCCCGCAGGATGTCGAACGCGACCGGTGCCCCGGCCGGAGCCTCCCGCACGTAACGCCCGAGGGCGTAGCGGGTCGCGATCGACTCGTCCGGCCCGACCGGGGTGTCGTTGATGCGGAGAAGGACGTCGCCCTCCGTGAGCCCGGCGCTCGCGGCCGTGCCGTTCGGCTCGACGTCGCGGACGATGAAATGGCGGGCGGGGGCATACGGAACGCCGAACTCGAGCGCCACCGCCTCGCGCTCGGGGTCGGGGACGACGGGCTCGGTGGCGGGCTCGACGACGAGTCGCGCACCGAGGGTCTGGCGGGCCTCCGACCGGGTGGCCAGGCGCAGGCCGGCACGCGCCAGCCCCGACTCGATCGACAGCCGGGAGCCCGTCATGAGCGGGCTCAGGGCGGCCTCCGGGATCCCCAGCGAGGTCGCGGCCTCGGCCCACACGCCCTCGTGGTAGCCACCCACGGGTGTCCCCCGCTGGAGGAAGGCCAGCAGCTCGTCGAGCCCGCGCTGGCCGCGCGTGTCGGCGTGGACGGCGATGTCGATCACCAGGGCGGCCAACGCTCCCCCGACCACGATCTCGGCCTCGTCGGCGATCCCCGGACGCAGGGACGCCGGGTCGACCGTGGCGCCGTGGCCCATCCGATGCCATACGGTCAGCAGGTCCCCCATGGCCTCGTAGAAGCTCCGCGTCCCGCCGCCGCCGTAACGCATCGGCAGCAGCCGGGCGTAGTACTCGGCCGCGCCTTCCAGGAACCACGGTCCGGGCACGTCCGGGGGCGCCAGAAAGTTGGGGTCGAGCAGCGCCGCCGGCCCGAAGGCGCCGGGATACCAGGCGTGGAGGTACTGGTGGAGGAGGAGTGAGCCGATCCCGGCTTGGCGCACCTGATCGCCGTCCATGGGCGGCAGGAAGAAGGAGGCGGCATCGGCCTGCCCGGTTGCGCCGAGGCCCGTGACGCCCGGCTCCTCGAAGTGGAAGGCGAAGAGGTACCGCTCGTAGGGCGGGGCGCCGTAGAAGCGGGTGCCGGTCTCGATGGTCTCGTTGACGAGCTTGAGCAGTGAGTCCGGCGCGAACCCCGGAGGCGCCCCCTGAACGACGACCTCGTGGGGCTTGCCGGCGACGAACAGCTTGTAGTCCGCCATCCGGTCCCCGAGCGCGAACAGGGTGCCAGGGAGCGCGTCGAACGAAGGTCCGGACCAGCGATTGCGGTTGAGCTCGCGGAGCGCGGTCGCCACGCGCCAGTCCCGGGGCACCTCGAAGGAGATCTGGACGGGTCTGGACTCGTGTCCCAGCAAGGTGCCGAACAGGGCGGCGCCGGGGACGTATCCGCCTTCCAGCCCGAGCAGCGTGGCGAACGCCCGGCCGGCCTCGGGGTCGACGCCGGTCGGAACCCGGTAGCCGATCGTCACGTAGCGCGCCTGGCCGGGATAGATGCGCCAGACCCGGTCGGCGACCCGCCGCATCGCGATCGGCTCGCCGTGCCCCTCCCGGACCGAGAAGTTCTCGATCTCCGGCCGGCGGTCGGCCTGGTAGCGCCCGGGGGTCCAGGCCGGCAGGTAAAAATCGACCGAGTCGGCGGCCACCTCGTCGAACGCCACCGAGACGTCGTAGCCGGTCGTGTTCGCGCGGTCTACCCGCACGTAGTAGTTGACGGGCGTCTCGGGGATGGAAGGGCGAAGGGGCGCCCGTGAGGCGCAGCCGGCGACCGCCAGGACGGTGATCGTCGGTACCGCGCCCGCGAGGACCGGCCATCGGGCGAGGGTCGGGCACCTCATACTTGTGAGTACAATTTCGCTGTTTCGACCACGTCGCGCAATAGGCCCCGAAACTCCTTTCGGGGTCGCTCCATCAGATATGAATGGCCATGTTTGAAGGGATAACACCTCCCCCCTCCGCCGGTCCCGAATCGCCCTTGACATTCCCCCCGGAGGCGGTAAACTGCAGGAACCGACGCCCACCGGTCCCGGTCGACTACGGGGGGGTCGGGGAAAGAGTTAGGCCCGTTTCCTCCTGGCCTAAACACCGAAGGCCTCGCCAACCGGCGGGGCCTTTCGGTTTTTGGAGCTCCGCATGCCCGCCGCTAGGTTCGGGCGCGTGATCCAGCCCGCGCCCGCCCTCCGCATTCGCGATCTGCACAAGAGCTACGGGACCGTCCACGCGTTGCGCGGAATCGACCTGACGATCCGACCGGGACAGTTCTTCGGTCTCCTGGGACCGAACGGAGCCGGCAAGTCGACCACGATCCACATTCTCACCGGGCTCGTCACCTTCGGTCGCGGCGAGGTGCAGGTTCTCGGACGTGACGTCGCCCTCGATTACCGGTTCACCCGGCGCGTCATCGGCCTCTCGCCCCAGGAGTTCCGCTTCGATCGCTTCTTCCCGATTCGCGAGATCCTGATCCTCCAGGGCGGCTACTACGGGATCCCGCGTGAAGAGGCGAGCCGCCGGGCCGATCGGCTGCTCGAGCGGTTCGGACTCGCGGGGAAGGCGGACCACAAGATCCACCGGCTGTCGGGAGGGATGAAGCGCAGGCTGGTGATCGCCAAGGCCATGATCCACGATCCCGAGATCCTGATTCTGGACGAGCCCACCGCCGGCGTGGACGTCGAGCTCAGGCGCTCGCTCTGGGCCTATCTCCGGGAGCTGAACCGGCAGGGGAAGACGGTGGTCCTCACCACCCACTACATCGAGGAGGCGGAGGCGCTCTGCGACGAGGTGGCGATCATCGACCAGGGACGGATCGTGGCCCAGGACGCCCCGCAGCGGCTGGTCGAGGCCGGCGGGGACCGCCGGCTCGAGATCGAGCTCGCGGCGCCGCCCGCCGACGGCCTCCCCCCGTCGCTCGCCCCGCACGGCCCGCGGCTCGACGGCCGGCTCCTGTCGATCTCCGCCGCCCATCCCCGGCGCATCCTGCCCGGAGTGCTCGAGGATCTCTACGCCGCGGACCTCAAGATCGAAGAAGTGCGGATCGTGGAGTCGAGCCTCGAGGAGGTCTTCATCCGGCTGACCGGGCGGTCGATCAACGTCGATACCGACGCCCGCCGATTGGAAGACGGGACGGAAAAGCAAGGCGCCGACGAGGCGGCGTGACGGCGCTCGGCTATCGCCGCGAGTGGGCGGTCGGATTCTGGACGCTGACGCGCCGCGAGGTGTCGCGCTTCCTCAGCCTCTGGAAGCAGACCGTGTTCCCGGCCGTCCTCTCGCCGCTCCTCTACATCCTCATCTTCGGCGAGGCGCTGGGCGCTAGAATCCGTCTCATCGACGGCTTCCCGTATACGGAGTACATCCTGCCCGGGCTGGCGATGATGGGGATCATCACCAGCTCCTACTCGAACTCCTCGTCGTCCCTCTTCATGGCGCGTCACGAGGGGTACATCGACGACGTCCTGATCGCGCCGATGTCGTACTGGGAGATCGTCCTCGCGTACACGATCGGGGCGATGGTGCGGGGGCTGGTCGTGGGAGCCCTCGTCCTCGGCGTGGGCCTCGCGTTCGCGGACCTGCCGATGGCCCACTGGGTAACGGCGCTTGCGTTCATGGTGGTGGTCAGCGCGCTGCTGTCCTGCGCCGGCCTCGTCATGGCGCTGTGGGCGGAGTCGTGGGACCACGTCATGGTGCTTCTCAACTTCCTGATCACGCCGCTCGTGTTCCTCGGGGGCGTCTTCTACTCCATCCACATGCTCCCCGACTTCTGGCGCGGGGTGTCGCTCTTCAATCCGATCTTCTACATGGTGAACGGTCTGCGTTACGGGGTCCTCGGGGTGGCCGACGCGAGCCCCTGGCTGTCGTTCCTGATCTCGGTGGGGCTGACGGTCGTCCTGTTCGGCTGGACGGTCCACCTGTTCAAGGTCGGGTACCGCCTCAAGTCATGACGCCCGCGCTCCGCCAGCGCCCGCCCGTCTCCTCGACCGCGAAGGCGCTCGCGTTGTCGACGCCGAAGAGATGCCGCTCGGTGAGGGGGCGTCCCAGGACCCGTGACAGGACGAGCCGTATCGGTCCGCCGTGGGTGACGACCGCGATCTCCTCTCCGCGGTGACGGTCTGCGAGCTTTTCGAGAGCCGGCCAGAGGCGCCGCCCGAGCTCCTCGTAGGACTCGCCGCCCGGGCGGGGCGTATCCCAGGGCGCCGCCTCGTAGGCGCGGTACTCTTCCGGCCAGCGGGCGAGAACCTCGGCCTGGGTCCTTCCCTCCCACACCCCGTGATCGAGCTCGTGGAGTGCCTCCACCTGACGAGGCTCGAGACCCAGGCACTCCCCCAGGATCACGGCGGTCTCGCGGGCGCGGCGCTGGGGCGACGTGTAGAGCGCGGCGACGGGCCGGCCGGCGAGCCGGCGGGCGAGCTCACGGGCCTGGAGCCGCCCCTTCTCGTTCAGGGGCGGATTCGACCCACCGCCCTGCCACCGTCCCTCGCGGTTGAGCTCGGTCTCGCCGTGGCGGACGAGGAGGAAACGGGTGGTCCCCCGCCGCGGCGGCGCGGTCGGCAGGTCGTTCGCGGCCGGTGGCCCCGTGGTCACGATCCCGGGCCCCAGGTCAGCCCCAGGCTTCCCGACCAGAGCGCCACGTCGTGGCTCGTGGCCACGCCGTCGACCGGCTGACGCTCGGTCGTCAGGAAGCGGTTCTCGACCCGGAACGCCACGGCCCACGCGGATCCCAGCCGGCGCTCGAGCCCCGCGCCGAACACGAACGCGGGTCCGCGCTCGAGACGGTCGTCGACGTGGATCGATTCGAGACCGAAGCGGAGGACGGGCTGGGTCGATCCGCCCCGGTCGGCGAGCGGGGTCAGATCCAGGGCGATCCCGGCTCCCACCATGGACCGGCTCTCGAGGGGACCGAGGTCGAGCGTGTCGGCGGCGGCGTCGATCCGTCCGAGCCACGCCCCCGCCCCGAGCGCCACCATCCCGGTCACCCGCCATCCGATCCGTCCTTCGACGACCGGGATCCACGCCGCTTCGTGCCGTGCCGCCAGGTCGGCGTCGGTCCGGAGCGCCGCGATCGAGGCGGTGGCCTCGGGGCCCCGTGTCTCGAACTGGGCGGCCCCAGGCCCCGCCGTGCCCGGAAGAGCGCAGCCGAGGAGGAGGAGCGCCCGGCGCAGGGTCAGGCCTGGCGCTTCCGACCCTCTTTCCGCATGGCGATCGCCACCAGCGTGATGGCCCCGCCCCAGACGAAGCCGCAGACGGCCGCCATCGTCACCCACGCCGCGGCGGTCACGCGGCCTCCTCCGGGGCGACGGCCGGCCGCGGCCGGCCCAGCCAGCGGTTCATGCCGAGGCAGAGTGCCAGGAGGATCGCCCACTGGACGACGATCGTCCCCAGGCCGAAGGACCGGAAGGGATTCACGCTCGCCGCCAGACCTTCGGCGGAAAGGGACTGTGAGAACCACCACACGAGGAGGACCAGAGCCTCGAGAACCACCAGCCCCATGGCGACGCTCCACCAGCGGCCGATCGTGAAGTCGCTGCCCTCGCTGTTCACGTGCTCGTGGCGGAAACGGTCCACCCCGTACTTGAGGACGGCGAACCCGAAAAAGAGCCCGGACAGCATGAGGCCGATCCCCCACACCGTGTCCTGGTTGTCGAGGACGGTCGTCGAGAGCGCGCTCGGGAGCCCGAACACGAGCGCCACGCCGGCGATCACGACCAGCGCCCGCCCGCGGCTCATGCCGCGGTCGATCAGGATCCTGGCCGCCAGCTCGATCATCGAGATCAGGCTCGTCAGCGCGGCGAAGAAGAGGGCAAGGAAGAACATCGCCATGAACAGCCTCCCGCCGGGGATCGCCGCGAAGAGCTGCGGGACCCAGATGAACGTGAGGCCGGTGTTGCCGGCCCCCACGATCTCCCCCGCCGCCTCGGGGCGGATCGAGAACACCGTGCACAGGACCATGATCCCCGCCAGGAGCGATACCGAGTTGTTGCCGAACCCCAGGATGAAGCCGTTGATCGTCGTGTCCTCGCGGGCCCGCATGTACGTCGCGTAGGTCAGGGCGAGACCCCAGCCCGCCCCCGTGTCCCACGCGTTCTGGGTCAACGCCTCCAGCCAGACCCGGCTGTTCCCGAGGCCGGACAGGTCGGGGGTGAACAGGAAGGCCAGGCCGCGCTCGGCGCCGGGGAGCGTCACCGCGCGGATGGCAAGGACGATCACCAGCCCGATCAGGACCGGCATCATGACGATGACCGATTGCTCGATGCCGCGGACGCCCCTGGCCACGACCCACAGCGCGGCCGCCAGCGAGACCACCAGAGTCAGGACCGCCCACCACGAGCCGGAGTAGGATTCCCAGAGGGCGCCGGGGGCGGCCCCCGGCAGCTCGCCGGTGACGGCGGCCGTGAAGTACCGCACGCACCAGCCGGTGACGACGCCGTAGTAGAACATGATCAGGGTCGAGCAGAGCGCGACCCAGGCCCCCATCCAGGCGAAGCGCGGGCCGATCATGTCGGCGAACGCGCCGATCGGGTTCTTGCGCGTCGCCTTCCCCATCGCGAACTCGCAGATGAGGAGCGGGACCGACCAGGCGACCAGGAAGATCGCCCACGGGAGCAGGAACGTTCCGCCGCCCTGGGTGGCGGCGATGCGCGGGAACCGCCAGATGTTCCCCGTCCCCACCGCCATGCTGAGCATGGCCAGGAGCATGATCCAGCGGCTGCGGAAGCGGGGACCCTCAGATGAGCTCATGCACCATCCGAAGCAGCGGTTCGAACGTGAGCCGTGGCACGCCCACGTCGGCGGCCAGAGCCTCGACGGGCTCGGACTGGCCCCGGGCCCAGAGGTCTCGGAGGAACCCTCCCGTGCGGGGGTTCAGGAACCAGTCCTCGTCGAAGCGCTCGCGAAGGGACTCGTGGAGGACACCGCCCAGCATCCAGGCGCGCAGGTAGCGGATGCAGTAGAAGTGGGGATCCACGTCGTCGAGGTAGAGGGCTTCCGGCGTCCGGACGCCGGTCGCCCGACTCAGCCGCTCGGCGTACTCCGCCGCCAGCTCCGGGCCCGGGCCCCTGCGATGGAGCGACCGCTCGTAGGCGAACTTGGCCGCGTAGCGACGCAGCATGACGAGCTCCCGGAACGCCGCGAAACGGAGGTACTCCGAGGGGTCGTCGATCTCCACGATCCGCCGATGGAACCCGCTGAGGAGCATGAGGTGGTCGAAGGTGATGGCGTGGCCCTCGGTCACGCCGTTGTCGCCGAGCCGCCGGAACTCGACCGGCAGGTCCTGGCTCGCGTAGCCGAAATGGAGCGCGTGGCCGAGCTCGTGGAGGAAGGTCGCGTAGTCGTCGTGACCCCCATACGGCCGGAGCACCAGCTTGATCTCGTCAGGGACGCGGATCGGCGAGCAGAACGCCCGCGGCGCCTTGGTGGGCCGCTCCTCGAGGTCGTACTCGATACGACCCCCGGCCCTGGGATCCAGACCCATCGCCTCGATCATCGCCTCGATCCGCGGCACCATCCGGCGCTCTTCGAAGGCCGCGACGTGCTCGGGGCCGTAGAGGAGCCGCGCCAGGTCGTGAACGCGCACGTCGTCGCGAGAGATCCCGGGCAGAACGCGACGGAGATACCATCGCAGGAGATCCTCGTACACGTCCTCGGTCTCGGCGAGGAGACGCTCGGTCTCGTCGGCGAGGACGTCGAAGTCGATGCCCGACAGGGTTTCGCAGTAGCGGTCGTACGTCGTGTCGAGCAGCTCGTCGGCGACCCCGTGCGCGATCTCGATCGAGCGCCTGAGGAGGGGCGTCAGGCGGGCCGCGACGACCTCCAGCCGGGCGTCATCGAGCCGCTGCCGGCGATCCCGCTCCGGCTCGCGACGTATTTCTACCGGGAGGCGCCGGTATTCGATCTCCGATCCGTCCACCTGCACCCCGATCTCGCTCTCGGCGGCAAGGATCTCGTCGGTCAGATCGCGGCAGCGGTCGCCCTCGATTCCCTCGGCCAGGAACTCCCGGAGATAGCGGTTCCGACGGCCGTCGGCGGAGCCATCGGCCGACGGCTCGAGCAGCCGGAAGCAGTCCGGATCGAACAGAGCCGGATGGCCCTCGTAGACCTCGCTCACCTTCGCGCCGGGCGTCAGCCCGGCCAAGGTCTCGTACTGGGCGCGTTCGAGCGCCTCGAGGAACGCGTCGATCTCGCCGCGTAATGGCTCCAGGCTCGCCGCGCCCTCGAGACACGGAGATTCAGCGCGTGTAATTGGGGGCCTCCTTGGTGATCGCCACGTCGTGCGGGTGACCTTCCAGGAGCCCGGCCATGGTGACCCGCACGAACTCGGTGTCCCGGGCCAGCGCCTCCAGGTTCGCCGTCCCGCAGTACCCCATCCCCTGGCGAAGCCCGCCCACCATCTGGAAGATCGTCTCGTTCACCGGGCCCTTGTACGGCACGCGCCCCTCGATCCCCTCGGGCACGAACTTCTTCTCATCCACCGGCTGCTCCTGGAAGTACCGGTCCCCCGATCCTTCGGCCATCGCGGCCACCGACCCCATGCCCCGGTACACCTTGAACGTGCGGCCCTCGAGGAGCATGGTCTCGCCGGGGCTCTCTTCTGTGCCGGCGAAGAGCGATCCGATCATCACGGTCGACGCTCCGGCCGCCAGCGCCTTCACGATGTCCCCGGTGTAGCGGATCCCGCCGTCGGCGATCACCGGCACGCCGGCCTCATGGGCGACTTCCGAGCAATCGAGGACGGCGGTGAGCTGCGGCATGCCGATCCCGGCGATGACGCGCGTGGTGCAGATGGAACCCGGGCCCATCCCGACCTTGACGGCATCCACTCCGCGCTCGACCAGCGCCCGGGTCGCCTCGGCCGTGGCCACGTTCCCGGCCGCGAGCTGCACGCCCGAATGGCGCTCGCGGAGGGTCGCCACCATCTCGAGGACGCCCCGTGAGTGGCCGTGCGCGGTATCCACGACGAGAACGTCGACGCCGGCCTGGACGAGGGCGTCGGCCCGGTCCAGGGTCTCCTTGCCGGTCCCCACGGCGGCCGCCACCCGGAGCCGTCCCTTGTCGTCCTTCGAGGCGAGCGGGAACTGCCGACGCTTCAGGATGTCACGCACGGTGATCAGACCTTCGAGCCGGTGGTCCTCGTCGACGATCGGGAGCTTCTCGATCTTGTTCTCTCCCATCAGCCGCTCGGCCTGCTCGAGGGTCGTTCCGGCGGGAGCCGTGACCAGGTCCTCGTCGGCGGTCATGACGTCGCGGACGAGCCGGCGAGGGTCGATTTCGAAGAGGAGGTCGCGGTTGGTGATGATCCCCAGGAGCCGGCCACCGTCGTCGACCACGGGCACGCCCGAGATCCCGTAGCGGTTCATGAGCCGCCGGGCCTCGCCGATCGGCCGGTCGGGCCCCAGGGTGACCGGGGTCTGGATCAGGCCGCTCTCCGAGCGCTTGACCCGATCCACCTTCCCGGCCTGCTCCTCGACCGACAAGTTCTTGTGAAGGACGCCGATGCCGCCCGCGCGGGCCAGCGCGATCGCCATCCGGGCGCCGGTGACCGTATCCATGGCGGCCGAGACGATCGGGACGTTCAGGGTGATCCCGCGCGTGAAGCGCGTGGAGACGTCGACCTCCCGCGGGTGCACCACGGAGTGCCGGGGTACTAAGAGGACGTCGTCGAAGGTGAGACCTTCGCGGATCGGCTTCATGGACCTGCTTGGGGGGCGAGAAGGATCTGAAAGGACGCTAAGCTAGGCTGGCGCGGACGGGGTGTCAAAAAGTGGATCCGGCGACCCGTCGCGTGGTGGGCGACCGTTGTCCGGACCGGCGCGTCGACCTACCTTGCCGATCCCGCACCAACGTCCGATGGGAACGCGCGAGAGGATGTCTTTGGCGAACCTGGACGACACCATCTCCCGGCTGGCGCACCTGTCGCCGTCCCCGAACCCGGTCGTCTCCTGTTTCGTGAACACCCTCCCCATGGGGAACGGCCGTCCCACCCATCCCGTCTTTCTGCGGAAGGCATTCGCCGAGCGGATCCGGAGCTTTCCCGAGCGCTCGGCCGCGCGCGAGCTGCTGGAACGGGACCGCGACCGGATCCTCGACTACCTGGCGAACCTGGATCCCGTTCCCAGATCGGCGGCGATCTACTCCTCCTCGGAAGACGACCTGTGGGAGGCGCTCGAGTTCCGGACGACGTTCGACGACCATCGCCTCGTCGTGGGTCCCGTCCCGCACCTCTATCCGGTGGTCAAGCTGGCCGACCAGGCCCCCCGCTACGCGGTCTGCGTGGCGGACGTCCACCAGGCGCGTGTCGTCGTCTTCGGCCTGGGGGGCGTGCTCGGCGAGGAGGACTTCGACGCGCCGCAGCCGATCGACCGGACCCGCGTCGCCGGCTGGGCCGAGGTCCGGTACCAGGCCCGGATCGAGGACCACATCCAGAAGCATGCCCGTGAGGTGGTGGAGCGGCTGGAGGGTCTCGTTCGAGAGGACGAGGTGGACTACCTGATCCTCGGCGGCGACGACCTGATCCTGGGCGAGCTGCGGCGGCATCTCACTTCGGCCGTCCGCGACAAGATCATCGACGAGGAGCCGATCGCGATCGACGCGTCGGCCCGTGACATCCTCGAGCGGACGATCGACGTCGTCCGGCGGACGGAAGCGGACGACAGCCGGAAGCTCGCCGACACGGCGGTCGACCGCTTTCGCGCGGGAGGGCTGGCCGTGGCCGGGCTCGAGCCCACCATCCAGGCTTTGAACCTCGAGCAGGTGGACCAGCTCCTCCTGGCGGAGGGGTTCGACGGCGCGCCCGGCTGGCAGTGCGCGGAGTGCCGCGTCCTGGGCCTTCCCCCGGCGCCCTCCGAGTGCCCGTTCTGCGGCGCGCCGATGCCGGCAGAGATCGACCTGCGCGAGGCGATGGTGCGGCGTGCCGAGCGCACCGGCCGGCGCGTCGAGATCGTAGAAGGGCACCCGGGGCTGGAAGCCCTGGACGGCGTGGCGGCGTTGCTCAGGTACCGGGTCTAGGCGCGACCCCCCAGCCGCCGATTCCCCTGGCCGCGGATTCCCTCAGCCGCCGATCTGCGACATCGTGCCGAGGACCGGGATGGCGCCGGCGGTCAAGTCCGGGTGCGCCGCCCACTTCCGGTCGAGCTCGGTCCGGACGATCCCGGCGAGCTCGGCGTCGGTGGCGCCCTGGCGCAGCGGGTCCCGCAGGTTGGCGCGCTTCTCTCCGTACAGGCAGTTGACGAAGTACCCGTCGGCGGTCAGCCGCAGACGGTTGCAGCGGCCGCAGAAGTGGTGGCTGACGGCGGTGATGAACCCGACCGTCCCGGCGTGGCCCGGCACCCGGTAGGGGCGCGCCGGCCCGCCGTCCCAGGGGAGCGGCTCGAGCTCGTAGCCAGCGGCCACGATCCGGCGGCGTATCTCCTCGCCGGGCACGTACTCCGGCTGGAGGACGTTCAGGTTCCCGTACGGCATGTACTCGAGAAACCGGACGTCGATCTCCCGATCCCGCGCGAGCTCCACG
>DASZOP010000069.1:0-7383 GCA_035550715.1 Gemmatimonadota bacterium | reverse complement strand
CCGGGGTATATTCCGGTCGTGAAGACGTCGCTCGAACCGCTCCGGGGACGGCGGATCGCCGTCCTCGGCTACGGCAGCCAGGGACGAGCCCAGGCCCGATGCCTGGCGGACTCGGGGCTCGACGTCGTGATCGGGCTTCGGGACGGCTCATCCACCGGCCCGATCGTCGAGCGGGACGGTCTCCGGCCGGCCGGGCTGGAACATGCCTGCCGGGGCGCCGATCTCATCGCCTTCATGCTCCCCGACCGCGAGCAGCCGGCCGTCTTCGAGGCCGCGGTCCGTCCCGCCCTGATCGCGGGCACGACCCTCCTCTTCGCCCATGGCTTCAACATCCGGTTCGATCGCATTCGCCCGCCCCCCGAGGTCGACGTCGTCCTGGTGGGGCCCAAGGCCCCGGGTCCCATGCTGCGGGCGGTATTCGAGCGGGGCGGGGGCGTCCCGGCCCTGGTCGCGGTCGAGCGCGACGCCTCGGGGGAAGCGTGGGATAGGACCGGCGCCTATGCGGCGGGAATCGGCAGCCATCGCGCGGGGATCATCCGCTCCACCTTCGCCGAGGAGACCGAGACCGACCTGTTCGGCGAGCAGGCGGTCCTGGCGGGAGGCGCGGGAGCCCTCGTCAAGGCGGGCTTCGAGGTCCTGGTGGAAGCCGGCTATCAGCCGGAGGCCGCCTACTTCGAATGCGTGCACGAGCTCAAGCTGGTCGTCGACCTGCTGGCCGAGCGCGGCTACGAGGGCCTCAGGCGCTCGATCTCCGAGGTCGCGCGTCACGGCTCGATGACGCGGGGCGAGGTCATCATCGACGCTCAGGTCCGTATCCGGATGAGAAAGGTGCTGGACGACATACGGTCGGGCGCGTACGTCGCGGAGTGGAGCGCCGAGGCGGACGCGGGATATCCACGCGTCGAGGCCGCGATCCGCGAGGAGTCCGAGAGTCTGATCGAGCGCACCGGTCGCGCGATCCGGGCGATGACCCCGGGCCGGGAGGAGACGTGACCGGCAACGCCGAGACCGTCGGGCTGGAGAAGCGGAGGCTGGGAAGGGAAGGGCCTACCCTCACCACGCTCGGTTTCGGCACCTGGGCCATCGGCGGGCCCTACAGGTTCGGCTGGGGGCCGCAGGACGATGCGGAGTCGATCGCTGCCATCCGCCGCGGCGTCGAGTCCGGGATCAACTGGATCGACACCGCCCCGGTCTACGGGATCGGGCACTCGGAGGAGGTCGTGGGCCGCGCGGTCCGGCCCTACGCGCTGGGGGAGGAGGTGTATCTCGCCACCAAGTGCGGCCGGAAGTGGATCGGCCCGCGGGAGGGAGGAGGTCTCGTCTTCGACCTGCGCCCCGAGTCGATCCGGGAGGAGTGCGAGGAGAGCCTCGAGCGTCTCGGCGTCGAGCGGATCGACCTCTTCCAGTTCCACTGGCCGGACACCGAGACCGGGACGGCCGTCGAGGACTCGTGGGGCACCATGCAGGAGCTCGTCGAGGAGGGAAAGGTGCGCTGGCGGGGCGTCTCCAACTTCGACGTGGGGCTCCTCGAGCGATGCGAGAGGATCGCCCACGTGGACTCGCTGCAGCCGCCCTTCAGCCTGATCGACCGCCGCGCCCGCAGGGAGCTGATCCCGTGGTGCGCGGCCCGCGGGGTCGGCGTGGTCGTCTACTCCCCGATGGCCTCGGGCCTGCTCTCGGGCAAGTACACGACCGCGGCCATGGAGGAGCTGGCGCCGGACGACTGGCGTAGGCGGTTCGCCCCGTTCCAGGAGCCGCGCCTCTCCCGCAACCTGGCGCTCGTGGATCGGCTCAAGTTGGTCGCGGCGCGTCTGGAGACCACGCTCCCCGCCCTGGCGGTGGCCTGGACGCTGGCGACCCCCGGCGTCACCTCCGCCATCGTCGGCGGACGCCGGCCGGATCAGGTGGACGGATGGATCCCGGCGACCGAGCTGCGGCTCTCGGAACGCGACCTCTCGGAGATCGAGGCCGCGATCGTGGATACGGGCGCCGGCGATGAGTGAAGCCCGGGTCAAGGTCGTCCTGATCATCGGACGCGGGCGGAGCGGAAGCACGATCCTCGACAACGTGCTGGGCGGAATCGAGGGGTTCGCGTCGGTGGGAGAGCTCCACAATCTCTGGCGCCGGGCGATCCTGAAGGACCACCACTGCGGGTGCGGCATGCCGGTCGTGGAGTGTCCGGTCTGGTCGCGGACCCTCGATACGGCCCACCTGGACCCGGCCCTCGGCCGTCTCGACGTCGAGGACGTGGTGGGCTGGCAGTCCGAGGTGGTGCGCCAGCGGCATCTGTGGCGGCTCCTGCACCTCGAGCCGGGTCGGGAGACCGGATGGGAGCCGCTCGACCGATACGTCCGCCTCCTCGGACGGGTGTACCGCGGCATCGCCGCGACCACCGCCGCGCGGGTCGTCGTGGACTCCTCGAAGCGGCCGGAGCACGCGGCCGTCGTCCGGCTCGTTCCGGGGATCGAGGCCTACGTCGTCCACCTCGTGCGAGACCCCCGCGCGGTGGCGTATTCGCGCCAGCGGGCCAAGGTCGGACCCGACGGCGTGATGGTACGGTTCGGGGTCCTGAAGGGGACGAAAGGGTGGGTCGCGCGGAACCTCGAGGCCTCGCTCCTCCGGCGGATCATGCCCCGGTCCCGCTTCACGCGTCTCCTCTACGGCCATTTCGTCGGCCGGCCCGGGCCGACCGTGGAGCGGATCCTCGACCTGGTCGGCGAGCCCCGGCGGGAGCTGCCGTTCGAGGACGTCCGCACGGTCCGCCTGCCGCCGAGCCACACGGTGGCCGGTAACCCCAGCCGCTTCCGGACCGGGCCGGTGGCGCTCAGCTTCGACGACGAATGGCGGACCCGCCTGCCCGATCTCCACCGGTGGGGGATCACCGCCATGACCCTGCCGTTCCTGGCGGCCTACGGGCTGCCGCTCCTCCCGCGCCGGAATCCGCCGCTCCCCGTCGGCTACGGGGAGTGGTCGGGCGCGCCGGCCGGACGCCCCGCCTCGAATCCGGCCGCCACCGCCTCGCTCTCACGGTCGGAGCCCGGCCAGCCGTGGATGCCGGGAGGAAGCGGATGAGCGGCGGGCGGGGGGGCCCCGGGTCCTGGCCGCTCGGCGAGCGGGACTGGGAGGCGCGGGCCCTGGAGGCGATGGGGCCGGAAGGGTTCGACTGGATCGCCGGCGGAGCCGGGGAGGAGTGGACCCTGGACGCCAACCGGGAGGCGTTCCGCCGCTGGGGGCTCCGGCCCCGCGTCCTGACCGGCAACGCCGAGCGCGACCTCTCCGTACGGATCCTGGGGACGCCCTCGGCGGCCCCGTTCCTCCTGGCGCCGATCGGCGGCCAGACCGTGGCCCACCCCGACGGGGAAAGCGCGGTCGGACGCGCCGCCGCCCGGTGCGGCATTCCGTTCATCGTGGCGGGGGCGGCCAGCCATCCGATGGAGCGGGTAGCCGAGGCGATGGGGGCGGCGCCGCGCTGGTACCAGCTCTACTGGATCTCGGACCGGGAGGTGGTCGAGAGCCTGGTCGCCCGTGCGTCCTCGAGCGGGTACGGGGCCATCGTCCTGACCGTGGACACGCCGATCCTGGGCCTGCGCGACCGGGACGCCCGGGCCGGCTACTCCCCCTTCGTGCTGGGCCACGGCGTCGGGCAGTACACCAGCGATCCCGTCTTCCGGAGCCGGCTGGCGCGCCCCCCGGAGGAGGATCCCCGGGGGGCCGGCGAGGCGTTGTCGCGCGTGTTCTCCAATCCCGGGTTGAACTGGGGAGACCTGGGCTGGCTCCGCGACCGGACCGAACTGCCGATCGTGATCAAGGGCATCCTGACCCCCGACGACGCGAGGCGCTGCCTGGAGCACGGGATGGACGCGATCGTGGTCAGCAACCACGGCGCCCGGCAGCTGGACGGGTGCGTGCCGGCGCTCGAGGCCCTGGTGGAGATCCGTGATGCGCTCGGAGATGAGACGACGCTGCTCATGGACAGCGGGATCCGTCGCGGGACCGACGTCGTGAAGGCGCTCGCGCTGGGCGCCGACGCGGTGCTGCTGGGGCGCCCGTACGTCTACGGCCTCGCGATCGGGGGGGAAGCCGGGGTCGAGCACGTCCTCAGGACCCTGATCGCCGAGGTCGACAACGTGCTCGGGAACCTGGGGGCGCGCGCGGCGGCGGAAGTGGACAGGAGCTTCGTCTCCCGCCTCCCGGGCTGAGTCGGGGGTCGTCCCCTCAGCCGTCCCCTCGGATGCGTGACCCGAGCCTGGCCGGGGCGCGGGCGGCGGCCAGAAGGGCTCGCGAGAGCATCGGGCCAGGGTCGCTGAGCGACTCGGTGCCGTGGGCGGATGGCCGGAGCCCGAGGAAGTCGCGACCGGCGGAGACCGGCCCCTCGTCCCCGGCGAGGACGGCCGATGACAGGCTCCTCAGATCGCCTTCGAGCCACCGGAAGCGTACCCCCTCCCGGGACCGCAGCGGACGCTCTGGTGCGTGCGCTCCGCTGGCCAGGTCGCAGTGGATCCCGACCAGGTTGGTGCCCGCCGCGACCGCCAGCGCGTGCGTCGAGCCGACCCTGAGGTTCAGGTCGATCAGGTGGGCCCCGGCCAGCTGGGCGACGAAGATCCCCTCGTATCCTCTCAGCAGGTCGAGCAGCCGGGCCTCGGTCTCCAGGTCCGGGGCGGTCGTGACGGCCGCCGAGGCCAGGCCGCAGCGGCGCGGCCAGATCCGGAGCCACCGCTCGTGGACGACCGCCGCGGGGCGACCTCCCCTCAGGACGCCCGAGATCGCGCGCAGGCCGTCGGAAAGATACTTCTGGACGATCGTCGGCCCGGCCGCGAACACCGCTCCCTCGAGCCTCGCGGGGTCGCTCACGAACGCGGCCGCGGAGTGCCGGACCACCGGCTTGACGACGACGGGGTAGCCGAACTCCATGGCCGCCGCCCGGATCTCCTCCGGGCTCCCGCAGCTCCGCCAGGGCGGCACCGCCAGGCCCGCGCGGCGCGCGGCCTCGTAGAGGACGGCCTTGTCCACGAGCTCCGGCGTCGGGACCGTGAGCGCCAGGAACGCCGGCTCGCTGGCCGGCAGGACCGTCACGTAGGGGTGACGCTCGACCTCGGCCTGGATCGCCCCGCGATACCCCGGCTCGAGGACGCCCGGGACGTCGATCCACCGCTCCGCGTAGCGGCTCGGTCTGGCCAGGGGAGTGCGCCGGGAAACCGTCACCGCGGCGCGGAAGCCGGCCGTATGGAGCGCCCGGACCGCCGCGACGCAGTCCCGGCTGGCGCCGTGCCCGCCGTCGGTCACCAGCACCCAGCGGTCGGAGCCGGCGCGGCTCGATGGCCGGTTCACGGCCCGTCTTCCCGGCCCGGGCGTGCGCTCCTCAGCTTGGCCACCGTCCGCTCCCAGACGAAGCGGTCCTCGGGATCGATCCCACCGGCCCACAGGACGCCGAAATGGACGACACAGGCCAGAAGGAGACCGGGGACCACCCACAGGAGGCCCTCCCAGGGCAGGAACCTCCATCCCAGCAGCACGGCGCTCGAAGCGAGCGTCGCACCGATCGGCTTCAGGAAGGTTCGGCTGTACGGCTGGATGCCGGCCAGGTACTTCGCCTCCAGCACCCGGGCGAGGTTCAGGAGAAAGCTCATCCCGGCGTCGATGCCGGCCATGCCGAGCGCGCCGTAGCGGGGGGCGAGCCAGAGCGCGGCACCGATGTACAGGCCCATCCCGGCTACCGAGTTGGCGAGGTTCACGACCGGGTAGCCGGTCATCGTGATCACCGATCCGCACGGGCCCGTAGCCACCGTGAACAACGTGCCGAGAGCCAGGATCGAGGTCAGCAGGGCCGCGTCGGCGGCCTCGCTTCCCGCCAGGACGCGCACGAAGAACTCCGGCTGGATGATGAGGGCCGCGATGAACAGGAACGAGAAGCTGGCCATCCACCGGGTGACGGTCTGGTAGAGGGCTCCCAGGCGGTCCATGTCGCCCCGCTCGTGCAGGTCGGCCACCATCGGGGCCCAGAGGCTCAGGATGGCCTGCGGGAAGATGAGGGCGAGGCCCTGAAGCGAGTTCCCGATCGCGAAGAGCCCCACGTCGAGGTCGCTGGAGAGGAGACCCAGCAGGACCAGGTGCGGACCGAGGCCGCCGATCCGGAACAGCGTGACGCCCCACTGGGGGATCGCGAACCGCACCATCGGGCCGATGGGGTTCCCGGCGGGCGCCATCTTCTCGTCGCGGCTCCGGATCCGGTGGAAGAACCATAGCGCTGTGACGAGGCCCAGGGCGGCGCTCGCCATGAGGCCGATGATCAGACCGCGGACGCCCCACCCGAGGGCCAGTCCTCCCAACGACACGACGACGAGGGAGAGGGGCTGGACGACGTTCCCGGCGACGACGGAAGGGATGTTCGTCTTGAAGCCCTGGCACGCGAATCGGACGACCTGCATCAGGGCGTAGAGCGGGATGAAGGCCGCGCCGAGGTGCAGGAGCTCGACCATGGGCTCGACGTCGGCCGGCGTATCCGCGAACCCGCGCGCGATCCAGGCGGCGGCCAGGAAGACCGCGAGCCCGAGCGACAGCGAAACGAGGGTCGCGCCGGTGAACGCGACCCGGGCCGCTCCCCGCACGCCACCCGGATCGTTCGAGGCCCGGGCCTTGGCGATCCATCTCAGCCCGGCGACGTCGAAGCCGCCCGGGCCCATGTTCCCGATCATCTGGAGGAGCTGGGCCACCTGCCGGTAGAGCCCGTACCCGGCGGGGCTTAGGAAGCGCACGGCGACGGCCACGAAGGCCAGGCTCGCGAACCGGTTGATCCCGAACCCGGCGAACTGGACCGCGCTCCCTTTGACCATGACGCGCAGGTCGGCGGCCGAAGTCCTGCGCTCCGCGAGGGGCTCGGCGAACTCGGGATCGGTCATGAGGGGGGCATGGCGGAGGGCCTCGGCTGGTGGAAATCCGGGTCTGGGAAACCCCCCAATATGACGTTCGACCCGACACCGGCAATGGAGACCCTCCAAGGTCGGGCCGAACCGCCGGGACCTTGCACGGTGCGAACGCGGCATGGCCCGCGACCCTCCCACAGGCCGCCCCCGGGCGCACGTTGACGCCAACCGGAGTCGCCCCGGCCGACCCTTCTTGGGAAGCGGGCGGGGCTCAAATGGGAAATGTCTTTCCGCGAGGATGGAAGAAGCTCCGATGTCCCGGAAGGCCGTTCCCGAGCCATGGCACGGTATCCTTTCGCACGTTCCCCCGCGATCCCCTTTCCGCTCTCTGAGCCCCGCCCCGGCCCCGGGAGGCCCGCAGAAAGGGGTACGCCCCGTGCATTGGCGGGAGTCCCCCCACCGAATCGGCGCACGCATCCAAGACGAAACTGCAACGGAACCGGGAGGTCTCACCGTGAACCCC
>DASZOP010000068.1:0-2476 GCA_035550715.1 Gemmatimonadota bacterium | reverse complement strand
TGTTCTGCGATCCCTGCCTGACCACCCGCAGGGCGACGTTGAGCGCCGAGCAGATCCAGCGCGAGCAGGAATCCACCCTGGGGATCCAACGGCGCCTTCAGGAGTCGCTCCACGCGGCCGAAACTCGCCGCGCCGAGGCGGAGCGGAGATCGGAGGCCGTGGTCCGGATGCTCGCGGAGGTCCTTCGTACGGTCGATCGCGGCGTAGAGGGTCGGGTCAGCCGGGCCGTCAGATCGACGTCTTGACCTTGGCTTACTCCATTCGCTCGAGGGTGAAGCCGTTGTACTCGAGGCTCCGGGCCGGTCCTCCGCCTTCCGGGACCGTGAAGTCGATGACTTCCCCGCCTCCCGTCAGCTCGACTCGAAGCTTGTCCTCGGCCGCCGCGTAGACCTCGGCCTCGCTTTCGGCCACGCCCATCGAGACCTCCAGGTGGTCATCGACCACCCGCCACTCCATCCGTCCCAGCGCCGGATGCTCGTACACGCCCGCATAGTCTTCCAGCGGATGGGGGAGTGGAACCTGCCGTGCCTTCCGTTCCGCCAGGTGATCCGCCAGTTGCTGAAGGCCCTCGGCAAGCTGCTGTTCCAGCTCGTCCAACCTGGCGTCGTACGCAGCCGCCACGTCCGGCTTCCCCATGAGCCGGTCGTACACGTACGTGGCCATCAGGTCGGCGGCGGGGGAGGCGGGGCCGTCCCCGTTCACGAGCACGACCACGCCGATTCCGTGGGCGGGCATGAACGACACGTGGGAGCGGTAGCCGCTGAAGGAGCCGAACCGGTGGACGATCGTGTCGCCCTCGAAGGTCCCGAGGTCCCAGCCGTAGCCCCACCCGTACCGCTGGAAGGGGCCGAACTCGCGGTCCTGATCGGCGTGCTTCTCATGGGTCGGCGCGATCGCTTCGGCGGGGAAGATCCGCTCGCCGTCGAGCGTGCCGTCGCTCACGTGGGCGGCCACGAACCTCGCCACGTCGCGCGCGGTCGTGAAGTGCCCGCCCGCGGCGTGGAGGTTGGCGTCCGCCTTGGCCAGCGGCACCCGGTGGAAATCACCCGCCGGACCGATCGAGTGCGGCATGGCGAGCCGCTCCGGATCCAGCGTCGAGAGCCGCGCGGTGGTCTCCTCCATCCCGAGGGGGTTCAGGACCTCGCGGCGGACGACTTCCTTCCACCCGTCCCGGTCGTCCGGATCCAGGACCAGCCCCAGGATGTTGTAGCCCAGGTTCCCGTAGTCGAAGGCGCGTCCCGATTCGGACGGCCCGTAGTCGGCCAGGAGCTCGATCAGCAGCTCGGGCGTGAACTCGCCCGTGTACGCGGTCCGCAGGACGACGGGGCCGCCATCCTCGATCCCGTGGGTCAAGGTGAGGAGGCTCTCGATCGAGATCGAGTCCGCATCGAGCGGGGCCTCGAACCGGAGATCGGGCAGGTAGCGGGATACGGGCGCCTCCAGGTCGATCTCCCCACGCCCGGCCAGGAGAAGGACCGCCGTCGCCGTCAGCGCCTTGGTGGTGGAGGCGATATAGAACTCCGTCGCCGGGTCGACCGGCCGGCCCGTCTCCAGGTCGGCGACGCCGTAGCCGGCCACATGGACGACCGAGTCCCCCAAGGTGACGGCCAGACCCATCCCGGGGACCAGACCGGCGTCCACCAGGCGCCCGGCGAAGCGGTCGGCATCGGCCCGCCAGTCGTTCGGCTCCTGCCCGGAGACCGGGACCGCCAGGAGAAGGATCAGGATCGTCGAGAGCCGGACCACGAGGCGCATGGGATCGCTCCTGCCGCGGTGAACGTCGTCGGATGAGGAACCCAGCCTACCACGATGGACGGTGCGGGGCTTGAACGGGTGAAACCTGCCGGCGGGCCGCTCAGGCGCGCCGGGCCAGCCTTCGGAGCTGACCGGGGGTCAGCCCCGTCAGCGCCCGGATCTCGCGGCACATGTGAGGGTGGTCCGAGAAACCGGATGCGTGGGCGATCCCGGTGAGATCACGTTCCGTGCGCTCCATCGCCTCGGCCGCCACCCGGATCCGTCTTCGGCGTCGATACCCGGTCACGGAAACTCCGTAATGCCGGCGAAAAGCGCGGGACAGGGACACCGGATGGATGCCGGCCCGCGTCGCCAGCTCGCGGACCGACTCGTCTGAGCCGTCGTCGATGGCTTCCCGCGCCCTTCGGAGCCAGGCTGGAGGATCGCGACGGGACGGCACTTCCTCGATCGCCAGACCCACGGCATCCAGGACGCGATCCTCCAAAGCGGCGACCCGCGAAGCGGTCAGGCAGCGATGAATGGAGACGAGGGCGGGTGTCACGGCTCCGGCATGGATCCAGCGCCAGTCTCCCAGGCCGTCCTCGCCTGGGGCGAACCGGTAGCCGGGATCGAACAGGATCTGGAGGGCCCGGGCTCCCCACGGGCCCACGCGATCCGCGTGGACGACTCCGGCCGGCTTGACGACGACGCTCAGGCAGGTCGCCCCCTCGTCGCGACGACC
>DASZOP010000067.1:0-8676 GCA_035550715.1 Gemmatimonadota bacterium | reverse complement strand
CGGCGCCGCGACCGACCAGAAGAGCCCGACCCGCTCGGGCCGAAAGTCGATCAGCGCGAAGCCGATCGCGCCGATCGCCGCCCACAGGTACCAGATGGCGCGCGGCGTGTCGTCCCGCTCGGAGCGGCCGACCACCTCGCGCACGTACCCGAGGTCCTCCTGGACGCGGCGGGAGCTCCGCACGTCGTCGCTTCCCCCGGACGCGGTCATCGATCGGCGCCGGGAGCGTCCCCGCCCGCGGCCGGATCCAGGACCCGGTGGAGCGTCATCTCGAAGAAGGGCAGCCAGGTCGTGCCCTGGTCGGGGGAGAACTCGCCGTTCTCCCGCCAGGCGCCGTCCTCCATCCGGCGGAACCGGTAGCGGACCTGGCCGTTCGGGGTCTCGAAGCCCCACGTCACGACCCCGTTCTCGACCGTCGCCCGCGCGTCGACGCCGGTGTCGTCGGCGCGATAGGTGCTGAAGCGGTAGTCGCCGCGCTCCGCATCCCAGGAGAGGACGCCGAAGGCGTGGTGGACGATCTGACCAGCGTCCTCGCCCTCGCCGGCGGCGCGCCCGACCCCCTCGACGACGATCAGCCGCTCTCCGAGCGCGCTCTGGGCGCGCTCGTGGACGGTGAACGTGGAGCGCGGGCCGGGCCCCCGCTGGATCCACCCCTCGCCCTCCCAGTCGCCCACCAGCCACAGGATGGGGTGCATGGCCTCCCGCTGGGCGCTCTCCGAGGTCGTGGTGGCGGCATCCTGCGCCGCGACCGCTCGCGGGGTCAAGGCCGCAACGAACAGGGCCAGGCCGATGGCCAGGGACCTGGTGGTTCCGTGAATGGGCATCCTAGCTCTCCATGGCTGGACGTGACGAACGCTCGGCCGGTTGCCGCCGAGACCAGAGTACTCAAGATTATAGAGTACTATGGTTCAGCTTGTCAAGGGACCCGAAGGCGATCCTGAGGAGCGGGCTCCCGTTCCAGCGCCGTCCTGGCGGCCCGCACCCAGACCCGGACGCGCGCCGAGGAGACCCACGCTCCCCGGACTGAGAGACGAACGGCGAGCTCCTCGGGCGAGACGGCCGCCAGCTCCTCCAGCGACTCGACGCCGGCCTCGCGCAGCCGGGCGGCGTTCTCGGCGCCGATCCCGCGCAACGTCACGAGCCGCGCCCATTCGATCCAGCCCGCCGCCCGGTCCGGGCCGATCGCCGCGATGGCCGCGACCTCCCCCGGATCGGCGGCCGCGAGGTCGAAGACGTCGTAGCCCGAAGCCCCGAGCGCACGGGCCGCCGGATCGCCGATCTCCTCGAGCCGTGGGGTCGTCGAGGAGATGGTCCCGGCCTCCATGCCGCGGAGGACGAGGGCGGAGAAGATCGCGGCGAGCGCCGCAGCCGCGAGGATCCAACCGGGGCGCGGGGCATGCGATCGATCGCCCGGCGGGCCGCCTGGATCCGGCACGTCCACGGCCAGCCCCGCCACGACCAGCGCCTGATACGCCGCCCACCCCTCGAGCGCCAGGAACGGGAAGCCGAAGAAGCCGAGGAGGGGCATCTCGAACAGCTTGAGCTCCTCGAGCCCGGGGACGGTGTAGATCCACTTCCCGCGCGCCGATGCGTTGAAGAGCTCCCAGAGGAGGCCGATCGCCATCCCGCCGACCAGGAGCCGGACGGGCCGGCCGGACCGGCGGGTCTCGAGGTCATGGAGGAGGGAGCGCCCGGCGTCGCGCCGGTAGACCCACGGATCGGCGAGCAGGGTCACGCCGACCCAGACGAGGGGGAAGAAGAACCGGGGCCAGGCGAGGGGAAGGACGAGGCAGAGTAGACCCAGGGCCTGGAGGCCGAGAAGAGCGCCGGCGCCGATCCCCGGGCGCGCCGCGGCGCGCGTCGTGGACTGCGGCGAGGCATCGGCGGCGGTCTCCCGCCACCGTCCGTACGCCCCGAGCGCCCGCTCCGCCAGGAAGATCGCCGGCAGCACGGTCGCGAACGAGATCGCGATACCGATCCACCGCGCCGCCCGGCCGTCCGGGACGAACACGTAGTACCAGTTGGCGAGCCGGAAGTTGAGGAGCTCGAAGGAGAGCCAGAAGGGGATCGACCACCCGAAGAGCGAGAGCGCGAAGCCGGGGCGGCCCAGAAGGAAGAAGCGGCCGTCGCGGAGGGCGACGACCGCTTCGGTCACGAGCAGGGTCGAGTACCAGGCGAACGGGTAGAACCAGGTCGCGAAGGGCTCGATCCCGGCGCGCATCCCGACGACCGAGACGCCGAGCATGGCTCCGCCGACGGCGAGCATCCCGGCCGCCGTCGGGATGCGCACGGCCGGTGGCGCGACGACCGTCGCTACGCCAGGCCCTCCACTTCGAATTCCCGCAGGAACCCCTCGAAGAGCCTCAGGTGCCCCTCCTCGTCCCTCAGGATCGCGATCACCATGTCCTGCGTGACCAGGTCGAAGTCGTCGCAGAAGTCGATGATCTGGTTGTAGAACTCGATCGCGCCCTTCTCGGCCTCGATCACGCCCTTGATGACGTGCACGATGTCGGTCTGGTGCTCGGGCGGCTGGAGGAAGTCCTGCTCCGCCTCGAACTCGAGCGAGCCGGGGACGATCCCCCACAGCTCCTTGATGCGGGTCGCGAACTGCTGGGCGTGGCCGAGCTCCTCCTGGATGTCCTCCTCCAGCGACTCCACGATCTCCTGGGCGCGAACGCCGTCCGGATTGACCGAGTTCGTGATGTAGCTCATCACCGTCTCGATCTCCATCCAGTAGGCCTTCTTGAGCATCCCGATCAGCTTCTCGCGGTTGTTCTTGTTGTCCTCGGCGAGCACGCCGTGGTCTAGAGCCGGCATCACCATGGGGTCCCCCTCTGTGGTGGGTCGTGTGAAGAGTCCAACGAAATCTTCGTCGCCCGTTCCCCAAAACGCCGTCAGGGAGGCGACAGGAGGCGGGTTGAGGAGAGTATAAGCGGGATAGGAATGATTATCAAACAGTAGGAACTGTTGGAACGATCACGCTCCGGGTCAGAACGCTATGCGGTCGTGACCGGAAGCCCTTCCCGGCGCCACGCTCCCATGCCGCCCGTCAGGTTGATGACGTGCCGGAAGCCGCCCCGCTCGAGAACGCCGGCGGCCACGGTCGAGCGGTAGCCGCTCCCGCACACCACGGCGACCGGGCGGCCGCCGTCGGGGATCTCCGACAGCCGATCGGCCAGAAAACCCCCCATGATGTGGAGCGCGCCCTCGATGTGGCCGCCCGCCCACTCCCCGTCCGAGCGGACGTCCAGGACGGTCGGGCCGTGCCCCGAGCGGAGGTGCTCGTGGAGCTCCCGCGGCCCGATCTGGGACGTCTCCGCGACCGGGAGCCCGGCCTGTCTCCATGCGGGGAGGCCGCCCGCCAGGTGGCCGCGGACGTCGTCCAGCCCGACCCGGACGAGCGCCCGGGCGGCCCGCTCGACGGCGTCCGAGACCGTGGCGTACGACCCTTCCGGCGGGACCAGGAGGATCGGCGTCTCGTACGGCACGACCCACGCGGCCCACGTGGAGAGGCTCCCCTGGACGCCGATCCCGAACGAGCCGGGTACGTGGCCCATCCCGAACGCGAGCTGGTCCCTCAGGTCGACGACGACGTGACCCTCCTCGGCGAGCTCCCGGAACCGCGCGGCCGGGATCGGCTGGCGCCCGGGAAGCCCCGTCAGGATCTCGGGACCGGCGGCGTTCCGCTCCTTCATCCGCCGATAGTAGGGCGGGAAGGGGGGCGAGGAGCCGAGGATCTTCCGGACGAACGCCTCCTCGTCCAGCGCCGGGTCCAGGTACGGGTTGGCGACCCGCTCGTAGCCGAGCGTCGAGAGCGGGCGGGCGCTCATCCCCGCTCCGCACAGGGAGCCGGCGCCGTGGCCGGGATGGACCTCGAGACCGTCGGGAAGGTCGGCCAGCTTGCCCTGGACGCTCGCGAACAGGCGGTGCGCCAGATCGCGCTTGGCGTCCTCGCCCAGGAGGTCCGGACGCCCCAGCGAGCCCACGAACAGGAAATCGCCGGAGAGGAGGAGCTCGGGCACCTCCGCCGTGCGCGTCGTGTCGTAGACCAGGAACGACAGGTGCTCCGGTGTGTGCCCCGGCGTGTGGAGCGCCTCCAGGCGGACCGAGCCGACCTCGATCGAATCCCCGTCACGCATCTCGGTGTGGGGAAAGGCGACCTCGTACCGCTCCCCGTCGTCGTAGGCCGAGAGGTGGAGCCGGGCACCGGTCGCCTGGGCCAGGGCCCTGGCACCGGACGCGAAGTCGGCGTGGATGTGGGTCTCGAGGACGTGCCGGATCTCGAGCCCGTGCGCGGCGGCGAACTCGACGTAGACGTCGACGTCACGGCGCGGGTCGACGATGGCGAGGACGCCGGCCGCCGGGCACCCCACCGCGTACGAGAATTGGGAGAGCCCCGTGTCTTCGAAGCGCTCGAAAAGCATCGAGCGCCACGCTAGCGGCCCCCTGGAGGGGCGGCCAGTCGCGGCGCTCGTTGGGCTCGGTTCTTCGAACGCCACCCGCCGGACGCTCGACCCGCCGCTCGCGAGGGGGCGGGCGGTACGGGCGAGCGCCCGGACGGGGTCGAGAGCCCTAGCTCATCGTGATCGGGGTCGTGCTCGCCGCGCAGCCGGCCACCAGGCTCGCCGGCGCCTCGACGGCGAGGACGGTGGCCTCGCCGAGCTCGGCGGTCAGCGTGGGGACCGGTCGCGGCGACAGGGTGGTCATCCCCGACAGGCTCCCGATCACCAGCACGAGGTAGACGGCGGCGGCGGACATCGTAGCGAAGACGCGCATGGCGGATCTCCTTTTCATGATCGAACGAATTCCGGGTTGTTCCCGCGGGATCTCTCTCTCGTCTCTCGCTAACGTTGGACGCCGGGGGTTGGTTTCAGGTTCAAACGGGGGCCAAAAAAAGAGGGCGGCCCCTCTTCAAGGGGGCCGCCCTCCGGTCGCTCCCGGGGGGGGAGCCCGGCGCACCCGATCCCAGGCCGGTACCGGGGCGCCTATCGTGACGCCGCTACCGCCAATAGGGGACGGCGTCGTAGTACTCGTATACCTCGACCTGCCAGTCGGGCTCGGTCGTGTCCGGCCACTCGTCCTTGTCGAAGCCGGGCGCGTTCTCGAGCCGGGCGCGATCCATCTCCAGGATGATCTGCCTGCTCTCGGTATCGATCCTGAGCTTCTCCGGCGGAATCGCGAACAGCTTGTCGCCGACTCCCAGGAAGCCGCCGAAGGACAGGACTGCGTATCGGATCCTGCCGTTCTCGACGTCCAGCATGAAGTCCTCGATCCTGCCGAGGTCCTCGCCGTAGGAGTTGACCACCTTGTCACCGGTCAAGGTCGACGCCGAGAGCACCGGGTGCGTTCCGAGCTCGCGCATGGGTATCCTCCTTCCGGAGTTCGGCCGCATCTAGAGCGACCGTCTTGCGTGGTTCGATGATATGGAAGCGGCCGGGGGCTGTCTGTTCGTTATCCGACAACCACGATAGTGGTGGCCGTCAGGCTTCCAGGTGGGCGCGGATCGGCGGCGTGAACACGTCCGGGTTGACGAGGAAGGAGTCGTGGCCGGTGTCCAGGTCGAGCATGAGGAGCTCGACCGGGCGCCCGGCCTCCCGGAAGGCATCGGCCAGCTCGTGGATCTCGAACGGCGGGATCAGGACGTCGGTCTCGATCCCGATCAGGAGGGTCCGCGCCTGGATGGTTTCGAGCGCCGCCGTCAGGCCTCCCCGGCCGCGTCCGAGATCGTGGAGGTCCATCGCGCGGGACAGGTAGAGGTAGGAGTTGGCGTCGTACCGCTCGGCGTACCCCTCGCCCTGGTGCTGGACGTACGACTCGACCTGGAAGCGGCCGGTGAGCGAGAAGAGCTCCCCGTCGCGCCATTCACGGCCGAACCTTCGCGACCACTCGAGGTCCGAGCGGTAGGTGATCGTGCCGATCTCGCGGGCCAGCGAGAGCCCGTCGACGGGCTTCTCTCTGCCGTAGTACCGGCCGCCCCGCCAGCGAGGGTCCAGCATGACCGCGCGGCGCTGGACGCGGCGGAGGGCGATCGCGAACGGATGGGTCATCCCCGAGGCGCTGGTCGAGACCATCCGCTCGACCTTGTCCGGGAACAGGGTCGCGTACTCGAGGGCCAGCATCCCCCCCATCGACGACCCGAGGATCGCGTGGTGCCGGTCGACCCCGAGGTGCTCGAGGAGCGCCCGCTGGAGGCGCATCATGTCGCGCAGGGTGACGATCGGGAAGTCGAGCGCGTAAGGCTCGCCGGTCCGCGGGTCGATGGAGGCGGGCCCGGTCGAGCCGTGGCACCCTCCGAGGACGTTGCAGCAGATCACGAACCAACGCCCGGTGTCGATCGCCTTGGCGGGCCCCACCATCTCCTCCCACCAGCCCGGCTCGTCCTCGGGACCGTGGCTCGCGGCGTGGGCGCTCGGGGAGAGGCCGGTCGTCAGGAGGACGGCGTTGGCGCCGCCGTCCACCGGCTCGCCCCAGGTCTCGTAGGCCGTGACCGGGCTCTCGAGGGCGGCGCCGGACTCGGTCTCGAAGGCCCCCGGAAACGTCCAGTGCCGGCGGAAGGGCTCGCTCATCGGGGCCGAAACCTAGCGACGGTCGAGGCAGCGGCCACGACGGGACGCACGATGAAGGCGCGGCCGCTTGCGAGGAGTCGGGCGGCGGGCAAGGTTTAGCGCCCGATGGGGCCAGCGGAGACGACGGTCGCACAGCGGTTGGGCGAGCAGCGAAGCTTCGGGCAGACCCGGCGCGTGGATTCGTGGTGGGTCCAGCCGCTGATCGTCTTCCTCGTTCTCGGAGCGTTCGTCGTCTACGCGACCTGGGCCGCCTTCCAGGGCGCCCACTACCACTGGGGACCGTATCTGTCGCCGTTCTACTCGCCCGAGCTGTTCGGCGAGTCGCCGCACGCCTGGTTCGGCCCGAAGCCGGACTCGTGGCCGGGCTGGCTGCCCTGGTCGCCGGCGTTCCTGATCCTCTGGGCGCCGGGGGGGTTCCGCCTCACCTGCTACTACTACCGGGGCGCCTACTACAAGGCGTTCTGGGCGGATCCACCGTCCTGCACGGTCGGTGAGCCGCGGAAGTCGTACCGCGGCGAGCGCTCGTTCCCGCTCGTCCTCCAGAACGTCCACCGCTACTTCCTGTATCTGGCGATCCCGTTCCTCTTCTTTCTCTCCTACGACGTCTGGAAGGCGCTCTGGTGGGAGACCCCGGGGGGCGGCCGCGAGCTCGGGGTCGGCGTGGGCACGCTCATCCTGGCCGTGAACGTCGTCCTCCTCGGCGGCTACACGCTCGGGTGCCACTCGCTCCGGCACCTGATCGGCGGGAAGATCGACCGTCTGGCCGGCCGCCCGGTCCGATTCGCGAGCTACCGGTGCGTCTCGTGCCTGAACCGCCGCCACATGCTGTGGGCCTGGACGAGCCTCGTCTGGGTCGCTTTCAGCGACGTCTATGTCCGGCTCCTGTCGATGGGCGTCTGGACCGACTGGCGGATTTTTTGAGCCGATGGGGACGGTGTTCATCGCGCTCCGCGCGACCCTATACGCGTGCCTCTTCCTCGGGGGCTGGCTCTGGTTCGCCTGGTGGGCGCACATGCAGGACGGCCGGCTGGGGCTCTGGCTTCCCGGATGGATGGCGGGGCCCGGGGTCGCGCTCATGGTGATCGGGGCTGCGCTCGCCCTGGCCTCTGCGGCCACTTTCGTCGTCCGGGGCAGGGGCACGCCGGCCCCCTTCGACGCGCCCCGCTTGTTCGTCGTCAGCGGCCCCTATCGCTGGGTCCGGAACCCGATGTACATCGGGGGCTTCCTCCTCCTGCTCGGCTACGCTCTCTGCGCCGGATCGGTGGCCGCCCTCCTGGTCGCCCTGACCATGCTCGTGACCGTTCACCTGGTGGCCGTCCTCTACGAGGAGCCCAACCTCCGGCGCCGTTTCGGCGCGAGCTACGAGCAGTACAGGCGCTCGACGCCGCGCTGGATTCCACGGCCCCCGGCGCGCGGCGCGTGAGCGCGCCGTCCGCGAGCCATGGCTGACGTCGAGTCCCACAGCCACGACGTCCTCGTGATAGGGGCCGGCGGTGCCGGGCTCAGGGCGGCGATCGCCGCATCCGCCGAGGGCGCCACGGTCGCCGTCGTCTGCAAGTCGCTCCTCGGGAAGGCCCACACGGTCATGGCCGAGGGGGGGATCGCGGCGGCCCTCGCCAACGTCGACGAGCGGGATGGCTGGCGGGTCCACTTCGCCGACACCATGCGGGGCGGCCAGTACCTGAACGAGTGGCGGATGGCCGAGCTCCATGCGAGGGAGGCTCCGGAGCGGGTCCGCGAGCTGGAAGCGTGGGGAGCGCTCTTCGACCGGACCCCGGATGGCCGGATCCTCCAGCGGAACTTCGGCGGGCACGCCTACCCCCGGCTCGTCCACGTCGGCGACCGGACCGGTCTCGAGATGATCCGGACCCTCCAGGACCACGGGATCCACAGGGGGATCGACTTCCACATGGAGGTCACGGTCCTCACCCTCTTCACGCCCGACGGTCGGCTGGCGGGCGCCTTCGGCTACGACCGCGAGCGGGGCCGCTTCCGGCTGTTCCGTGCGAAGGCGGTCGTCCTGGCGACCGGCGGGATCGGCCGCGCGTACCGCATCACGTCCAACTCGTGGGAGTACACGGGCGACGGCCACACGCTCGCCTACGATGCC
>DASZOP010000066.1:0-2821 GCA_035550715.1 Gemmatimonadota bacterium | reverse complement strand
AGTTCCAGCGCAGCCGGGAGGGTCCACAGCCAGCCGGCCCAGGCCACCGTCCCCAGGTAATGCCACCAGGGCTCCGACTCCCCACGGAAGGGCTCGAGGACCCGGGCCGCCGTCTGACGCCCGAGCCAGAAGTCGACCAGCCCCGGGTGGCGCCCGATCTCGATCACGTACCAGGGGAGCGCGACCACCAGGGCGAGGAGGATCCCGAACGGGTCGAGAAGACGGCGCAGCCGTCCCCACTCGCCCGCCCAGGCCGCCCAGGCGAGCGCCGGGAGGACCGTCCAGAGAAGCATCACGTGACCCTTCGTGAGGAGCCCGGCACCGAAGCACGCCCACGCCGCCAGGCGCCAGCCGCGGGCGCCGCCCGGCCGGGTCCCGCGACGCCCGGCGTCGACCGCCGCCGTTACCCACAGGGTTAGGTAGAGGTCGGTCGTGACGCTTCGCGACAGGGCGAAGAAGAGGGGGGCGCTGAGGAGACAGAGCGAGGCGAACAGGCCGGCCGCCGGGGGACCCTGCCCGGCCGGCCAGCGGGCCACGATGAGGAGCGTGGCGAGCGCGGCCAGGACCAGCCCGATCCGGGCGCCGGCTTCCCCGACGCCGAGCGCCACCATCCCCGCCGCCGTCGCCCAGTAGGTGAGGGGGGGCTTCTCGAAGTGGACGATGAAGTTGAGCCGTGGCGTCAGCCAGTCGCCGCTCCGGACCATCCGCGCGGAGATCTCGGCATAGCGCGCCTCGGTCGACTCCCACAGGCCATGGCCTCCCAGGTTCCACAGAAGGAGCGTCGCGGCCAGAACCAGGAGCGCCGTCGTCGGCCGTCGTCCCAGGACGGGCGGGAGCCACCCCTCGCCCGGCCGCGACACGGCCGGGACGCTCACCGCGCGGCGTCCTCCCGCCTCAGGAGCATCAGGTTCCTCAGGTACACGAAGAGCCCGACCGACTGCCCGAGGATGAAGACCGGATCCCGACGCCAGAGGGAGTAGGTCAGCAGGATGAGCCCGCCCGAGATCGACAGGTACCAGAACGCGCGTGGAACGACGCTGCGCCCCCGCCGCTCGCTGGCGAGCCACTGGACGACGAAGCGGCTGAAGAAGCAGGCCTGTCCGGCCAGGCCGATGCCCACCCAGGTGTGCTCCGCCGGCACGCGAGCCTCCTTTCGGGCTTCGGGCTTCCCCGGACCGACGCGGTCCCGGACGCCAGGGAACCCTCAAGATCGGACAAGAGCGACGACGATACGACCCGATTGACCACGATCGGGTCGATAACTATAATTGACCACCCCTGGTTATGCTCGTCTTCCTCCAGGGCACGATAGGTCGGTGACCAGGATTCCGAAAGGAGAGCGCGCGTGCCGGAGACCGAGAGGCTGAAGGACAAGGACAAGGAGCCCGTTTTCCTGCGGATCGGGGACGCGGCCCGGCTGCTCGGCGTCTCGATCAGCACCTTGCGGAGGCTCGAGAAGAATGGCCGTCTCGGCGAGTACGGCGTCAGGGTGTACTACACGCCGACGCGGCGGCGGCGGTATAAGAAGGCGGAGATCATTGAAGCCCTCGAACGCTCCGCCCACGGGTAGAGAGGAGCGCTGAGGAAGGGCGATATCTGCGTCAGACTCCCTCGGGCGCCCTGCGGCGTACATGTAGCGTACGCCTCGGGCGTCCTCGGTCGTCTTCCTTGATCTCGCCCTTCCTGAGCGCTCCCCGCACGGCCTCCAAAACCTCAAAAACTGAAGCTAGTACATCTCCTCCTCCCGGGCGGCGATCAGCCAGTCGGCCAGGGCGGCCAGATCAGGGACCTCGTGGTCGGGGAGGGGGCCTTCCGCAGGACGTCGCTCCGCTTTCCTGTTGACCCAGACCACGGGGAGACCCACCGTGTTGGCGGGCGCCACGTCGTGGAACAGGCTCTGGGCGGCGTGGAGCCAGCCCGTCGGGTCGCCCACGAACGGTCGGGCGGCCTCGAAGTGGGCGAGGTCGGGCTTGTACGACTCGACCCGGTCGGCGGTCACGTAGAAGTCGAAATCGACTTCGAGGCGGCCCAGCGTTCCGGCGAGCAGGTCCTCGTCCACGTTCGAGAGGATGCCGAGCCGCCAGTGACGGGCCAGCCGCTCCAGCGACGGGTTGGTGTCGGCGAAGGGCGGCCAGTCGGGAAGGCTCTGAGGGAGGAACCGGCCTCGCTCCCCGGAGATCGTCCAGCCGCACTCGGCGGCCACCCGGCGGGCGGTTTCGCAGAGGACGTCCGCGTAGCGACGGAACGGTCCGCTCTCGACCATCGGCTCGATCGCGTGATACGCACGGACGACGTCCTCCCGGTCCAGCCGCACGCCGTCGTTCGCGGCGGTCGTCCGGAAGGCTTCCCAGATCCCGGTCTCCCAGTCGATCAGCGTCCCGTAGCAGTCGAACGTGATGACCGAGACCTGACCCGGGCGCAGGTTGCGGATCGTGATCACGGGGTCCCGGTCGAGTAACTTACCCTTCGATGGGCTTTCAGTCCGACCTCGTCCCCGGCGCCCCATGGACCGACCGCCACGGCCGGATCCACGACTACCTCAGGATCTCGGTCACCGACCGGTGCAACCTCCGCTGCCGGTACTGCATGCCGCGGGAAGGGCTCCCGTGGCTGCCGCGCGAGGAGCTGCTGACGTTCGAGGAGATCGCCCGGCTGGCCGGCGTCTTCCACGATCGTGGCGTCCGGAAGATCCGAATCACTGGCGGGGAGCCGACCGTCCGCCGCGAGCTGCCGCGGCTGGTCGCCATGCTGCGGGAACGGTGCCCCGGCGCCTCTCTCCACATGACCTCCAACGCTCTCCTCCTCGGCCGGTTCGCGCGCG
>DASZOP010000065.1:0-17826 GCA_035550715.1 Gemmatimonadota bacterium | reverse complement strand
GGGTTCGTCGCCAGCTCGGAACGGCTCTCCCTGTACGAGCTCGGGAAGCCCCTCCAGCCGCTCCTGTTCGCCTGGCTCTCCGATCGCCATGTGGTTCCCGTCCACGCGGGCCTCGTGAGCCGGAACGGGGTCGGGATCCTGCTCGGCGGGGCCGGCGGCTCGGGAAAGACCACGACGTCGCTCCTCTGCGCCCGGGGCGGGTTCGATTACCTGGGAGACGACTACATCGCGCTGCCGGCGGCCGAGGACGGCGTTTACCGAGCGTACGGCCTGTACAGCTCGACCTGGCTGGATCCCGACCATGCGCGCCGCTTTCCATGGCTCGAGGAGCGGCTGATCAGGGGCGGCGCGGACGAGGACAAGTGGCTGGTCGTCCTGGCCGACGTCGAAGGCGTCGGCCTGGCGGCCGAGACCCGGGTCGGGGCGCTGGCCCTCCCCCGTGTGTCGGGGATGGAGGAAACCACCTGGGCGCCCGCGTCCCGGGCCGAGGCGCTGCGGCGGCTGGCGCCGAGCTCGATCCTCCAGCTCCCGTTCATCTTGCCGGGACCGGCGCTAACGCGGATGGCGGAGCTGGCGGAGGCCGTCCCCGTGTACCGGCTGGACCTCGGCACCGCCCTCGATCGCATCCCGGCCCGGGTGGCCGAGCTCCTGGACCGTTCAGCATCCGGATGAACGGTTCGCTCGTCTCCTGCGTCCTGCCCGTCTTCAACGGGGAGCGGTACCTCGAGGAGGCACTCCAGAGCGTCTTCGCGCAGACCTATCGTCCGATCGAGGTCGTGGTCGTGGACGACGGCTCCACGGACTCCACGGCGGCGATCGCCGCCGCCCACGGCGATCGCGTCCTGGTCCTCCAGCAGGCCAACGCCGGACCCAGCCCGGCCACCAATCGCGGGATCGAAGCGGCCCGGGGCGAGCTCCTGGCCTTCCTCGACGCCGACGACCGGTGGCCGCCGCAGAAGCTGGCGCTTCAGGCGGAGCATCTGGCCGCGCACCCCGACATCGCGGTTGTCTTCGCCCACGCCCGGAACTTCTGGATCCCGGAGCTGCGACAGGAAGAGGCGCGGTACGCCGGGCACCGCATCACGCGGCCGCTTCCCGCCTATACACGGGGCACGATGATGGCGCGACGGTCGGCGTTCGACGCGGTCGGCGGCTTCGATCCCGGGATGGCGCACGGGGAAGTCCAGGAGTGGGTGCTCAAGGCACGCGCGACGGGCCTCGGGATCGAGCTTCTCCCCGACACGCTTCTGGAGAGGCGTCTCCACCCCGGTAACCGCTCACGACAAATGCAGGGGGACAGCCGCGAGGAGTTCCTCCGGCTGATCAAGCGCAAACTGGATCGGACCCGCGACCGGTGACCGCCGCGTCGCCCCCCCTGGCCGGCCCCGTGTCGACGATGCTGCCGAGCGAGGAGCAGACCCTCCTCCTCCGGAGCGCCGTCTGGCCGGCGGGGGGCGCTCGCGAGGCCCTGCTGGCGTGGCAGGCCAGGGGACCGCGCCCCGCGGCACGGCTGGCCCGCGATCACGACGGGGGGAAGCTGCTCGCGCCCCTGATCTGCGCCCGGGTCCGGGACGATCAGGCCGGCGGTCTGGAAGCGCGCCTCTTGACCTACCTCCGGACCGCTCTCGTGCGGGAGGAGCTCCGCGGCGGCGCGTATCGTGAGATCCTGGGCGAGCTGCTGCGTGTCCTCGCCCGGGAGGGCCCGCCGGCCATCCTCCTCGGAGGCGCCGCGCTCGCGGAGACCACGTATCCGCGCCCCGAGCTGCGGCACTCCCACGGGATCCTGCTCATGGTCCCGGAGGAAGAGGAAGCCGCGGCGGTCGCCCTCCTGCCGGCGGCCGGCTTCCGGATCCCCGCCGCCGGCCGCCCCGGCGACCCGGTGGCCGCCGTCCATGCCAGCGGGCTTCCCCTCTGGCTCTACCGGAGCCCGCCGACCTTCGCCCAGTACCGGCGGATCGATCTCTGGCAGCGGGCCGAGACGCGGCTCGTGCTGGGGTCGCTGGTTCGTGTTCCCGCCCCGGCGGATCAGCTCTTCCTCGTATGCGCCCGGGCCGCCGCCGGCGAGCGTCGGTCGACCCTCCTGTGGGCCTGCGACCTCTGGCATCTCGTGGCCGCCGAAGGAGAGCTGGCCTGGGGGGCGGTCGTGGACCTGGCGGCTTCCACGGGCGCCTCGCTCCCCGTGTGGGTGCTGCTCGGGTACCTGGCCGACGGGCTCGGGACGAAGATTCCTTCCTCGGTCCTCGATCGACTCGCCGTCGATGCCGGCCGCGCCGGCGCGCTTGCCGGGGAAATCGCCCTGACGGGCGCGGCCTGGAGACCGGGGCCCAAGCTCCTTCCCTTCCTCCGCGCGGCGGATTCGTGGCGCGAGCGGGCGATCGTCGCGCGGTGGAGGCTCTTCCCCTCGCCGACCGCGCTCCTGGCCACCGGCCGGATCCGCGGCCGCGCCCAGGCGCCCCTGTTCTACGCAACGCGGCCTTTCCGGCCGGTCCTCTCGAGGGCGCGCCAGCGCTTCGGCGGGGACTCGGCCGACGAGTCGATCAGGCTTCCCCGCTGGAGCGAATCGACCCGCTGAGGGCGACCCGCAGGTTCTCGACGAGCCGGCGCGTGGCCTCCGGGGCGGCCCACGAGGTGTATCCCAGGTAGACCGCGGCGCCGGCCAGGACCGCGGCCGCCAGCCCGGGCAGGGCCCCTCCCAGCGCTACGCGAGCGGCCAGGACGGCCCCCAGCATGAGCAGCGACCCGGTCAGCGGGACGCGGTATCCGGCGAGGAAGATCCGCGGGTCCAGGTCGAGGAGCCGGAACCCCACTCGGAGCTGGATCGGCAGGAGGAAGAGCACGGAGACGGCCGACGCCCAGGCGACGGCGACGACACCCCACGGCAGCGCCCCCACCAGCGCCAGCAGCGTCACCACCGCAGTCAGAACCTCGAGCCCCACGCGCCATCCCGTCTGGCCGATGGCCGTGATCCCCGTCAGGTTGGGGCCGGCCGCGCTCCGGAACCCTTCCGCGACGGCGAGGGCCGCGAAGATCGGCGCGCTCTCGCCCCATTTCGACCCGAGGAGGAGGGGGACGATCCCAAGGCTGACCGCCGCGGCGCCCAGAAACACCGGAAACGTCACCAGCGCCAGCATCTCGGCCGCCTGGTAGATGGCCCGCGCGAGCCGGCGTGGCTCATCCTGGAGCCGTGCCAGCGTAGACCACAGGACCGGCCCCACGCTTCCCGTCACCAGCGCCGTCATACCGTTGACGAGCTGTCGCGCCACCGCATAGTACCCGAGCGCCGTGGCCCCGAGGCCGAGCCCGATCAGGAAGTTGTCGGCCCGCAGGCGGGCGAAGTGGATGAGGTGGACACCGGTCATGCTGACTCCGAACGCGAGCAGCTCCCGGTAGCGAGGCCACGAGAAGCCGAGCTGCGGCCGCCAGGTGCTCGCCCCCCATAGGACCACCAGGCTGGTCACCTGCTGGACCAGAATCATCGCCACGAGGCTCCAGATTCCCAGACCCGCCAGAGCCGCCACGATCGCCACCACCCCGGCCACCGATTGCGCGATCACGGTACGGATCGCCAGCGCCCGGAAGCGAAGCTCGCGGCGGAGGATCGCGTCCTGGACCGAGCTGAGCGAGCTGAGCAGGAAGGCGATCGAGAGCCAGCGCACGATCGTCTCGAGCGCCGGCTGATCCGCCAGGCGGGCGAACAGGCCGGCGGTGACGAAGGCGGCCCCCCCCATCACGACCCCGAGAACGATCCCGCCCCAGAACGCGCTGTCGAGATGCTGCGGTTCGAGCCGGTCGCGCTGGATCAGCGCGACCGAGACCCCCTGGTTCCTGAAGACCTGCAGAAAGTCCACGTACGCGGAGGCAAGGGCGACCGTGCCGAACACCTCCGGAGGCAGGAGCCGCGCCAGGACGAGATAGACGGGGAGCCGGACGCCGTTGTCCCCGATCTGCTGCAGGGCCGACCAGACCGTCCCCCGGAGCGCCGCGACGCGGAGGTCACGCATCGGGCGCCGGGACGTTGCACGGATGGTCGGGGATCAAGCGTCCCAGTAGCGGTAAAGGCCGAGACGGTGCCCCACGACGCGCACGCCCTTCAGGCCGAGCTGGAGGGGGATCTTCCACACCCGATCCGTGCGGGTCCAGAAACGGAAGTAGGCTGGGAGCGCCCGGACGTGGCCCCGGGCCCCCGTCCCACGCACCCCGCGGGAGTACATGACGTAGTGGTGGAGGAGCCGCCCCATCGGCCGCTCCCGCGGGTCCTCCGCCCAGAACGCGAACCGCATCCGATCGGTCCGGGAGACGGGGGCGTCCGCCAGACCCCGCAGCGTCTCCTCGGGGACGGGGGCGTCGAAGGTGCGCTGCAGGTAGCCGAGCGTGGCTTCGAGCGGCAGCGCGAGGTCCCGGCTCTGCGCCACGACCGCGATCCGGTCCCAGTCGATCCCCTCCGGCTCTCCATGCATCACCTTGATCGCGTCGGCCACCCAGCGCAGCGGCGGAACCCGCACCCAGTTGATGCCATGGATGCAGGCCTGGATCAGGTGATCGGTCGCGCACAAGGTCCGCGTCACCACCCCCTCGATCGCGAGCGGCCGCGACGCCTCCCAGAACGGGTCGTCCGCGCCCGGCTCGCAGCACGCCATGAGGAGATGGCAATGGAGATCGACGCTGTTGCCCGCGGCATCGAGGAACGCGATGGCGTGGTCGAATCGGGTGTCGAAGAGGTCCGGACGCGAGAACCTCGTTCTCCAACCCGCCGCCAGCAGCGAAGCGGTCGCATCCCGGAAGCGCCGCTCCGGCACAAGGATGTCGAAATCGCCCATCCCGCGAACGCCGCTGTCCCGATAGTATAGGGGGATCAGGGCTGCGCCCTTGACCACGAGCGTTGGGACGCCGACCGCGTGCAGCTCGCGGAGCGTCCCGGCGAGCAGCCGGAAGAGCTTCTGGTTCTGGCCCCACGTGACGGTGTACCGTGGCCTGAGGGCGGCGAGCCGCTTGTCCCCCCCCGCCCGCCCGATCAGGTTCCGATAGACGAGCGGCAGGAGCTGGATCGAGCTCGGGTCCAGGTGGTTCCAGTCCACTTCGGTCGACCACCGGGCCCACGCCGATGCCGCCGCGTCGCCCTCCAGGAGCGCGGCCCGCAGCAGAAGCTCCTGACGGGGAGTCGGCCAGACCGCCCCTTCGGACGGACGGCCCCTTCCGGAGAACCACCGTCCATCGAGGGCATGTCGAAGGTCGGGCGCGTTCACGGTCGGCGACATGACCCCAAACTGACGGTTGGGGAGGCTCGGAACCAGTTCCGACATTTCGCCCGTCCGCGCCGCGAATTATGATTGCTCCGCGATGAGCGCGTCCGAACCGCCTCCGGGCCTCAGGGTCCTGTACTGGACCGAGGTCTTCTTCCCATACACCGGCGGGACCGAGGTCCTGGGCGGCAACCTTCTCGCCGGCCTCCGCAGGCGTGGACACGACTTCGAGATCGTGACCTCGCACGGCCCGCTGGATCTCCCCGACCTGGACGACCACGAAGGGCTGCCCGTCCACCGACTCCCGTTCTTCGCGGCGGTGGCCGATCGCGACGTCGCGCGGATGGCCCGCACACGGCGCCGTGCGGTGGAGATCAAGGAGGCGTTCGCTCCCGACCTGATCCACGTGCAGTCCGTCGGCCCGGGCCTCCTGTTCCACCTGCATTCCGCCCGGTCGTTCCCGGCGCCCTGGATCTTCACGCCGCACGCCCCGCTGACCGACCAGGCCACCGGCACCGGCACGGTCCTGGGCGACGCCTTCCGGACCGCGGACGAGATCGTCTGCGTCTCGGACACCCAGCGGGACTCGATCCTGCGGATCGCCCCCGCGGCCGCTCCCCGGACGTCGGTCATCCACAACGGGCTCGACCCCCCCGCGCTCGAGCCGGCGCCGCTGCCCTTCGACCCGCCCCGGCTGGTCTGTCTGGGTCGACACGTGCGTGACAAAGGACTCGACGTCGCCCTGAGGGCGTTCGCCAGGTTGACCGCGCGCTTCCCCGAGCTTCGGCTGACGGTGATCGGGGACGGCCCCGAGCGGCCCGCGCTGGAGCACCAGGCGGCCGAGCTGAACCTGGGAGGGCGGGTCGACTTCCCGGGGCGCGTCCCGGAGATCCCTCCCTACCTGAACGCCGCCACGATCGTGGTCATGCCGTCGCGCTGGGAGGAGACGTTCGGGCTGGTGGCCCTGGAGGCCGCCCTGATGGCCCGGCCCGTCGTGGTCACGCGCGCGGGCGCGCTGCCCGAGGTCGTGGCCCATGGCGAGACCGGGCTCGTCGTCGAGAAGGAGGACGACGCGGCGGTCGCCGAAGCGATCGCCTTCCTGCTGGAGCGGCCCGAGACCGCGCGCCGGATGGGCGGCGCGGGACGGGAGAGGGCCATCCGGAGGTTCGGACTCCGGCTCTGCATCGACCGCTACGACGCGCTCTACCGCCGGATCGCGCGGCGCTCCCCCGCGGCCGCTCGCATCGAGCGGTGAGCCGTGTCAGTCGAGGCCGCCCGCGCTGAACGCGGCCACGAACTTCGTCACCCCCCGAACCTCGTGATAGGCGGACTTGAACGCGCCGTGGGCCAGGATCGGTCCGGGCCGTCCCCGGGCATCCACGCGCGGCGCCCAGAGACCGCTCGCCAGACGCTGCCGCTCCACGATCCATTCCAGGAGCCGATCGAGGGTCCGCTCGTAACGCTCGTCCCGCCGGTGAAGGAGGCCGTCGGTGAGCGCCGCCAGGCCTTCGGCCTGGACCCACCAGATCTTGTCCCGGCCGCTCGGCGGCCCGGTCGAGTGGAAGCCTCCCTCCTCGTGGTCGAACCCGAATTCGATGGCGTGCCCCACGAGGGCGTCGAAGTGGTCCCAGTCCGGTGACGCTCCGAGGACCTGGTGGGCGCGGACCAGGAGCCAGGCGAACTCGAGGTTGTGGCCATAGGAGATGGATTCGGGCCGCCCCGCCGGTACGCTCCAGTCCGGCTCGAGCAGAGCGCGACCCGCGCCGGGATCCGTCGGGAAGAACCGCGTGGTGTTGATGCGCACCGATTCTTCGAGAGCCGCCAGCACCGGCGGCTCCGGGATCGCTTCGGCGAGCTCGCTCAGGGCCTCCATCCAGTGGAGGTGGGCGTTGGCGCTCTTCAGGCCGGTCCCGGGCATTCCGGGGACCAGGACATGAGGGGCCAGCGGGGTGAAGTCGGCGTCGCAGTGCTCGATCCATCCGGAGTTCTGCTCGTCGTGCATCCGCTCCTGGACCCGGGCGAACAGCGAGCGCGCGTGCTCGAGCGGCTCCGGTAGACCCGTCGCCCGGTGATACTCTACCAGGGCGTAGAGGGCGAACCCCTGTCCGTAGAGGAGCTTTCGCCGGTCGACGACCCGGCCGTGGCCGTCCGCCAGCCACGCGAAGCCGCCGTGCCGCGGATCGAGGAGGCACTCGGTCAGAAACCGGTATCCGCACCGGGCCGCCTCGCGGTAGTCGTGCCCGGCGTCGCCATAGCCCCGGTTGTGGACGTTGGAGAAGGTCCAGACGAGCCGCGACTGGTTGACGAGGTGGCGTCCGCCCCACCCGGGCAGGGGCGGACGGGGGTCCCTCGTGAGCCGCCGCTTGGCCCTTCCGGCGGTGGCTCGCAGCCGCGCCCCCCACGACGGGAAGGTCTCGCGCTCCCTGTACCCTCCCCGCGCCCGGTCCATGGCGTCGTACCAGTAGGAAAGGACCCGCTCGCGGAGATCCGCCTCGAGGAGCTTCGCGTTCTCGGCTCTGGTTCGACCCATTCGATCCCGTGGCTCCGATCCTGCTTGTGCCCCCCTGTCGGGCCGGCCTAGTTTCCCCTCCCGAGGGTCCGTCCGCCATGCGCATCGTGATCACCGGCGCCGCCGGAAACATCGGTCGAATCGCGACCGAAGAGCTTGAGGAGGACCACGATCTCGTCCTGATCGACCGTCGCCGGGTCGCGGGCCGCTCCTCGATCGTGGGGGACCTCTCTTCGGCGGACTCGGCGCCTTCCCGGCGGGGACGAGGGGCCCGCTGGGAGACCGCGTTCGCGGACGCGGACGTAGTTCTCCATCTGGCCGCCGTCCTTCACGGCGCGAGCTTCCGCGCCGGCGGCTGGGCGCGGATCCGGCGCGACAACATCGACGCGACCTGGAACGTCCTCGAGGCCGCCGCGTGGCACCGCGTGCCCAGGGTCGTCATGGGAAGCTCCGGCTGGGCCATCCGCGCCACCGACCACGACCGCGAAGGATCCCCCGGACATGAGGTCGGCATCGGCTCCGACGCCGCGCCCCGTCCGCTCACGACCTACGGCCTCTCCAAAGCCATCGGCGAGATCGCGGGTCGCATGTTCGTGGACGAGGGTCGGCTCCAGACCTTGATCGCGGTGCGGATCGGGCACTGTCCGCCGGAAGGTCGTCCCTCGCTGAACCCGTGGCTCCGCCGGCGCTGGATCGGCCGTCGCGACATGGCGAGCCTCCTGAGGCGCTGTGTGGAGGCGGACGTGACCGGTTACCACGTGGTCTATGGCGTCTCCGTGCCGGACTCCCCGTACGATCTGACCCACACCCGGCGTTTGCTCGACTGGCTTCCGGAGCAGGGTTCCGAGGCCCGCCCCGACTGAGGATGCGCGTCCTCTGGTGGACTCACGAGTTCTGGCCATCGATCGGGGGCGCGGAGGTGATCGGCGCCCAGCTCGCCCGCGGCCTCCAGGCTCGCGGACACGAGCTCGGCGTGGTCACCCAGGCGGGGAAGGGCCTGGCCGAGCGGGACTCCTACTTCGGGATCCCGGTCGCCCGATTTCCGTACTATGCGGCGCTCGAGAAGCGCGACCCGGCGGCGATCGTCAGCCTGCAACAGGACCTGCGTGATCACCTCCATGCCTTCGGCCCCGATCTCGTTCACCTCCATACTCTCGCCTACCCCGCCTTCTTCTGCGCCCGGGCGATGGCCGGGTCCGCGACGCCGCTCCTGGTGACCCGGCACGACCTGTTCCCGTCGGACCCGGAAGGGGGCGCCCTCGCCCCCCACCTGCTGGACCGGGCCGACTGGATCGCCTGCTGCTCGCGGGCGGTCCTCGAGGACGTCCGGCGGCGCTTTCCGGAGGTCACGCCGCGATCTTCGACGATCCTGAACGGGATGCCCCCGCCGGCGCTCCCGCATCATCCGGTGCCGGCCGGCCCGCCCGTCCTGCTGTGCGTGGGTCGACTCACCGAGCAGAAGGGGTTCGGGCTCGCCATCGAGGCCTTCTCCCGGATCCGCGGACGCTTCCCGGGCGTCCGGCTCGTGGTGGCGGGGGAAGGGCCCGCCGCCGCCGCCCTCCGGGCGGAAGCGAGCCGTCTCGGTGTCACCGGAGCGGTCGAGTTCCCAGGCTGGATCGCTCCCGCCGAGGTGCCCGCGGCGATCCGGAAGGCGGCGGTCGTCCTCGTGCCGTCCCTGGGCGGCGAGGCGTTCGGCCTGGTGGCGCTGCAGGCGGCCCAGATGGAGAGGCCGGTCGTCGCCTCGCGGACGGGCGGGCTCCCCGAGGTCGTCGAAGATGGAGAAACGGGGTTCCTCTTCGAGCCGGGGGACCCGGCCGGGCTGGCCGAGGCCGTCGCGACGCTCCTCGGGCGGCCGGGCCTCGCCGAAGCCTTCGGCCGAAAGGGCCGCGCCCGCGCCCTCGAGCGGTTCACGGGGGAGCGGTATCTCGACGAGTACGACACGCTCTATCGCGAGATGGCCCGCTCGCGGCCAGGGGCGTCGAACGCCTCCCCGAGACCGGTGGGCCCGGACCGCCGGGGTGACGCCGCCTCCCGAGGCTAGCCCCGCGGCTCTTCCCCGATCAGCCGGGCCAGCGTAGCCGGATCCACGTTGCCTCCGGACAGGACGATGCCGATCCGGCCGGCATCCGCCGGGATCTCACCCTCGAGCGCCGCAGCGGCCGCGAGCGCCCCGGTCGGCTCGACGACGATCTTCATCCGGCTCATGAGCAGCTCGACCGCTCGAACCAGGGACGCCTCGGAAACCCGTACCACCGCCTCGGCCCGTTCCCGGACCACCGGGAACGTCAGGAAGCCCGGCGTCTGCACACGAGCGCCGTCGGCGACCGTGTCGGGCGGATCGATCGTGATCCGCCGGCCGAGCTCGAGCGAGCGCGCGGTGTCGTCCGCGGCGGCGGGCTCGGCCCCGTAGGCCCGGACTCCTTCGAACCCGAGGAGCGCGGTGGCCGTCCCCGCCAGGAGGCCGCCGCCACCGACCGGGACCACGACCGCGTCCAGCTCCGGCACGTCCTCCAGTAGCTCCAGGGCGGCCGTACCCTGTCCGGCCATGACGAGCGGATCGTCGTACGGCGGGACGAGCACGCGGCCCTCCTCCTCGACGATCCGGCGGGCGATCTCCTCGCGGTCGTCGGTCATCCGGTCGTAGCCGACGACGCGGGCCCCGTAGGCGGCGGTCGCCGTCCGCTTGGCGCGCGGCGCGTCCACCGGCATCACGATGACGGCGTCGACCCCCGCCTCGCCGGCCGCCAGGGCCACCGCCTGGGCGTGGTTTCCCGACGAGAACGCCACCACCCCGCGTTCGCGCTCGACCGCGCTCAGGGAGCGGATCTTGCTCGTCGCGCCCCGGATCTTGAAGGACCCGGCCCGCTGGAGGTTCTCGCACTTGAAGAAGAGCTCGCGACCGGTCCGCTCGTCGAGCAGCCGCGAAGTGAGGACCGGCGTACGATGCACCGCGCCCGCAATCCGGTCCCGGGCCGCGAGCACGTCGTCGAGGTCGATCGCGAGACGGCTCGTGGCGCCCTCCGTGGGGGCGTGGCTCACAGGTCAGGAGCTCGGTGGTGTCGAGGGGAACGTCGGCTGGGAACCGACGTCCGGAATGGAGACCCTCTTCGATCCGACGCGGCCCGCGATGGGCGCCAGCCGCTCCTCGGTCTCCGCCACGCGGCGCTTGACCTCGACCACGCTGTCCGGGTTCAGCGACATGGAGTCGATCCCCGCCTCGACCAGGAACTGGGCGAAGTCGGGGTGATCGCTGGGGCCCTGACCGCAGATCCCGACCTTGGTGCCCGTCTCCTTGGCGACTTCGATCAGGGTCTCGATCATCGCCTTCACCGCCTCGTTCCGCTCGTCGAAGAGCGCCCCAAGTCGGCCCGAGTCCCGGTCGACCCCGAGCACGAGCTGGGTCAGGTCGTTGGAGCCGATCGAGAAGCCGTCGAAACGCTCAGCGAACTGACGGGCGAGGACGATGTTGGAGGGTATCTCGCACATCACGTACACCTCGAGCCCGTCACGACCCCGGTGCAGACCGTGGTCGGCCAGCACGTGGATCACCTGGTCGGCTTCGTCGAGCGTGCGGCAGAACGGGATCATGACGACGACGTTGTCGAGCCCGATCTCCTCGCGAACCATCTTGATCGCCCGACACTCCAGCGCGAACCCCTCCCGGTACTCGTCCGAGTAGTAGCGCGAGGCGCCGCGAAATCCGAGCATCGGGTTCGACTCGTCGGGCTCGAACTGACGCCCGCCGATCAGATCGGCGTACTCGTTGGTCTTGAAATCGCTCATCCGCACGATCACCGGAGCCGGATACTGGCTCGCCGCGATCTTGGCGATACCGCGTGCGAGCCGCTCCACGAAATACCCGGCCCGGTCTGCGTAGCCCGCCGTCAGCCGCAGGATCTCCTCACGCGCCTTCTCGTCCTGGATCTCGTGGAAGCGGATCAGCGCCATCGGATGGATCTTGATGATGTTGTTGATGATGAACTCCATCCGCGCGAGCCCGATCCCTTCGCACGGAAGCCGCCACCAGCGGAAGGCGGCATCGGGGCTGGCGATGTTGAGCATGATCTGCGTCCGGGTCTCGGGGACGTCGGCCAGGTCGTGCTCTTCGATCTCGAATGGCAGCTTCCCTGCGTACACGCGTCCCTCGTCACCCTCGGCGCACGACAGCGTGACTTCCGATCCGGGATCCAGGAGCCGGGTCGCGTCCCCCGTGCCGACCACGGCCGGGATCCCGAGCTCGCGGCTCACGATCGCCGCGTGGCACGTCCGTCCGCCCTGGTCGGTGATGATGCCGGCCACCTTCTCCATGATCGGTCCCCAGGCCGGGTCGGTCATCTCGGTCACCAGGATGTCTCCGGCGTCGACGCGGTCGGCCTCTTCCGGGCTCGAGAGCCGGACCACGCGTCCGACCGCGATGCCGCCGCCGACCGAGATCCCGCGGAGCACCGGCGTGCCGGGCTCGGTGAGCCGGTAGACCCGGAGCGTGGCCCGATGGTCGCGCGAGTGGACGGTCTCCGGCCGGGCCTGGACGATGAAGAGCCGTCCCGACTGCCCGTCCTTGGCCCACTCGATGTCCATCGGCATCCCGTAGTGGCGCTCGATCTGGGCCGCCCAGCGGGCGAGCTGCAGGATCTCGTCGTCGTCGAGGACGAACGCCCGACGTTCTACGAGCGACGTCTCGACGGTGACCGTCGGCCCTTCCACCCGGCGGGCGTAGATCAGCTTCTTGGCCTTCTCGCCGACCGTCTTCTCGATGATCGGCATCCGGTCGCTGCGGTCGAGGAGCGGCTTGAACACCAGATACTGGTCGGGGATGACGGCGCCGGCCACGACCAGCTCCCCGATACCCCACGAGGCGTTGATCAGGACGACATCCGGGAATCCGCTCTCGGTGTCGAGCGTGAACATGACCCCGGACCCGGCGGTGTCGCTCCGCACCATCTTCTGAACACCGAGAGAGAGCGAGACCACCGTCTGGTCGAACCCCCGCTTCTGGCGGTAGGCGAGCGCACGGTCGGTGAACAGCGAGGCGTAGCACTCACGGCAGGCCTCGAGCAGGGCGTGCTCGCCGCGGATGTTGAGGAACGTGTCCAGCTGACCGGCGAAGCTCGCCTCCGGCAGGTCCTCGGCGGTCGCGCTCGAGCGCACCGCCACATCGGTCCGCTCCTCGTCGTATTTCTGGGATAGCTCCCGGTAGGTCGAGCAGATCGAATCGCCTAGATCGTCGGGAAACTCGGCCTCGCGGAACAGGGCCCTGATCGCGAGGCCGGCCGGGGACAGCGCCTCTTCCCCGCCCGTGTAGCCGCGGAGGTGCGCCTGGATCTCCTCCTCGATCTCGTTGTGCTCGATGAACCGGCGGTAGGCGGCGGTCGTGATGGCGAAGCCGCGCGGCACTCGGATCCCGACGTCCTGGAGGCCGGCCATCATCTCGCCCAGGGAAGCGTTCTTCCCCCCCACCAGCGAGATGTCGTCGCCGGTCAGGTCCTCGAACCAGCGGATGTAGGGGTCGCCCCGGCTCATCTGGCCTTCATTATCGAGACTCGCGCCGGGGAGAACAAGTAGGCTGCCTTACAGGCCAAAAAAACGAAGCCCCCCCGTGGATCGAGGGGGCTTCGAATTCAGCGCTCCTCGGGGCGTCAGTTCGTCTGGCCCTGGGGGTCGGTGGTGCCGGTCTCAGGAGCCGGCTCGGTCGCCGGAGCTTCGCTCTTCGCCTCTTCCTCCGCGTACTCCATGGCGGGCGGCGTCGCGTTCGGGCTCCACGACAGGGCGACGGTCTGCCACTGTCCCTCGGCGTTCTTCTTCCACACCGTGAGATACTTGCCCTGGGCCTCCCACGTCTCGCCCTCCATCTGGCCGGCGGCCGTGTAGTGGCCGGTCTCGTAGGCCAGCTCGCCGGACTCGGCGACGGTCACGTTGTCGGTGACGATGTCGAAGCTGGTGGGCGCTCCCTCGGCCACCATGCCGTCGTAGAGGGCGCGGATGGATTCGGTTCCCGAGCTGCCGGGCATCATGGGCGGCTGGACCACGGCGTCGGGTGCGTAGTTGGCGACCATGGCGTCCACATCGCCGGCCAGCATGGCCTGCTCGAAGGCCGTGTCCTTCTCGTCGATCATGGCGGTGACGTCGGCGTTCGGGGCGACTTCCTCTTCCGTCGCGCCGGACTGCTCGGTCGCCTGCTCCTGGCACGCCAGCGCGGTGACGATCATCGCGGCTGAGACGCCCAGCGCCTTGAGGGATCGAAGCATGGGTCTACCTCCTCGGATCCTCGAAAATGAGTGCGGACGGGAAACATGGAATATAGTCGCTGGAGGAGGGGGCGTCCGCTCTGCGTGCCGGCCACCACGGGACGGGTCGCGGCACGTCGAAGCCCCTGAGGGGTCTTACCTTGACGATGACGAGACGGCTGTCCGATCTCCTGAATGCGCTGCCCGTGGCGCTCCTGGTGGTCGCCGGGTTCGCGATCGGAGGGGCCTTCGTGGCGCTTGCCGCGGGGCTTCTGCCGGGCTCCGGCGAGCGGGGTCTCGCGATGCGGCCGATCAGGTCGTCCGCCCCCCCCGATTCCGACGCCATCGTGCCGCCCGCGAGACCCGAGCCCGCGCCCCGCCCGGAGGTTCCGGTCCCCGGTGAGGCCCTCCCGGCCGATGGACCGGAGCCGATCGATGGCGACTCGCTGGCAAGCCTGGTCGCAACGCTCAGGGGCCGGAACCTCGAGGTGCCGGTCGCGGACGTCGACCCCGATGATCTCCGGGACGACTTCCACGATCCTCGCTCGGGGTTCCGGACGCACCAGGCGCTCGATGTCCTGGCACCGCGCGGGACGCCCGTGGTCGCGGTCGACGACGGGACGATCGCGAGCCTCGATCCGAGTCAGGGGGGTGGGGGAATCGTCGTCTACCAGTTCGACCCGACCGGCGAGTTCGTCTACTACTACGCGCATCTGGAAAGGTACGCCGACGGGCTGGCCGAGGGACGGGCGGTCGAAAAGGGGGACGTGCTCGGCTTCGTCGGTACCTCCGGCAACGCGCCCCCCGACACCCCGCACCTCCATTTGGCGATCACCAAGACCATCGCGCCCTTCCGACGCCACGGCGGGACGCCGATCAATCCATACGAGGTTCTGCGGTAGGGGAAGCTGCCGATCCCGGCGGGGGGGGGAACGCCCGATGGGTGTGGCGCCCGCAGGCGGTCCCTTCAACGGGTCGAGCGGCGGTTTTGACCCGGCGGGCGGTTAAACCGTGCCGGATCGACTACCCTTTGGTGACCAGATCATGAGTCGGTCTTTCCCGCCCGCGGGCGCCGTCTTCGCGGTCGTCGCCCTCTGCTTCTCGGCCTGTTCCGACCCGGTCGGCCTGGCCGATCCGTTCATCCAGCCCGACCTCGTCGAGTTCGACGGCCGATTCAGCGTGACCCACTCCTTCAGCGTTCCCGGGACGTCCATCTCGGCCGGGTGCACCGGGGACGCCGATCTGGATTCGGACCGGGGGATCCAGTTCACCGGAACGATCGACATCGACGCGTCGGGCCCGTGCGCCGACATCACCAATCGGGTGGGTCAGATCCTGGGTTCGATCCGCGGCCAGGCGATCACCTTCGCGGTCAGCGGCCTCCCCGATCCGATGGCCGCCATCGAGTGCACCACGATCGGCGGTCCGCCGGTCTTCGAAGGATCGTACACGATCCGTGAGGTGCCCGGCGATCTGGCGCTCGTCCAGACCCTGCGAGGCACGCGCGAGCTGAGGGCGATGTGCGGAGACGCGGAGGTCGACGCCCGCTGGGAGATCCGCGCCAGCCGGCGCTGATGATGAGAACGGTGAAAATCACGCCCTGGACGCCCGGCCTTCTGGTTCTGCTCCTGCCCGCGTGCAGCGACCTCCCGATGGTGTTCGACCCCCTCGATGCGGTCCGCGTGGAGATCACGGCGGGCAGCTGCGGAGCCTCAGCCCCGCGCGTGATCATGGATCGGGAGTGCGAGCTCGAGGCCAAGGCCTTCGACGACAACAGCCGCGAGGTAAGGGCGGGTTTCGCATGGTCGACTGGAAACCCGTCGATCGCGACGGTGTCCCCGAAGCCCGGCTTCGACACGACCGTCGCGGAGATCACCGGCGTCGAGGTCGGGGAAACGACGATCCGGGTCGAGCTGGCCGGGTCGTCCGACGTCTTCGCCGTCCGCGACCTGACCGTGATTCCCCCGAACGACAAGGACCTCTGAGCAGCCACGCCTGACGGAATCGGTATGGTCCGTGCGCCGAAGGGCTAGAGCTCGCGCGACTCCCCCACCACACTGCGCCGGGCTCCGTACAGGGCATAGAGCACCAGCCCCACGCCGAGCCAGAGGACGAACCGGATCCACGTGACGCCCGGCAGCTGCAGCATGAGGTAGCCGCACGCGAGGATCGCCGCCGGTGCGGTCAGCCAGGCCGCCGGGACCCGGAAAGGACGCACCCGATCCGGCTCCCGCACGCGCAGGACGAGGACGCCGCCGGCCACCAGGATGAAGGCGAAGAGGGTCCCGATGTTGGTCAGCTCGATGACTTCGTGGATGTCGGCGAACGCCGCGAAGAATCCCACGAACAGGCCGGTCAGCAGGGTCGTGATGTGCGGAGTCTTGTGTCGCGGATGAACGCGTGAGGCCCACCCGGGAAGGAGCCCGTCCCGTCCCATCGAGAAGAAGATTCGCGACTGGCCGAGCTGGAAGACGAGCAGGACCGACGCCATCGCTGCGACCGCCCCGATCGCGACGATCCCGGCCGCCCATTCGTACCCCCTGACGGCCAGTGCCGAGGCCAGCGGGTCGGCCGTGCCGTGCTCGCGCCAGGGCAGAAGCCCCGTCATGACCAGGGTCACCAGGATGTAGAGCAGCGTCGTGATGATCAAGGCCGCGATGATGGCGCGCGGCATGTCCCGCTGCGGGGCGCGTGCCTCTTCGGCGGCGGTGGACACGGCGTCGAAGCCGATGTAGGCGAAGAAGATGATCGCCGCGCCGGCCGAGATCCCCGCCCACCCGTTGGGCGCGAAAGGCGTCCAGTTCTCGGGCCGTATCCAGAAGGCCCCCACTGCCATGAAGAAGAGCAGGATCCCGATCTTGAGCGCGACCATGAAGGCGTTCATCGAAGCGCTCTCACGGATGCCGACGTACAGCACCCAGGTGACGAACGCCACGATGAGGACGGCCGGTAGATTGAAGATCACGGGCTGGCCGAAGATCTGGGGCGCCGAGGTCCACGCTGCGGCGGCTTCGCGGATCGCCGCGGTGGCTCCCGCGGGGTCGATCGTCATGGCCTCGTGGGCGGAGCCTGCCGTTCGCAGATCGGTGATCAGCCACCGCGGCAGAGAGAGACCGAACCCTTCGAGCAGCGTGTCGAAATACGCCGACCAGGAGATCGCCACCGCTACGTTCCCGACCGCGTACTCGAGGATCAGGTCCCAGCCGATGATCCAGGCCATCAGCTCGCCGAAGGACGCGTACGCATAGGTGTACGCGCTCCCCGACAGGGGGACCATGGCCGCCCACTCGGCATAGCAGAGGGCGGCGAAGCCGCACGCCACGGCGACCAGGACGTGGGAGATCACCAGGGCGGGCCCGGCCCCGAGGTGATGCGCGCCGCCCGCCACGGCGCTCCCCGAGCCCGAGAAGATCCCGGCGCCCACCGTCGCTCCGACCCCGAGGGCGGTAAGCTGCCACACCCCCAAGGTCCTGTGGAGGGGCGTTCCCAGCGAGGTCGCGTCGAAGGACTTGCGCCTGAAGAGGCGGCGAACGTCCCGCCCCGTCGGTTCGCCTGGAGGCGAGGAGGAGCCCGCCCGTCGGTTCAAGACCGAATCCCGGGCGGTTTCACCTAGCGGCCGGGTCGGCGAAGGCGGCGCGTTCCCCGAGCTCCTGACGCCTGCCCAGGACGGAGTGCCGACGGCCATACAGGAAGTAGATCACGAGCCCGATCACGAGCCACACGAGCAGCCGGATCCAGGTGTCGAGCGGAAGTCCGAGCATGAGCCCCAGGCAGCTCGCCACGCTGAGCAGCGGGATCAGGGGCACCCACGGCACGCGGAAGGGGCGTGGCGCTGCGGGGTCTTTGCGGCGGA
>DASZOP010000064.1:0-5093 GCA_035550715.1 Gemmatimonadota bacterium | reverse complement strand
TGGAGCGCCGCGGGGGCGCAGGCGCCCGCGCCCGACGCGAGCTCGCCGAAGCCCTGGGGACGATCGCCCTCGACGCCCCGCCGGTCAGCCCGCCCGACCGGCTCAGGGAGCGAGTGCTGGCCGCGGTCGAAGGATCGGACGGCCAGGCGCCGGTGACCCCGATCCGTCGCCGGGAGCGGGCGTGGCTACCCTGGGCGGTGGCCGGGATCGCCGCGGCGCTGGCGCTCTTTCTGGGGGTGTCCAACCTTCGGCTCCGGGACCGGGCCGAGCGCCTGGCATCGGAGGTCGAGGAGGCGCGGGATCGGCTCGCCGAAGCCGACACGACGGCCGCCCGCCTGGCCGATCTCAGGTCCGACCTGGAGGTCCTGAGCGGCCCCGGCTCGCGCGTGCACTCCCTCACCGGCACCGGGCCGAGCCCGGGCGCCCGCGCGCGGGTGTTCCTGGATCCGGCGACCGGCCGGGCGATCCTGTTCGCGTACGACCTCCCGATCCTCCAGCCGCGCGACGTCTACGAGCTGTGGGCGATCCACGACGGGACGCCGCGCCCGGCCGGGACGTTCCGGCCCGGGGAGGGCGGCCGGGCGCGTCTAGAGATCACGGACCGGTCGCTGGTCGAGGGGGTCGACGCCCTGGCGGTGACGGTGGAGCCGGCGCCGGGGACGGCGGCGCCCACGGGCCCCATGGTGCTGATCCCTTCGAGCTGAGGGGCTGCCACGCGCGCGGTGAGCTTCCACCATACGGGGGGGCCGGAGGTTCTCCAGGTCGACGAGGTCCCGGTCCCCGAGCCCGGACCGGGCGAGGTCCGGATCCGGCTCGACCGGGCGGGCCTCAACTACATCGACACCTATCTGCGGAGCGGCTTCTACGATCCGGGACCGCTTCCAGCCGTGGCGGGCAAGGAAGGGGCGGGCCGGGTGGACGGCCTCGGCCCCGGGGTGCGGGGGTGGGCGGAGGGGGACAGGGTCGCGTTCTTCGACGCCCGCGGGGCCTACGCCGAGCGGATCGTCCACCCCGCGGAGCGGCTCATCCGTATCCCCGACGGACTCGACCCCCTCCTCGGGGCCGCGCTTCCGTTACAGGGGATGACCGCCCACTACCTGACGCGGACGATCCGGCCGCTGGCCCCGGGTGACGCCGTGCTCGTCCATGCCGCCGCCGGCGGGGTCGGCCACCTGGCCGTCCAGATGGCGCGGCTCGCTGGCGCGGTCGTCTTCGGGACCTGCGGATCGGAGGAAAAGGCGCGGCGGCTGAGGACGCTCGGAGTCGATCTCGTGATCCGCTACGACGAGGAGGACTTCGTCGAGCGCGTGCTCCAGGCGACCGGCGGCCGCGGCGTGGACCTCGCGATCGACGGCGTCGGGCGCGCGACGTTCCAGGGGACCGTACGGGCGACACGGATCCGCGGGCACGTCGTCCTGTTCGGGCAGTCGAGCGGGCCGGTCGAGCCCTTCCGTCCCCGCGAGGTCCTGGGGAGCCGGACCCTCACGACGGCGACCCTGTTCGACTACGCGCGCGATCGCGACGAGCTCGACCGTCGTGCAGAGGAGGTCTTCGGCTGGGCGCGGGAAGGAAAGCTGGACGTCTGGATCGATCGGATCCTGCCGCTCGAGGAGGCGGGTCAGGCGCACCGCCTCCTCGAAAACCGACAGACTTCGGGGAAAGTCCTGCTCGAGCCTTAGCGGCGGTCAGGCCTCGTCCGCGGCGTCCTCTTCCGTGCCGACGCGAAGCTTGGCGCACCCCAGCAGCGTGTCGCGCGTCCCGCCGTTCGTGAAGACCTGCAGGACGTAGCTGCCGCTCCCGGACACGTTGTCGTTGATCACGGCCGTGAACGATCCCATCGAGTTGTCATCGGGCTCGATGACGGGGTAGTCGCTCTCGCTGCCCATCAGCCGACCCGGGGACTCGCACGAGCCCTCGTAGACGCCCCAGGCGTACGTCCCCCGCGGGAGCAGGCCGGGGAGCGTGACCGACGCACGCGTCCGGGAATCGTCGAGACGGGTCATGGTCGAGTGGACGATCGACTTCTGGCCGGCCTCCTTGCCTCCCTCGGCGCGGTAGACCTTGGTGTGCCAGTGTGTCGCGCTGCCCATCTCGGAGCCCGAGCCCGCGGCTTGCTCGCTCCGCGCGCTGCAGGCCCCCGCGACAGCCAGTGTGACCAGAGCCACTGCCAATCTGTTGAACACGTTTCATCCTCCTGCGTGGAATCGGGTGGGGTTTACTGTTCAAGTATACCACATCGTCGGTCCCCGCGCCCCCGTCACGACTCCTCTCGGCGTCAAGCGCGCGGGGCCCTTCCGGCCAGCTCTGCCAGCCGCTCCACCGACGTCTCCAGGTCGGCGGTCGTCGTGCGCGGGTTGATCGCACAGATCCTGAGCACCGGCTCGCCGCCCAGGGTCGTCGAGCTGATCAGCGTGGTCCCATCCTCGAGCGCCGCTTCGACGAGGCCCTGGGTGGCCTCGCGGGCCTCGGCCGAGGGAACCCCGGGCGGGGACCAGGTGAAGGTCACGACCCCCATCCGGGCCGGCGTGACGATCCGCCAGACCCCGGCTCTACGGAGGAGCTTCTCCGCGCGCTCCGCGTTCTCGATCCCGCGCTCCACCGCCCGCCGGAACTCCGCCACCCCGAAGACCTGGATCGACATCCAGAGCTTGAGCGCACGGAAGCCGCGCGTCAGCTGGATGCCGTAGTCCGCGAAGTTGACCTCGCCGTGACGCGTTTCGACGTCCCGCAGATAGTCCGGCAGGACATGGAACGTCGTTGGCAGCCAGCGCCGGTCGCGAACCAGCACGCAACCGATCTCGAACGGCTGGAACAGCCACTTGTGGGGATCGAGGGCCAGCGAGTCCGACCGCTCCAGGCCCTCCAGCTCGCGGCGGCCGCGCTCGCACAGGAGGGCCGCCCCGCCGTAGGCGGCGTCGGCGTGCATCCAGATCCCCTCCGCCTGGCAGAGGTCGGCCACGTCGGCGAGCGGATCGACCGCCCCGGTGTTCGTCGTTCCGGCGTTGGCGACGACACAGAACGGGCGCCGCCCGGCGGAACGGTCTGCGGCGATGGCGTCCTGCAGGGCGGGGATCGAGAGTCGCTGGTCGTCGTCCGAGCGCAGTCGGCGCACCTGAACGTGCTCGAAACCCAGCACCGCGAAGGCGCGATCGACGGCCGAATGGGTCTGATCCGAGCAGTACGCCACCGCGCCCGAAACGCGGTCCTCCAGCGCGATTCGTCGCGCGACCGCCAGAGCCGTCAGGTTGGCCATCGACCCGCCGCTGACGAAGAGCCCGCCCGCGCGGGCCGGGAGCCCGCACCACGTCCGAAGCCAGTCGACGGTCACGAGCTCGACCACGGCCGGTCCCGAAGCCTCGAACCAGGTCCCCGCGAAGACGTTCGTCCCCGCAGCCAGGAGGTCGCCCAGCACGCCGATCCAGTTGCCGGGCCCCGGCACGAAGGCGAAGAACCGCGGGTGGTGGACGCGCCCCATGTTCCCGAGCACGTCGATCTCGACCCGACGAAGGACCTCCTCGGGGTCGCGTCCGTCTTCGGGCGGCGGCTCCCGGAGGAGCCGCTCGAGCTCCTCACGTCCCGTGCGCCGGCCGGCCGGCTGATCCCGGAGCGTGGCCCAGTGGTCGACCAGGAGGTCGACCACCCGGTACCCCAGCTTTCGCATGCTCTCCGGATCGAGCTCGAGGCGGCCGTCCGCCTCCCGGTCGTCGACCGAGGTCAGGACGCCACCGGCTTCGGGGAAGGGAGCGTCAGCGGATGACCGGAACGTACGGCAGGACGGCCAGCGGCCGCATCGGCCCCTCGCGCAGCGCGGCCGCCAGCCCGGTCACGGTGTCGGCGAGCCGGACGAGCGCGGCCCGGGCCATGACCTGCTCGACCGAAGCGGGAAGCTCGTGCCCCCCCTCGCTCATCGAGCGCAGCGCGAAGGCGTCCCTCAGCCGCTCCATCAGCCCCTCGGGAGCCGGATAGACGTGCAGGTCGACCGGCGCATCGGCATCGATCCCGGCCTCCTCCTTGGCGAACCTGAGCGCCGTCTCGAGCCCGCCCACCTCGTCGACCAGCCCCTGGCCGACGGCCTGGGCCCCCGTCCACACGCGGCCCTGCCCGACCCGGTCGACCTCCTGCTCCGTCATGCCGCGCCCCCGGGCGACGCGTTCGACGAAGCTCCGGTAGAGGTCGGCGATGACCTCGCGGAACCTCTCCCGCTCGGGCTCGGTCAGGGGTCGGGTCATGGTCGGGAAGTCGGCCGCGGGGTTGGTCTTCACTGTGTCCCAGGACACGCCCAGCTTGCGCCACGTCTCCTGGGCGTTGAAGAGAACGCCGAAGACGCCGATCGAGCCGGTCAGCGTGGTCGGCGCGGCCACGATCCGATCTCCCCCCGCCGCGATGTAGTAGCCGCCCGAGGCCGCCACGTCACCCATCGAGACGATCACCGGGAGATCCTTCGCGAGCTCCTCGATGGACGCCCAGATCTCCTCGCTGGCGATGGCGTCGCCGCCCGGGCTCTCGATCCGGAGGACGACGGCCTCGAGCTCCTCGTCGGCGGCCACGTCGCGCAGCATGTCGACCACGGTCTCCGCCCCCATGACGCGCCCGAAGACGGGATCGTAGCGGCTCTCGCCCCCGGTGATGGCTCCGATCAGGTAGACCAGCCCGATTTCGCCCTCGACCCGTCCGCGACGGCCGGGGAGGTCGTCCGCGTACGCCCGGATGCTGACGAGGCGGCGCTCCAGCTCGTCGTCCTCGACCTCCTCGGGCGCGACGCCCCGGCCGGCCGCGATGGCCTGACGGCGGACCTCGTCGGCGTACCGTTCGCCGTCGACCAGGCCGAGGTCGGCCAGCTCGTGCGACAGATAGACGCCCCGGTCGAACGCCGCCCGGAACGCCGCCGGCTCGACGTCCCGGGCTTCCACGACCGCATCCACGAAGCGTCCGTAGTGCTCGTCCAGGATCCCGCGCGTCACCTCGCGATTCTCGTCGGTCATGGCGTCGCGCCGGAACATGTCCGCCGCGCTCTTGTAGACTCCGATCGCCTCGACCTGCGGTTCCAGGCCGAGCTTCTCCAGGGTCCCCCGAATGAACGGGGCCTCGGCACG
>DASZOP010000063.1:0-25676 GCA_035550715.1 Gemmatimonadota bacterium | reverse complement strand
GTCCTCGAGCAGCTCGACGACCGCGTCCTGCCGCTCCTGGGTCGCCGAGCAGATCGTGTCGAGCGCCCGGAAGTGATCGGCGACCCGGGCTTCCCCGAAGCGGTCGCGCATCGCCCTCCGGAACTCCTCGGCCACCGCCTCGGTCTCCCGCATCAGCATGGTAGTCTGGTTGGCGACGCCGACCCGGACGAGGTGCCGCCGCCAGTCGAAGCCGGGGCTCGTGGCGTCGGCGAACCGGTCCGCCAGCACCGTCACGTCCTGGTCACTGGCCGCCTCGCCCTTCCGGATGAAGCCGGTGACGAGCGCCGTCTCCTCCAGGTCCCGCACGATCAGGTAGGCTCCGCCCTCGTGCTCGAGAGCGCGCGAGGCGGTGGCCCGCGTCTCCTCGTGGTAGAACTTGCCGTGGATGACCGCGGTGAACCCCTCGCGGGCGAACCGCTCGACCGTCTTCCAGACGAGGAGCACCGAGCCGCACGTCGTGTCGACGAGCACACATCCGGTCGCCTTGAGCCGCCGCATCTCCTCGGTGGGGGCGCCGAACGCCGGGAGCAGGACCACGTCGTCGGGCCGCAGCGTGTCGAACCGGACGTCCCCCGCGTAGCGGCCGGTCAGGAAACCGATCCCCTTGGCGACCATCTCCCGGTTGACGTGCGGGTTGTGGATCAGCTCGCCGGTCAGGAAGATCCGCCGGTCGGGAAAGCGCCGGCGGGTCTCGTACGCATACTGGACCGCCCGGTCGACCCCGTAGCAGTTGCCGAACTCGCGGGCCAGACGGATCGTCACCTCGCCCGCCTCGAGCCGGTGCCCCGCCGCGACGATCCGGTTCACCAGATCCGAGTGGTAGGCATCCGAAAGCTCGCCCGACACCTCGTCCTTGAGGCCGAACCCCTTCCGGTAGTAGAGCTGGTTCTCGCCGATCAGTTCCCCCATCGGCGCTCAAGCTAGGAACGGCTTCCGGGGCCGACAACCGAACAGGCTGTGCCGGCCCCCGCTGTCGGCTCCGGAAGCACCCACAGATCGCGGTCGGCCGCCAGGAGGAGCGTGTCGCCCACGATCGCCAGCGCCGTCGGCGGCGCCGGCAGGACGAGCCGCCAGGCGCGGACTTCGCGGCCCTCGACGTCGGCCCGCAGGAGGACCCCGCTCGAAGAGCCCGGCGGCTCCAGCCGGACGAGCCAGAGGATGCCTTCCGCCAACGCAGCCGCGGCGTACAGACGCACGATCGACACCCGGCCCGTGATCTGTATCCGCCGGATGCAGAGCCGGCAGCGCGGCACCTCGTGCCTTTCCTCCCGATCGACCCGCGCCTCGCCGCGCCGACCCCCGGCCAGCTCGAGGACCACTCCCCGGCCGCCCCTCGTCTCCAGCACGGCGACGGGATCCCGGACGGCAGGCACGTGGAAGACCCGACCCGCCCCGGCCACCAGCGTCCCCTCGTCCTCGTGGAGCCGGCCGGGACCCTCGAGCAGGGTCCGGAAGAGGTTTCGCTCGACGGGGAGGAGCCCGCCCAGGACGGCGCCGTGCTCGAGCGATCGCCGGAGGATGAGGGCGTCATCGTGGAAGGCCGAGTGGACGAAGAGATCGCCGTCCGCCAGAGCGATCGACGTTTCGTGCTGCCCGGCCGTGAGCGTCGCCCGCAGCGCCGGGTTCTCGGGCGGGCGGTAGTCGAAGAGATCGATGCGCCCTTCGCCGAGGCGCGCCAGGACTCCCTGCTCGAGCGCCCAGTCCCTTCCCTCCGGAAGGAGACGGACCGTCCGTCCGTCCCCCGCCCGAAAGAGGCCCTCCGGGCTCGCGAGGAGAGCCCCGTCGGCCGCCGGCAGGATGCGGCTGATCTCGCGGCCCGCCGGTCGACGCGCCGGGCGGAGGAGGGGCAGGCCCTCCGGGCATTCGGCGCGCACGGTGTCCGCGGCCGGCGGGGACGCGGGCGGCGCCGCCTCGCCGCGATCCGTCTCGATCCGGCAGGCGGCCAGGAGAAGGACCGCCGCGCCTAGGGCCGCCCGCCGACGGATTTCAGGGCGCGCCACGTCCGGGCGCGCCGGCCTCGATGACGACGACCGCCGGCTCTTCGGTCTCCCCCCGGGCGCCGACCGCATAGCTCCGGGGGCCGGCGCCGGCGGCCGAGACCAGCAGGAGCTCCGGCGGACCCCACGCCGTCCGGGCCTCGGCGCGGTTCCCCTGCCATGCGACCAGGACCTGGCGCCCCGTGCCGTCCCGGCGGTGGGTCAGGAGGAGCCGAGCGTCTCCCAGCGACAGGACGCCGAGCGTCCCGGCCGGATGCCGCGGCGACCGTTCCAGCCGGCGCTCCCCCGTGTCCCACGTCTCGATCCGGGCCTTCTCGGGCTCCGGATCCGGGGCCTCGAACTCGAGGAGTCGCCGGAGCCGGCCATTCTCGCCGAAGATGCCGACGAGCGGCAGGTAGAGATGGGCCGCCCAGAGCTCGTCGTCGACGACGGAGAGCCGGTAGATGGCCGGGATCCGGCCGTCCCGGGGCGCGAGCTCCCGGGCCCGTGCGGCCAGCTCGGCGCCGAACAGGAAAGGCCGGCCCTCCGGATCCAGCCGGGCGAGCGGATGCTCCCCGAACGGCAGCGCGCCTACGAACGAGCCGTTCCAGCGGACGAGGTCGACCGGCGTCGGCAGCCCCTCGGGCAGGCCGGCCGACCCGAGGTGACGGCCCGACCGGGCGAAGTACTCGATCCGCCCGTTGCCGACGTCGAGGACCCACAGCGAGTCGCCGGCCACCCCCAGGGCGAGCGGGTCCTGGAGCTCGCCCGGACCACGCCCCTTCCGGCCCATCGCCGCCCGGTACCGGCCCAGCCGATCGTAAGCGAAGATCTGCCCGGCTCCGGCGTCCAGGACCCAGACGTGTTCGCCGTCCACCGCCACGTCAACGGGAGCCCAGAAGTATCCTGCGGGAGGCGCCTCGAAAGTGCCTACGACTCTCGGGACCACCGCATCGTCCCCGGCCCCGGGGGCGCAGGACGAGACGATGATGGCCGCCGTGAGCCAGACGACGGCCGTACGCGAGGTCGGCCGTTCCAGGAGGGCCGCTCGCGCGACCCTCCCGGAACCCGTCCGCACCACGTCAGCGGCGGCAGTACTCGACACAGACCGTCCCCTTCCAGACGACCAGGTCGACCTCCGAGCAGACCTCGATCCGCCACTTGCAGCTCGCCGCTTGCGCCGGCTCGGGACCCGGCCAGGGCCCCGGACCCGCCTGCCCGACCGGCAGGACGAGCAGGGCGCAAGCCAGCCCCGCCGCCCGGATCAGCCTGAACTTCCTCATGCGCGTTCTTCCTTTCGCTTCGCTCCCCGTTGTTCCGCTCTCCGAACCGTTGGGCGAGGGCGGCCGCGCGCTTCCGCCAGCCGGGCCGGCCCCCTCCCTGGCCGACCCTTTCGTTTCGTCGCGCGGCGCACCCGTCGCCGATCCGGCGTCCGGCCGCGCCGCTCCCCGTGACGTGCCGGACGCCGCGGCGGGCCCAAGCACGCCCCGGGCCAGCCCGCCACGGCGTCGGGATGTACTATCACAAGTCCTGTCTAATCAACGATTTACAGAGCTGTGTGGAGGATCGTGCGCGGAGGCGTGGAAGCGCCCCTCGTCAATCACCCGACGGTCGGTCCGCCTCGCCCGGGACGGCCGGCAGCACCCACTGGGGAAAGTCCCACGCGGTCAGCCGCGAGTCGTGGGTGAAGAGGAGCACCTGGTGCCGCGCCCCGACCCGCGCGAGGGCGCGCCCGGCCAGCGCCAGCCGCTCGTCGTCGAAGTGGAGGAAGGGATCGTCCAGGACGAGCGGGAGCGCCCGCTCGGGGGCCAGGGTCTCCAGGATGGCCACCCGGAGGGCGAGCCAGAGCTGGTCGCGGGTGCCGCGGCTGAGGCTCGCGGCGGCCACCCCCAGCCGCTCCGGACTGTCCGCCGAGAGCTCGAACGAGGCGGGGTCGATCCGCACCGTCCTGTAGCGGCCGCCGGTCAGATCGGCGAACACCTCGGAGACGATCGCCGCGAGGCGGGTCGAGGCGAGCTTGACGAACTCGTCCTTGCACCCGAGGAGCGTCCGGTGGGCGAGCCCGACGGCATCCCTCTCGAGCTCGGCCGCTTCACGCTCCCGGTCGACCGCCGCCAGCTCGGCGTCGAGCGCCGCGGGGTCGTCGGCCGGGACCGGCAGCGTCGCGAGCCGCCGCTCGGCCTCGAGCGCCAGCCGCGCGAGCTCGATCCGCCGCTCTTCCGCACGGCGGGTCTCCTCCAGGAAGCGCCGCTCGTAGTCCGGCTCACCGGCCAGGTAGGGATGCTCGTCGAGGATCCGGCGCTCCTCGAGGCGGAGGACGTCCAGCCGTCCCTCCTTGAGCTCCCGCCGGCCGCTCTCCAGAGCCGCCCGGTCCCCCAGAGCGCCGTGGGCTTCCTTCATGCCGTCCAGCCGGTCGCGGAGGCTCTGGGCCTGCCGGAACCGCTCCCGCTCCCGGGCCACGCTCTCTCCTGCCGGCAGGCCGAGCTCCCGGGCGAGATCCTCGCGCCGTCGTTCCACCGCCGCGATCTCCTCGACCCGCCGCGGATCGGACTCGGCCGGGAGCGGGCGCCGCGCCCAGAGCGCGATCCCGCCGGCCGCGAGAAGGAGCGCCATCCCGACCGCCCCGAGACCGGCCGTCGCCCAGAGCGGGGCCCCGAGGAGACCGGCCGCCAGACCGCCGAGGATCCACGCGCCGCCGCTCAGGGCGACGACCAGGCCGCGGTGATCCTCGGAGCGCCGCTCCCTGGCCGGCGGCCGGGCCGGACGTGCTCGGAGGACATGGATCTCGCCGTCCAGCCGCTCGATCTCGGTCAGGCGCTCGGCGTAGTCGGCCGGCTTCTGGAGGTAGGGCGCGAGCGGCCGTAGCTCGAGCTCCCGCGTCCGGAAGGTCTCCTCCCACTCCTGAAACCCCCGGATCCGGCCGTCCAGGTCGGAGAGACGCTCGTCCGCAGCGGCGATCTCCGCCCGTTTCGCCCTGAGCCCGTCGATCGCCGTCCGCGTCCGCCCCCGCTCCTCGAGCTCGCGCTCGACCTGAACCAGCTCCTCGCGCGCCCGGGCGAGGGTCTCCTCGGCCTGGCGGCGCATCCCGGCCCGGAGGACCGACTCCTCGCGCCGCCCCGCCAGCTCGCCCCGCCGGATCTCCAGCTCCTCGAGCCGCCGGGGCTTCTGCTTGGCGCGGCGGAAGGGGTCCTCCAGGTCCGCCTGGGTGATCTCGTACCAGGCGGATTCGAGCGCCTCGAGCCCGGCCCGGAAGTCCGCCCGCTCGCCTCCCGAAAGGAGCCTCAGGAGCTCGGTCTCGAGGGGCCGGACCTGTGCCGACGCCGAGTCGACCAGCGCGGTCTGGTGGAAGATCTCCGGCGACGAGAAGCCTAGGAGCCGCTGCAGCTCGGCCCGGTACTGGTCCAGCTCGACCGAGCGGCCGCGCGGGTTGGGAGATCCCTCCCACCGGCTCTCCAGAGCCGACCGGCCGCCGTTCTCCCCACGCCTCCACTCGACCTGCACGGCCTGGGTGTCGAAGTCGCGCTCGATCGTGCAGGAGGCGTCGCTCCCGAGCTCCCAGCGGAGCGTCACCCGGAACGGCCCCGACTCCCAGGGCCGCCGCGCGTCCTCGCGGGACTTCTCGACGAACCCGAAGAGCCCCCGCCGGATGCTCGAGACGAGCGTCGACTTGCCCGCCTCGTTGGGCGCCAGGACCACCGTGCCCGGGCTGCGCTCGGGCTCGAACGCGAAGTCGCGGAGCCGGCCGTACCCCTGGAGCCGGACCTGGACCAGCCGGAGCGCCGGCCCGGCGTTCATCCGAGGACCCTGAGGCCGAGCTTGAGCGCCCGGTCGGCCACCCGCCGCTCACCCTCGTCCGACGCCCGCTCCCGCTCGGCCACGAGGCGCCGGAAGAACTCGCCGCGGACCGTCCGCTCCTCGCAGAGCTCGGCCACGCGGCGGCTGCTCACCACGGTGGTCTCGTCGACCACCTGGACGTAGCCGTAGTGGGCCCCGAGGTCGGCCGCGATCGAGGCCGGCCGGAGAGTCGTCTCGGGCTCGCCGACCAGCACGATCCGCCACAGGCTCTCCCGCGGGCAACGGGCGCGGATCCGCTCCTTGACCTCGTCCTCCGAGGCCGCACCGCTGACGTCCAGCTCGCACGACTCGAGGAGCCGCGAGTGGACGGCGATCGGCCGCAGGGTCGGGCCCGGGGCCTGGCCCTCCCACTCGACCAGGAGCGCCCGCCGGGGGCCGGTCTCGGTCCAGTCACGGCCCTCGACCGAGCCCGGGTAGGCGGCCAGGACGCGGCCGTCCGGCGCCTCGAACACGCGCTCGTTGTGATAGTGGCCGAGCGCGACGTAGTCCATCCCCATCCCCGCCAGGTCAGCCCTGTCGAAGGGGAGGTCCTCGGGCTTGATCGTCCAGTCGGGCCGGTCGCGACACGCGGCGTGGACGACCGCCACGTGGATTCCCGCTTCCGGCGTTCGCTTCAGGCTCGTCCATCCCCCCGGCCGCCGTGGGTCGGCGGCGATCCCGTAGACCCAGACCGGGGTCCCTTCGGCGTCGAGCCCGTACGGGCCATCGAAGGACGGCGAGTCGAAGAGCCGGTCGATGGGGAGGGCCTCGCGGCGATAGACGCAGTCGGGCAGGAGCAGCGAATCGTGGGTCCCGGGTACGGCCAGGACCGGGATGCCCGCCTCCCTGAGGCGGGCCAGCTCGCGGCGTGCGAGATCGACGACCCGCGGTTCCGGTCGATGCGAATCGAACAGGTCCCCCGCCAGGAGCACCGCGTGGACGCGCTCGGCCAGCGCCGCGTCGATCGTCCGTCGGAACGCCGCCTCCACGTCCTCCTGCCGGCGCGCCGCGTAGCCTTCGAAGTTGCCGAGCGGGGCGCCCAGGTGGACGTCGGCCACGTGGAGGAGCCGGACGCTCACGGCTCGGCTCCCGAGAGCCGATGGCGGGCGAGGGGCTCGTGGCGGGCGCCCGCCGGGCCGAGCTCGCTCTGGTACAGGACGATCTCCGCGAGCGTCTCCTCTCCGGTGTCCGGCCGCCAGCCACGGACCGCTTCCATGATCGGCGCGGCGAGCCGGGCGCCCTTGGCGCGTCCCAGGGTCAGGTGGGGCGTGAACGGCCGCTCCTCGGCCGGAAAACCGGCTCCTCGGGCCGCCTCCTCGACGGCCGAGGCCAGCGGAGCGAGCCCGCCCCGATCCTCCAGCCCGAGCCACAGGATCCGCGGCCGGCCCCAGCTCGGGAAGGCGCCGGTCGGCCCCGGCCGGACCAAGAGCGGCGGCGACGCGGCGGCCGCCCCGTCCAGCCCGGCGCCCAGCCGCTCCAGGCGCTCCGGATCGGCCTGATCCCCCAGGAACCTGAGCGTCAGATGGACCTGCTCCGGCCTGGACCACCGGACCGACGACCCTCCCGTCCGGCGCCATCCCTCCAGCGCCTGGCCCAGCGCGGCCAAGAGTCGCGGCGGGCAGGGGAGTGCTACGAAGGCGCGCATCGTTCGTCGAACCAGCCGCAGATCTTCTCGAACACGGGCCTTCTCCCCAGGTCGTTCAGGATCTCGTGATAGGCGCCCGGCAGCTGCTCCACCGAGACGTCCCGCGAAGCGACGAAGCTGGCGTAGGCCAGCGTGTCCGCCCCGCTCACGACCTGATCGGCGCGGGCGACCAGGAAGAGCAGCGGCACCTCCACCCTCTCGGGCGTCGTCCGGACCTCCTTCATGGCCGTGAAGATCCCGAGCAGGGCCCGCGGCGTGATCCGCTGGTGGCGGAGGGCGTCGCCGCGCATGGCGGCCAGACGCTCCGGGTCCCGGGTGAGCCGGGTCGGGTCGGACCGTCTCGGGAGCGGCACTCCGGGCGCCAATCGCTCCAGCGTCCGGACGCCCCATTCCACCCACGGCGGCAGCCGCTCGGCAAACGCCAGGAGCGGCGCCGAGAGCGCCATGCCGGCCAGGGCGGGATGCGGGCTCGTCCCCGCGTACGCGAGCGCGACCAGCCCACCCATGCTGTGGGCGAGGACGAACACCGGTAGGCCCGGATAGAGGTCCGCGCTCACCCCTACGCACCGACCCAGATCGTCCACCAGGGAGTCGAAATCGAAGTCCCCGCGCCGACCAGGCGTCCGGCCGTGGCCGCGCTGGTCGTGCCCGCTGACGTGGTAGCCGCGCTTCAGGACGCAACCCGTCCATTCGCCGTACTTCCCCAGGTGCTCGCCCATGCCGTGGACGGTGACGCACACCCCGCGCCCCTCCGGCGCCCGCCGGGTCTCGAAGTGGACCAGGGCGCCATCGGCGCCCCGGAGCCAGCACTCCCGGGCGCGCAGGATCACGGCGACCGAACCTTACGCAGGAGGAGTGACAACGTCGCGATCGTGGCCCGCCGGCGCACGGTCGCCCGGGACCCCGGGTAGTCGACCTTCCGTAGCCAGACCCCTTCCGGCGTCGCGACACCGCAGAAGACGAGGCCGACCGGCTTTTCGGAGGTCCCTCCTCCCGGTCCGGCGATCCCGGTGATCGCCGCCCCCACGTCGGCGCCGAGCCGCGACCGCACCCCGTCCAGCATGGCGCGGCAGGTCGCCTCGCTCACCGCGCCGTGGGCCGCGAGGACCTCGGCCGGGACGCCCAGGATCCGCTCCTTGACTTCATCCGCGTACGCCACCACTCCTCCCACGAAGTACTCGCTCGACCCCGGCACGCTGGTGATCTCCGCGGCCAGCTCGCCCGCCGTGCACGACTCGGCCACCGCCAGCGACCAGCCACGGGCCTTGAGCGCGTCGCCGAGAGCCGCCGCCAGCGTGACCTCGTCCTCGCCGAAGCACCACTCCGAGAGCCGCTCCCGGATCGAGGCCGCCAGCGCGGCCAGCCGCCGGTCGGCCTCGGCGGCCGGGAGCCCCATCAGCGTGAGCCGCAGATCGACCAGCCCGAGATCGGGCAGGAACGCCACCTCGATCGGGGCGACCCCCTCGACCAGGTCGTCGATCCGCTCGGCCAGAGCGGACTCGCCGATCCCCGCCGTCCGGACGAGCCGCGATCGGACGACCGGCGCTTCCTGGCCCAGGTCGGCCGCGATCGTGGGCAGGACCCCGGCCTCGAGCAGCGCCTTCATCTCGGCGGGGACCCCCGGCAGGGCGAAGAAGGTCGTTCCCCCGTCCTCGATCACGATCCCCGGTGCCGTCCCGTCGGGGTTGGGGATCGTCCGCGCTCCCTCGGGCACCTCGGCCTGGCTGCGGTTGGCGGCTGGCATTCGGTCGTAGCCGAAGCGGCGGAACCGCGCCTCGACCTCGGCCAGGATCCCGGCATCCAGCCGGAGCTCCCGGCCCAGAACGGACGCCAGGACCGGGCGCGTCAGGTCGTCCCGCGTCGGGCCGAGCCCGCCCGTGACGATCACCCACCGCGAGCGGCCGCCGGCCTCCCGGAGGACCTCCGCCAGACGCTCGGAGTCGTCGCCGACGTGCGTCGTCCGGACCACACGGACCCCGATCTCGGAGAGACGGCGGGCGGCCCACGCGCTGTTGGTGTCCACGGTTTCGCCGAGCAGGAGCTCGTTGCCGACCGCCACGATCTCGGCCTCGGCGAGGTTCCCCCGGCCCACCCTCAACCCCAGAGAGCGAGGCCAAGGCCGGCCAGGAGCGCCGCGGCCGCGCCGGCGAGCAGGTCGTCGGCCATCACGCCCCATCCGCCCGGCAGGTCCTGCGCCCGCCCGATCGGCGGCGGCTTCCAGATGTCGAGGACGCGGAAGAGCGCGAACGCGATCCCCGCGCCGGCGAGCGTGTGGGGGACGGCGATGGCCGCGAGACCCATCCCCGCCACCTCGTCGAGCACGATCCGACCGTCGTCCCTTCCGAGCTCGGCCTCAGCGCGGCCGGCCGCGATCACCCCGGTGGTGGTCAGCGCCACGATTCCGGCCAGCCACGCCCACCCCGGCGCCGGCACCCGCCACCAGAGGATCGCCACAAGCGCCGAGGCGAGGGTGCCCGGACCCCACGGCCAGTAGCCGACCGGGCCGACGGTCGCGATCCGGCGCGCGGCCGTCACGCCCGCGCGTCCGAAAGCACGTCCCGGTGCTTGACCAGGTAGTCCAGGAGCGACAGCACGGTGAGGACGACCACGAACCAGAAGGATACGCCCACCACTTCCCATGTGTAACCCTGCCAGTGCTCGAACCAGCGGCCGCCCGTCCCGTCGGGACGGTATCCCAGGTTGATGCGCAGGACGAGGAGGGCACCGACGAACCAGTTCTGGACGAGCGCCTTGCTCTTCCCCCATCCGCTGGCCACGATGACCTCGCCGCGCGAGAGCGCCATGCGGCGGAAGACGGTGATCACGACCTCGCGCCCCAGCACCAGGAGGACCAGCCACATGGGAAGGAGCCCGATCCCGTACAGCGGGATGAAGGTGACCAGCACGAGGAGCTTGTCGGCGATCGGATCCAGGAGCTGGCCGAAGCGGGTGATCTCCCCCTTGTCGCGGGCCATTCGCCCGTCGACGACGTCGCTGATGGCCGCCGCCGAGAAGACGAAGAAGGCGAGCCACCGCTCCAGCAGACCGTCCTGATAGATGAGCGCCGCGATCACCGGCGTCACCGCGATTCGCCCGACCGTGATCTTGTTCGGAGTGTTCAGGGAATTCTCAGCGCCCTAGACTTCGCGGCGAGCCGTGAGGGCCTCTCCTACCGTCAACTCATCCATGAACTCCAGGCTCCCTCCCATCGGCACACCGCGCGCGATCCGGGTCACCCGCACGCCCGAAGGCTCGAGGGCCCGCCGCACGTAGAGCGCCGTGGCCTCCCCCTCCACGTCCGGGTTGGTGGCCAGGATCACCTCGCGGACGGCTCCCTCGCGGACCCGGTTCAGGAGCCGTTCGACGGTGAGCGCCTCCGGGCCCACGCCGTCCAGCGGAGAGAGCCGGCCGTGCAGGACGTGATAGCGGCCCCGGAAGCTGCCGCTCCTCTCGATGACGTGGATGTCGCTCGGTTCCTCGACCACGCAGACCAGCGAGTCGTCCCGCCGGGGATCGCGGCAGAACGCGCACTGCGGGCCCTCGGCGATGTTTCCGCAGGTATCGCAGAAGACGATCCGGTCCTTGACGCGCTGGATGGCTTCGCTGAGCCGGTAGGCGGAGTCACGCGGTTGCTTGAGCAAGTAGAAGGTGAGCCGGCTGGCCGTCTTGCGGCCGATCCCCGGGAGCCGGGAGAGCTCCTCGATGAGCTGCTCGACCGCGTCCGCCACGACTCTATGCGATACCCGGGAGTTCCAATCCGCCGGTCAGCTTCCGCATCCTCTCCGCCGCCATCTCGCTGGCGCGCGTCATGGCCTCCGACACGGCCGCCACGACCAGGTCCTCCAGCATCTCGACGTCCGCCGGATCCACGACCTGCGGGTCGATGTGGACGGCGAGCAGCTCCTGACGGCCGTTCACGATCGCCGTCACCATGCCGCCTCCGGCGGAGACCTCGACCCGCTGCTCGGCCAGCTCGGCCTGGATCTGCGACACCTGGCTCTGGAACTTCTGAGCCTGCTTGAGGAGGTTACCCAGATTGTTCATCGATTCGCTGTCGAGCTCCTTTCCCGTCCATCAGGGCTGCGCCGGGCTGGATCCCTGGACGCGCACGACGCGCGCGTCGAACAGATCCACCACCCGCCGCAGCAGGGGATCGCCTTCGAGCCGGGCCTGCATCTCCCGCTCGGCCAGGTCGCGGCCGTTGGGGCGGTTGCGAGCCGCTGCCGCAGGCTCCTCGGACGACGAGCCGGTCACGCGGATTCTACCCGCGAAGCTCCACCTTTGATTCAGGACAGCGACGAGGGGCTCCAGCGTCCCCCGCTGGTGGAGCTGCTCCATCCTGAACTCGGCCTCCGGCGGCACGGTCAGGACGACCTCCTCCGCCGAGCAGACCGCGGGCCTGGTTCCCCGCAAGAGCGCGGCCACCGTGGGCCGCGCGCGGTGGACCGTCTCGACGACCTCGTCCCACCCCTCGAGGAGCGCCTCCAGCGTAAGGGGCCCGGACGGACGTGTCGCCGTCGTGGCTCCGGCCTCGGCGGAATCCCGGGTCGGCGTGGCGGACCGCCGGGAACGGCTTTCGGTGCGCCGGGCGGGGCTCCGTCCACCGGGAGCGGGCCCGCCGCCCGGACCCAGAGCGGCCAGGGCCGCCTCCACGTCGATCGCCCGGTCGAGCAGCGCCAGCCGGACCAGCAGGACCTCGAGGACGAGAGCCTGCTGGCTCGAGCGCCGGAAGGTCTCCTCCTCGTCGGTAGCCAGGGTCAGCATCCTGAGAAGGTCCTCCGCTCCCAGCCGGCCCGCCGCCTCGCGGTAGGCGTCCCTGAGCCGGTCGGGGACGTCCTCCAGGAGCTCCTCGCTCCCCACCGCGGCCAGCAGGCAGCTCCGGAGATGCTCGAGGAAGCCCGAGTAGAACTCCTCCAGATCATATCCCGAGGCACGCAGGTCGCGCGCGAACGTGAGCGCCCCGGCCGCGTCCCCGGCCGCGAGCCGATCCGTCAGCTCCAGGTACCGCTCCTCGTCCGGCATCCCGATCAGCCCGCGGAGCGTCGTCAGGTCGACGTCGTCCCCGCCGAACGCCACCACCTGATCGAGCAGCGAGAGCGCGTCCCGCATGCTCCCGTCGGCCTTCCTGGCGATCGCCCAGGCCGCCTGCTCTCCCAGCCGGATCCCCTCTCTCTCGGCGATCCAGGCCAGCCGCTCGCGGATCGCCTTGAGCGGTATCGGCCGGAAGTCGAACCGCTGGCACCGGGAAAGGATCGTGGGCAGGATCTTGTGGGGCTCGGTCGTCGCCAGCACGAATACGACGTTCCGCGGCGGCTCCTCGAGGGTCTTCAGGAACGCGTTGAACGCGTCCTTCGAAAGCTGATGGACCTCGTCCACGATGTAGACCTTGAAGCGCCCTTGTGCGGGGGCGTACTTGACCGTCTCCCGTAGCTCCTTGATGTCGTCGATCCCGCGGTTCGAAGCGGCGTCGATCTCGATCACGTCCAGCGAGCGCCCGGCCGCGATCGTCGAGCAGTTCTCGCACTCCCCGCACGGTTCGCCGGAGACCCCGGCCTCGCAGTTGAGGGCCCTGGCCAGGATCCGCGCGGTGGTCGTCTTCCCGCTTCCCCTGGGCCCGGCGAACAGGTACGCATGGGCGACACGGTTCTGGTCGAGCGCGTTTCTGAGCGTCCGGGTGACGTGCTCCTGGCTGATCACGTCCCCGAAGGTGGAGGGTCGGTATTTCAGCGCGAGCGGTTGATGGGGCATTTCTCGAACGCCGGCTCCGGTGAAGGACGTTGGATCGGGGTTCGCACAAGCGACTTCGGAGGGCGCTCAGAATGGCCGAGATCGAGGCGCGCGACCGAGGACGCCCGAGGCGTACGTCTCGTGTGGGCGGCCGAGGAGCGCAACGAAGATATCGGACATTCTCAGCGCCCTGCAGAATGCCCCAGGGGTGCGCAGCCGCCCGACCGTCTACGTACCGCTGCTACCTTCCGGTCCTGACGGGGTTGGTAGGGTCGAGCCCTGCGAGCCTGGGGCGAAGTCGGAAGCTAGCCGGGCGTTCCAGGCGCGTCAACGTTCCCTGTCGGCATGGACGGAGCCCCGTTGCCGGAAGTTCCAGTGCAGCACCTCGAAGATGTTCGAGTAATCGTCCGTCCATGCCCGGGCGGACGCGGCCTCCAGGTTCTCCCAGCCGTCGACGCCCTCCAGGCCTTCGAGACGGGCCTCGCTCCGGGCCAGGACGACCCACTCCGATGGCAGCCGGTACGCCTTCAGCGCCGCCTCCGGTGAAGACGGGGAGAAACGCCTCCCCCGAGCGGACAGACCGAGATCCCGGGCAATGGCCGCCACGACCGGCCGCAGATGAAGGAAGGAGTTGCTGATGTTGACCAGGAGAAAGCCGTCCGGAGCCAGCTTCTCCAGGTACAGCTCGAACGCCTCCCTGGTCATCATGTGGACCGGAATGGCGTCCGAGGTAAAGACGTCGATCACGATCAGGTCGTAGCCCGCGGGCCGGGACTCGCGCAGCGACAAACGAGCGTCTCCGAGGACGACTCGCGCGTCCGGCGCGCACTCGGCGAGATAGGTGAAGAGGCCGGGTTGTCGGGCAATCCGTTCGACGACCGGATCGATCTCGTAGAACGTCCACTCCTGCGGCTCCTCCCGGTAGCACGCGATGCAGCCGGTGCCGAGGCCGATGCCTGCGACATGCCGGATCCGCCCGTCGCCCGCGAGTCGCCGGAACACGTCTCCGACGGGTCCCTCCGTCACGTAGTACGAGATGGGCTCGAGCCTGGCCGGGCCGTCGAGGCTCTGCGCCCCATGGACGGTCGTCCCGTGGCGGAAGACATGATACCGGCCGGAAGGGTCGGCCAGCACGGCGTTGACGCCGTAGAACGTTCGCTCGCGGAAGAGCAGGCTCTCGCCGCGGCTCACCAGCGAAAACGCCAGGATCAGCGCGCCCAGCGCCAGGCCGAATCGCAGCGGTCGCCGCCGGAGCGCGAACAGGACGAGGGAGCTGCCGATCAAGAGCAAGACGACGCCCGGACCGGGTCGCACGTCGTTCCTGTGCAGGCCCAGCAGGATCGCCGTCGAGGCGAGGAGCACCGCCGCGGGCCAGAGCAGGTCACCGCGGACCAGGCGCCGCCCGCCGAGGGCCGGTGGAGCCAACGCCACCGCCAGCACGAGCGACAGCGGGTACTCGGCAACGGTGTCGAATACGACCGGGGCGACGAGGGCGTTGAGCGCTCCGCCCAGCACTCCGCCCAGAGCGATCCCCAGATAGAACTCGGTCAGGTTCTCGACCGGCGGCCGCGTCCGGGCCAGCTCCCCGTGACACACCATCGCCAGGACGAAGAAGACGAGCAGGTGGAAGAGCATGAACGGCAGGGGGAGCCTTCCGTACGCCGCCACGCACAAGAGCACGGTCAGGGCGAGGGCGGCGTGCGGCATCGCCCGCAGCATCCCCCGGTGCGGGAGCGGCGATCGACGCGAGAACGCGAGCACGAAGGTCAGCAGGTAGATGGCGAGCGGGAGGATCCACAGGAGCGGTACCGCCGCCACGTCGGTCGTGATGTACGTGGTAACCCCAAGGAGAAGGCTGGACGGGGCGAGCGCCAGCAGGACCCAGCGGACGCGCGCCGGGAGAGCCGGACGGCGAGCCGCCGGAAGGGGGCCGCCCGGCCCCGCCGGGGGCCGGCTCTGGCCGCGGGACCTCCATGCGACCCGGGCGGTCACCGCGATCAGGATCCCGACCACCACGTACCCCGCGGACCACATCGCATGCTGGGCGGCGAGCCCCACCCGGGGCTCCAGGAGGAAAGGGTAGCCGATCAGCGCGACCATGCTCCCCAGATTGCTGGCGGCGTACAGGAAGTAGGGATCCTCGGAACCGGCGACATCCGTCGTCGAGAACCAGCGCTGAAGAAGCGGAGCGGTGGCCGAGAGGGCGACGAAGGGAAGCCCCAGGCTGACGCCCAGGAGGCCCAGGAGCGCGAGGACGGGGGAGCCGGTCGTGGACGGCTGCCATCCCTGCGGCACGCGCACGGGCAGGGCCAGGAGCGTGGCGACCGTCAGCAGGGCGACGTGCAGCACGCTCTGGCTCCGCACCGACAGCCAGCGGGACGAGACGTGGGCGTACAGGTAACCCGTGAGGAGCGCGGCCTGGAAGAAGAACAGCGCGGTGTTCCAGACCGCGGGCGTGCCTCCCAGGAGCGGGAGCACGGCCTTCGTGAACATCGGCTGGATCCAGAAGAGAAGCAGGGCGCTCGCGAACATGGCGCCCGCGAAGAGGGGGACCATGGCCCTCGTCCTGCCGGTCAGCCCTCGTCCAGGAAGTACGCCCGGCAGGAGTCGTCGAGCGACCGCTCGTCCAGGCTCGGCTCGCGGCGCTCGTACCGCGCCAGGTCGCACACGTGGAGGACGATGTCGCGCGGATGGCACCCGCGCGGCGGGATGTGACGGCCTTCGTAGTAGTCCCGGAAGATCCGGTCCACCGCCCCCGGGTCGTAGGCGATCCCGCGCGCCTCGCAGGCGCGGCGGAAGATCTCCTCGTACTCCCCGCGGGTGGGATTGTCCATGTGGATCTTGTAGTGGATCCGCCGCAGGAACGCCTCGTCGACGAGCTCGGACGGCTCGAGGTTGGTCGAGAACACGAGCAGGCAGTCGAACGGGACCGGGAACGAGTGCCCGGTGTGGAGGGTCAGGTAGTCCACCCGGCGCTCGAGGGGGACCATCCACCGGTTCAGGAGCTCGTCCACCCGCACCATCTGCCGGCCCAGGTCGTCGATGATGAGGACGCCGCCGTTGGCCTTCATCTGGACGGGCGCCCGGTAGAACTTGGCCTGGGCATCGTACTTGAGGTCGAGCTGGTCCAGCGTCAGCTCGCCACCGGTGAAGACGACCGGCCGTTCCACGTGCGCGAACCGCCGGTCGAAGCCCGGGATCGGCGTGAGAAAGCTCTCTTCGCCGACTTCCTGGGATCCATCGGCGGCCTCGTCGGCCGAGAGCTCGTGATGGACGGCGTCCTGCAGGACTATGATCCGTCCCTCGACCTCGATGGCGAAGGGCAGGTAGATCCGACCCTTCAGCATCCGCGCGATCGAGGTGGCGGCTTCCGTCTTCCCGTTCCCCGCGTGGCCGTAAAGGAAGAGCGAACGGCCCGAGTTGACGGCCGGGCCGAGCTGGCGCAGGACCTGGTCGGGAAGGACGAGATGGGAGAGGCAGGATCGGATCTCCTCGGGCTCGATCGCCATCCCGAGCACCGACTGGCGGCGAACCCACTCGCTGTAGGTCTCGAGGGTGACCGGAGCCGGGCCCACGTAGATGTTGCCGTCCATGGCCTCCTGGGCCCGGGCGCGCCCCGATGAGGTCAGGTCGAAGACGTACGATCCGCGACCGTGGCCGCGGACGCCGCCCACCTCCGCGAAGTGCCGCTGCTGGAGGTCCAGCAGGATGTCGTCCACGATCTCGAACGGGAGCCTCAGACGGTCGGAGAGCTTCCTTCCCGACATGGCCCCCTGCACGTAGAGGACCTTGAGGGCGAGGGCGGTCACGCTCTCCGGCGTGAGCCCGGTCTCCCGGATCGTCCTCGGGACCGGCGGGGCCTCGTCCCGGGCGGTGCCGAGCGTTCCGGGGGCCGCGAGGGCCGAGTCGAGGGCGCTCACGTGAGGCCGCCCAGGCTGCGCACGATGTGGAGGACGGCCGGGACCAGGATGACGACCATGAGGGCCGGGAAGATGAACAGGACGAGCGGGAAGATGAGCTTGATCGTCGTCTTGGCAGCCTGCTCCTCGGCCCGCTGCCGGCGCTTGGTGCGGAGCGTCTTGGAGTGGACCCGGAGCGCGCGGGCGATCGAGGTCCCGAACCGGTCGGTCTGGACCAGCATCCCGACCAGCGACTTGAGGTCGGTGCTTCCGGTCCGCTCGGCGAGGTTCCGGAGGGCCTCCTCGCGGGGGGTCCCGGTCTGGATCTCGAGGTTGGTGAGCTGGAGCTCCTCGCTCAGCTCGGGCGCCATCGTCCCCAGCTCCTCGGCGACCCGCTGCATGGCCTGGTTGAGGCCCAGACCGGCCTCCACGCAGACCACCATCATGTCCAGCATGTCGGGAAGCGAGAGCTGGATGGCGCGGGAGCGCTTGCGGGTCCGGCGACGGAGCACGTAGAGCGGCAGGAGCCAGCCGACGACGGCGCCCATCCCGCTCATGAACACGATCGCCGGAAGGCTCATGCCCCGGATCGAAGTCAGCATGAACGCGCTGCCCGCCAGGCCGGCGACCATGAGGAGGCGGACCGTGTAGTAGAGGGCCACCGCGTTCGGCTGGCGGTATCCGGCCCGGGTCAGAAGCAGCCACGTCTCGCTCGTGTCCTCGCGGCGCTCGGCGATCCTCTCTCCCAGGACCTTCATCAGGGTCTCGATCTGCTGCCGCTTCTCGCGCGTCCGCCGCAGGCGGCGCGGGAGATGACGGTCGCGCTCCAGGTCGAGCGCGGTCAGTCGATCCGAGATCGCCCGGCTGCGCGCGGGCACCATGACAGCGGCCACGAACACGACCAGCATCACGGACGTCATGATGAGGGCGGCGATCAAGTACGGCATGGGCTCACACCTCGATGTGGACGATCCGCCGGATCACGAAGAAACCGACGACCTGGAGAATGGCGGCGACCGCGACCAGCAGGCGGCCGATCGGCTCCTCCCACAGGATGGACAGGTACTCCCCGTTCAGCGCGGTGACCAGGAACACCATCACGATGGGGAGGGCCACCAGCACGTAGCCGGTGAGCCGACCCTGGGCGGTATGGACGCGGATCTGGCGCCGGATCTGGAACCGCTCGCGGATGGTGTCGGCGAGGGTGTCCAGGACCTCGGCCAGGTTCCCTCCCACCTCGCGCTGGATCAGGACAGCGGTCGTGAAGATGTGGACGTCCGGGATGTCCATCCGGTCGATCAGCCCGTACAGGGCCTCGTCCAGCGGAAGCCCGAACTTATGTTCCTCGAACACCGTCCGGAACTCGCTCGCCACAGGCTCGTTGGCCTCGTCGGCTACCATCTGGAGCCCGGTCGAGAACGCGTGCCCGGCACGAAGCGCCCGGGAGAGGAGCTCGATCCCCTCCGCGAACGATTCCAGGAAGGCGTTCTGGCGCTTGGTGCGCTTCCGGCGCACGTAGAGGTACGGCAGCGTGCCGCCCACGATCGACGCCACCAGGCCCACGATCGGGTAGTTGGTCACGAACAGCGCCGTAGTCCCGAACGCCACCGTGGCGCCCACGGTCAGGAGGATGAAGGACCCCACGTTCCATCCGAGGTCGGTCTGGTCCAGGAGGTCCTGGAGATCCCGGAGGTGGGGCAAGCTGGCGAGCAGGGGCTCGAGCCACCCCGGGATCCGGGAGTCGGGCTTCCGGATGAGATCGTCGAAAGTCCGCGCCATGACGTCCTCGGTGCCGATCCGGCTCTTGATCTCCCTCTGCCGGCGGCGGTCCAGCCACCATTCGTAGAAGGTGGTCAGGGCCAGGATCCCGAACGCCATCGCCACGAAGGCCATGACGGCGGCGCCCCACGTGGTGGTCGTCAGGAAGTTCATCGGCGTCCTCCCGCGACCGTGCCCACGTTCGAGAAGAGGGCGGTCGGAAGCTCGATGCCCGCCGTCCGCAGGCGCTCCGTGAACCGCGGCCGGATCCCCGTCGCCTTGAACTGGCCCACGACCTCGCCCTCCTTGTCGACCCCCTGGCGCTCGAACATGAAGATCTCCTGCATCGTGATCACGTCGCCCTCCATCCCCACGATCTCCGAGATCGAGACGATCCGCCGCCGGCCGTCCGAGAGCCGCGCGATCTGGATGACGACCTGGAGGGCGCTGGCGATCTGCTGGCGCATCGCCTTCTCGGGCAGGTTCAGGTTGGCCATCGAGACCATCGTCTCCAGGCGCGCCAGAGCGTCGCGCGGGCTGTTGGCGTGGAGCGTCGTCAGGGAGCCGTCGTGCCCCGTGTTCATGGCTTGCAGCATGTCGACCGCCTCGGAGCCGCGGACCTCGCCGACGATGATCCGGTCGGGCCGCATCCGGAGCGCGTTGATCACGAGCTGCCGGGCCGTGATCTGGCCCATGCCCTCGACGTTCGGCGGACGGGTCTCGAGCCGGACCACGTGCGGCTGGCGGAGCTGCAGCTCGGCCGAGTCCTCGATCGTCACGATCCGCTCTCTTCCCGGGATCGAGCCCGAGAGCATGTTCAGGAGCGTCGTCTTCCCCGCGCCCGTTCCGCCCGAGATCAGGGTATTGAGCCGCGCCTCGACCACGCCCTGGAGAAGGTCCAGCATGGGCTGCGTGAGGGTCTCGTAGCGCAGCAGGTCGTCGGCCAGGAGCACGTCCTTCTTGAACTTGCGGATCGAGAGGTGCGGGCCGTCGATCGCCAGCGGCGGGATGATCGCGTTGACGCGCGAGCCGTCGGCCAGCCGGGCGTCGACCATCGGGCTCGAGTCGTCGATCCGCCGGCCCACCGCGGCCACGATCCGATCGATCACCTGCATCAGATGCTTGTCGTCCTTGAACCGGATCCCGGTCCGCTCGAGGCGGCCGTTCCGCTCGACGAACACGTTCCGCCCGGTATTGACGAGGATGTCCGAAACGGAGGGATCCCTGAGCAGGGGCTCCAGGGGTCCGAGGCCGAAGATCTCGTGGAGAACCTGCTCGACGAGGGCCTCCCGCTCCTCGAAGTTGAGCGGCACCGATTCCTGGGAGAGCATCTCCTGGACGACCTTCCGCACCTCGGACACGACCTGGTCGCGCCGGTACGTCTCCAGGTTGGTGAGGTTCAGCCGCTCGAGGAGCTGGCGGTGGATGCGGGCGCGGATCTGGGTCGTGTCACCGGCGCCTTCCGGCGGCGCGAGTGTCTCGACGGCAGGCGCGCGGTCGAACAGGGGGACGGCGTAGCGATCTTCAGGCTCGCTCACAGGCTCTTTCCTTCAGCTGGCGTGGGACGAACGAGATGGACGTCGCCGGGGGATGCCGTGCCCATCCGGTCCTTGATGCGACCGAGGAGCGAACCCAGACGCGTGGCGCGGCGATCGGCTTCCTCGGCGGGGAGCCCGGCGATCCTGGCGGCCAGGCCCTCCAGCTCGCGCGCGCTCGCGGACCCCGCGGTCATCGCGAGCGGCTTTCCGGAGTTCATCGACCAGGCCACCGAGGCGTAGTCGTTGGGGATCGTCCAGTACACTTTCATCTCGACCGATTTCTCGAGGTCCTTGAGCGCGATCACGCCGTCGGGCTCATGGCGGTTGACGAGCAGCCGCACCGCCTTGCCGTTCCCGGCCAGGCGCTCGAGGAGAGCCTGCGCGCGCTGGATGTTCTGGATCGTGGGCACGTTGGTCTGGGCCACCACGAAGACGCCGTCGGCCGACTCCAGCGCGCGGACGGTGCGTGACGTGAGCGCCTTGGGGCTGTCCACGATGACATAGTCGTAGTGCTGCCGGAGAAGCCTCAGCACCTGGACCACCTGCTCGTCGGGGAGGGAGTCCGCCATCTGGGGGCGATAGGGGGCTGCCAGGACGTCGACCCCGGACTCGTGGCGGGTCACGTAGCTCGCCAGGAGTCCCGTGTCGATCCGGTGGAGGTTCCGCGCCAGGTCCACGAAATCGTAGCGCGGTTCGAGGCCCAGGAAACCCGCCACCTCGCCGAGCTCCAGGTTCAGGTCCACCAGGACCGTCCGCTCGCCCGTAAGCCGATGGAGCTGGATGGCGAGGTTGGTGGCGATCGTGGTCGCCCCGCCGCCCCCCTTGGGGCTGAAGAAGACGTACAGCCGGCCGACCTGCTTGGCCTGGGCGGGCTGGACGGCGAGGCTCCGGCGCGCGCGTTCGATCGCCGCCAGCAGCTCGCTCTTCTGGATGGGCTTGGTCAGGTACTCGGCGATCCCCGACTGCATGGCGCGGAGCAGGAACTCGGGCGGCTGCATCGGGCCGATCCCGACGATCCGGCGCGTCGCGCCGGCGTCGGCGATCTTCTCCGCCAGCCGGCACCCCAGCTCGGGGTCCGACTCGACGTCGAGGAGGATCAGGTCCGCCCCCCTGTCCCTGAGATCGTCGAGGTGCCCCGCGCTGAACCCGGACATGGGCACCGAAAAGGAGAGGACCAGGTCCAGCTTTCGCCGGACCTCGGGGTCCTCGAGCGCTCGACGGACCTCGTCGTCCGTCGAGATCAGGACCCCCTGGATGGCGTGCAGCGGCATGGGTTCCTTTCTGCTATTCCACGATCTGGACGAACTGGAGGCCGGGGACGGTCGGGCCGGGATCGCCGCCCACGCCCACCGCGTACCCCATGAACCGCCCCACGATGTCGTTCCCGACCTTACCCTCGATGAAGATCTCTCCGAAGTTGTTGAAGACGATGTCTTCCTTGCCCGGTCCCAGGGGGAAGAGCGTCGGGTCGTAGAATGGGACGACCACGATCCGCGGGCTGCCCTCCCAGTTCGAAGACACGCTGCCCGTGACGGTGTTCGTGCTCGGATCCCAGACGGCGTCCGGATCCTGGGCGATCAGATCGTTGATCCCCTTGTTCATCGGGCCCACCATGCGACCGTTCTCCACCTTGTAGACGGCGCCGAGCTGGATGATCTGGGGATGGCAGTGGGAGATCGACCACTCGTAGCAGCTCCCGCCCTGCCCGCCCGGGCCGCCCGAGCACACGCCGCCGGGGGGCTGGGGGATGTCCCACGGGAAGTACCACCCCGAGACGACGGTCTCGTCGGGATCGCCCTCGGCGATCCGGATCTGCCGGCCACGGTCATCGTCGTACGCGATGCCGAACCCGTCGGGCATCTGGCCCTCGCCGGGCTCGCCCGTGTCCCGGTAGTTCGTTCCCCAGCCGGTCAGATCGGCCTGGTAGAGCTCGCCCGGATCGTACACCTCGTCGCCGTCGGCGTCGTCCCAGGCGTCGGCGATGGCCCACGGCTTGACGCAGGTCGCAGCGGAGGCCTGCCCGACCTGGGCCGCCGCCACGGCGCCCACGTCGGCGCTGCTCACGCCGAACACGTTGGCGAACCAGGTCCCGACCGCGTTGCCACGATCGGCTTCCCGCCGCACGCGCACGGTGACGCGCCCGATGCCCAGATCCACGTCCACGTCCCCGGGCAGGATGTCCGCGAACTGGTCCATGACATTGTTCATCTCGCCGAATTCGATCGCGGTGTCCTCCGCGAGAGTGGCGTTGGTGGGCTCCGGGATGAGCTTTCCGGCCCCCGCCATCGCGGCCGCGTCGGCGGCGCGCTGAGCTTCGCTCCTGGAGTTCAGCAGCATCCCGACGTCGATGGCCAGCGCGACGACCGAGAGGAGCGCGGTCACGGCGAGGGCCACGAAGACGATCGTAGCGCCGCGCTCGCGCGACTCCTTACCTCTGTTCTCCCCTGTCATGCTCCTTCTTCCTTTCCCCTTTTTCCCCTGCGATCCGAATGGCCTGTCCTGCTAGAAGGACTGCACCGTCCGCTCGGTGCCGTTGTACACCTCGACCCGGTCCGCGGGCGGCGGGGCCGGCGTGCGCCGGACGCGGACCGGCGTCGCGGCCTTCGGACGCTCGACCCCGAAGGTGACCAGCGAGTTCACCTTGGCCCCCTGGGTGTCCACCTCCTCGGTGTCGAGCGTGTTCCGTAGCGCGAGCTGGATCTGGCCTTCGGTCGCCGCCAGCGTGAGCTGCTCCGCCTCGTGGGGCGTGACGAGCAGGGTGACGAGCGGCACGCTCACGGGGGACCCCTCGGCGTCCCGCTGGATGATCTGACCGGCGGTCAGGACCTGTACGTTCTGGAGGATGACGCGGGTCGTGGCCTGGGCCTGGTCCTGTTGGGAGGCCAGCGTCACGAGGACGTCGACGCGAGTCCCCGGCAGGACGAAGCCGGCCACGCCGATCACCTCGTTCACCTTCACGCTGACCGCGCGCATCCCCTCCGGGATGATGATCGGCAGGCCTCCGCCCGCCGACTTGTCGGCGAGCTTGGTGAGGAGGAGCGGCTCGCCCTCCTCGACCCGGGTGATGAGCCCCCGCCCGACCACCTCCTCGGGCGAGCGGGCGTAGTTCTGCGGCACGGCATCCCCCGGCCAGCCGACCATCCGGATGTCCGCCGGCCCGACCACCGAGCCGACGTCGAGCGCGCGGGCGGCTACGGCGACCGAGGCCGTCGACGCCACCGCGGGCGTCGGGATCAGGGACGGCCGGTTCCGGAAGAAGTTCAGGGCCAGGACGCCGGCCGCGACGCCCGAGACGGCGGCCAGCAGAAGGGCGATCCAGATCCGGGGTCGTCTCATTCCTCTACTATTCCTTTCGCATGTTGACGACGCTGGTGAGCGTCACGCTTCCGGGTGTCGAGCTGCCCGATACGAGCAATCCGGCCACCGCGCTGACGAAGGGCATCGTGTGAGTCATCTGGAGCTGGATGGTCACCGTGCCGCCGGTGCCAGCGGCGAGGCCGGAGTAGTTGCGGTTCACGTCGGCGGGCGTGATCCCGGCGCTGGTGAGGTAGTTGTCCACCACCGCATCGACCGTGTCCGCCGGCGTGGGGGAGGGGAGCACGGCGCGCCGCGCCCCTTCCCGGGCCGCGTTCGTGAGCACCTGCTTCCGGTTCCACGCCACGCCGAACTCGAAGATCCCGACGAGGAGGGCCAGCAGGATCGGCAGGACGATCGCGAACTCGAGCAGCGACTGCCCGCTCTCCCTCCGCCGTATCGGCTCGCCTCGGTTCATCGTTCGCTTCCCTTCCGGCTCGTCACAGGAGCCACACCGCCAGCGCCCCGATCGCGATCGGGACGGCGTACGGGATCGTCAAGGCGCCAGGCGAGCGGATCGTCCGCCGCGGCCGCTCGATTCCGCGCCCGAAGAGGTTCATCACCAGGACACCCGCTCCCACCATCGACTCGTGAAGGGCACCGCGATGGATGGCGAGGACGACGGCCATGACGCCACCCGCCAGCGCGGTGATCGCGAGCGCGATCAGGAGCTGCATGGGCCCCAGGAAGGCGCCTACGGCCGCAAGCAGCTTGGCGTCCCCCCCGCCCAGGCCGCCCAGGGCGACCAGCGGGAGCGCGATGACGACGGCCAGGACGAGCCCCGCCAACCCGACCAGGAGGGCCTCCGGCCCTTCCAGCGACCTGAGGGCGATCGCCAGGACGAGCCCTGCGACGGTCAGCGCGTTGGGGATCCGCCGCTCCCGGACGTCCCACACGACGGCCACGAGGACCACCGCGGCGAGCCCGACGAGGGCGAGGTTCGCGGTCATCGAGACACCTTCCTCACGCTGTCGGCCGGGAGCCGGGTCCGCCGAGGCTTCCGGCGGACCCGGGGTTCCCGAGGGGAGGCCTCAGCTGCCGCCGCCGCCGCCGCCGCCGATCGGCAGAACGCCGGCGATCGTGTCGAAGGTGGTCTTGATGTTCTGGCCGAGCAGCGTCACTGCGCCGATCACGATCAGCGCGATCAGGGCCAGCAGCATCGCGTACTCCACCAGGTCCTGACCGGACTCGTCGGACCAGAAGGCTTTCCACAGGTCAACCATGGACGGGACCTCCGTGCTTGCGTTTGTGAAGTCAGGGATGGCGCCGGACACAGCGGCGGCGGTGTTCCTGCCCGGTTCGGGCGGCGCGCTCTTCCGCGCCTCTCCGACGGCTCGACCCGCGTCGCTCGCTTCTTCCCTCGGGATCGTCCGGCGTCCCTCCGTTCCTTCGGTTGGCCTGAGTGGGGAAGACAAGGGTAGCAGGCGGGCCGGTGGCTGTCAACGATCCGGAAACGTCTTTCCGATTTATGGCAAAGGACTTCCACCCCTCTTTCACCATGTTCCGGGTGGCCTCGAAGGAGGGGGCGAGGCGGGATGGGTGGAGAAAGACGGGAAGGAAGAGGCCGCGGAGGGTCGAGCAGGGCCCTCCGCGGCCGATGGAACGGGGGAATCGTCGCCCCGAGCCTGGTTCCGTTACTCCACCAGGTGGACGAACTGGGTGGCCGGGACCACGGCCTCGCCTCCACCCACACCCTTGGGATAGAGGACCCGGCCGTAGACGATCTGGTCGTTGCCGTTCCCCTCGACGCCCTCGAAGAAGACCGCGATGAGGTTCGTGAACTGGATGGGCTTCCGGCCGGGGTTGAACTCCCGACCCGGATGGAAGACCGGGACGACGCCGATCCGGGGGCTCGCCTGCCAGTTGGACCCCCAGGCGCTCCCGGTGACCTCGTTGGAGAGGTCGTCCCACTCCGCCCACGGGT
>DASZOP010000062.1:0-3615 GCA_035550715.1 Gemmatimonadota bacterium | reverse complement strand
CGCGGCTGGTACCTGGAGATCGACCACGCCGACCCCTTCCCGCGGCCTCGCACGGTGCGCGCACCGCGAAAGGCCCGCGCGCGTTACTTCGGGCCGTTCGTCGGGCGGCGCCAGCCGGACGAGGTCGCGCGGCTCCTGGAGCGGGTCTTCGGTCTACGGAGCTGCCCCGGCCGGGTCGTCCCCGATCGCGACGGATCTCCCTGCATCGCCCACGGGATCGGCCTCTGCCCGGCGCCCTGCATCGGCGCCGAACGGCTGGACGGTTATCGCGAGCGGGTCGCGCGCGCCGAGCGGCTCCTGACGAATCCGGGGTACGGGCTGGAGCTGCGAGCGACGTGGACGCGTCGCCGGGACGGGGCCTCGGCCGCACTCGAGTTCGAGCGGGCGGCCCGCCTCCAGCGCCGCCTGACCGACCTGGACGAGCTCGAGTCCCGGCGGAGCGACCTGGATCACGCCCTGACGGACCGCTCCTGGATGATCGCGCTCCCTCACGCCCACCCCGGGAGCGCCGTCCTCTTCGCGTGGGTCCGTGGAAGGGTTCTCGAGCGCCTGGAGATCGGCCGGCGCGATCCCGGATGGCGGCGCCGCGCCGCCGACGCCGTCTACCAGGCGCGGGTGGCCGAGCTCGGGCTCCCACAGACCTTCGAGCCGGGCGAGATGGTGGCCAGCCTGATCGTGACCGGGTGGCTCCTCGACGGCGCCCCCGGCGGGCATGCGATCGAGCTGGACGGGAGGGAAGAGGTCGCGATCGTGGACGAGATCGGGCGGCTCGCGGGCTCCTGGACCACCTGCCCGGACGAACGGGTGAAACCGCGGCTCACTCCCGGCCGCGCCGCTCCTGCCTCCGGCTGACCCGCTCCTCGATCGCCTTGGAGTCGGGATGACGCAGCGTCCACGACCTCCCGCAGCCCGGGCATTCGTAGACGACGTTGCCGGACTCGCTCTCCTCGGCCTTGTGGGGCCGCTCCTTCCGGCCGCAGTACGGACAGACCGGCGAGGTCAGCGGCTCCGCGGGCCAGAGGTGATCGTTGGGCTCGTTCGTCATCCGTCGTCTCCTGGGCCGCCCCAAAGGCGGTCGTCCGGAATGGGTACCCGCCTCCGAACCCGATGTTCGGACCGCCGGCGGGGGGCGCGGGTATCACGCTACCCTTTGGCCCTGCCTCGGGCGGTTCGGTATCGTACGTCACCCGCCCCCGGTACGGCCCAGACCCGGTGCACCGATCCTTCACCCGAAAGGGGGTCCCATGGTCCGTCTTCCTCCGGTCGACCCCCAGGACGTCCGGGACGAGCGGGTCCGCAGGGGATTCGACGACATGGTGCGCCGGATGGGGGAGGTGACCGAGAACCTCAGGATCCTCGCTCACAAGCCCCTCTACGTCGAGCTGATCCGGTCGGTCTCCAGCACGATCGATGCGCCGACCGAGATCGACGCCGAGCTCAAGCAGATGGTCGAGCTCAAGACCGCGCGCCTGACCGGCTGCGAATACTCGGTCGACCTCCTCGAGGGGTGCCTGCTCCAGAAGGGAGTCGGCGAGGCCAAGCTCCGGGAGCTCGATTTCTTCGAGGAGTCCACCCTGTACAGCGAACGCGAGAAGATCGCGCTCGAGTTCGCCGAGCGAATGGTCATGGACGCGGTCGACGACACGCTGTTCCACGAGACCCGGCGATCGTTCACGATCGAGGAGATGCTGGAGCTCGTGATGACGATCGCGCTGGAAAGCTTCTACTGCCTGGTCAACCGGACCCTGGGGTTGAAGCCGCAGGGGTTCCGGGACCGCGCTCTCACCGAGATCGAGACCCCGGAAGCCGGGCCGGCCGGCGGCTGAGACCCGCGTGACGCCGCGACTCGTCGTCCTGGATGCCGCCGGCACGCTGCTCGAGCTCCACCATCCGGTCTGGGAGACCTACGCCGAGCTGGCGCACCGGGCTGGCATCGAGCTCGATCCGTCCTCCCTAGAGCGGGCGTTCCGCCGCGTCTTCGGGGCCGCGCCGCCGCTCGCCTTCGGGGAGCTCGACCCCGCCCTCCGTCGCGTCGCCGAGCGTGACTGGTGGAGGAGGATCGTTCGGGAGTGCGTCGCTCTGGCCGGCGCTCCCGCCGCTCCGGCGTTCGACCGGTTCTTCGATCTCGCCTGGCGGGCCTTCGGAGCGCCCGGGACGTGGCGGGTCCCGGATGACGTGCGGCCGGCCCTCAGAGCCCTCCGGAGGCAGGGTCACCGGCTGGCGGTCCTCTCCAACTGGGACGGGCGGCTCCCGGGGCTCCTGGACGGTCTCGGGCTCGGGGGCTACTTCGCCCGGGTCCTGGTCTCCGCCGATCTCCCCGCCGCCAAACCGAGCCACGGAGCCTTCCGGGCCGCGGGGGACCTCCTCGAGGATCTCACGCCGGGGCCGCCGGTCATGGTCGGGGACCGGATCGACCATGACGTCGAGCCGGCCCTGGCGGCCGGCTGGGATGCGGTATGGCTCGACCGCGAGAGCCGGGGAAGCGTGCTGCCCGAAGGCGCGGCCCGGGTGGCTTCGCTGCGCGATCTCGCGCTTGACCCCCTGCCGGCGTGCTTCCTAGAATCGCCCGCGCCGTGACCTTCTTCTCCGGCCCCCTTCCGCGCCAGTTCGCCCACCGCGGCGCGAGCGGAACCCATCCCGAGAACACGCTGGCCTCCTTCCGAAGCGCCCGCGACGAGGGCGCTGAGGCCTTCGAGCTGGACGTCCACCGAACGGCCGACGGCCAGATCGTAGTCTTCCACGACCCGACGCTGGAGCGGACGACCGACGGCCGCGGGACGGTCGCCGGCCTGACCCTGGACGAGCTGCGGGGCTTGGACGCGGGGAGCCGCTTCAGCCCCGACGGGGGGCGGACGCACCCGTTCAGGGGACAGGACGTCCGGGTCCCGACCCTGCGCGAGGTGCTCGAGGAGTTCCCGGGGCTGCCGGTCATCATCGAGGTCAAGCAGGTCGAGCCGCCGCTCGAAGGAGATCTCCGCGAGGTGATCGCCGGATCCAGGGCCGAGGATCGGACGCTCGTCTTCTCGCTCGCCCAGGAGCCCCTCGACCGCTACCGGGCGCTCGACCCTGAACAGCCGACCGGGTTCGGTCCCGAGGACGTGGCCGAATTCCTGAGTCGCGTCCGCGACCATCGCTGGGACGGGTATCGCCCGCCGGGCGCCGCCTTCGCCGTTCCGGTCGCGTGGCACGGCATCACGATCGTGAGCGCGCCCTTCGTCGAGGCCGCCCACCGATTCGGCCGCGAGGTCTACGTGTGGACGGTCAACGAAGAAGCCGAGATGGAGCGTCTCCTGGATCTCGGCGTCGATGGCCTGATCACCGACTTCCCGGCCCGCCTGGCCGCGGTCGTCCGGCGCCGCCGGGCCGCCGTGTAGGCGCGCCCGGGTGGCGGTCCGGTATCTCGACGGGGCCCGTCTCCGTCGGTCGGCGGTGGCCGCCACCCGCTGGGTCGGCCAGCGGCAGGAGAATCTCAACGGGATCAACGTGTTCCCGGTCCCGGACGGGGACACCGGAACCAACATCGCGGCGACCCTGGTGAGCGCGGTGGAGAGCGCCCAGCGGATCCGGGACCGCGCGCTCGGCAAGGTGAGCCGCGCCCTCGCCGACGGCGCCCTG
>DASZOP010000061.1:0-3727 GCA_035550715.1 Gemmatimonadota bacterium | reverse complement strand
GCTCGAGGAGTAGTGGCCGAGGACGCGCGGCTCCAGGTCCGGATCATCACCCCCGAGCGGATCGCCTTCGACGGCCCGGCCGACGGCGTCGTGGCGACCGCCTACGACGGCCAGTTCGGGATCCTGCCGGGCCACGCGCCGATGATGGTGGTGCTGGGGATCGGCGAGCTCCGCCTCCGCCAGGGCGAGCGGTACGACTGGTTTGCGATCGGCGAGGGGTTCCTCCACGTTCTGGACGACGTCGTCACCGTCCTGACCCCGCTCGCCGAGCACGCCCGCGAGATCGACGTCGAGGCCGCCAAGCGGCTCGAGCTCGCGACCGCCGACAACCCGCTCCTCCAGGGCTCGATCCTGGGCGACGAGGAGCGCCGCCGTCTCGGGAAGCTGATGGAGAGCGTGGCCCGGAAGGGCGGGTGAGAAGGCACCTATCCACAACTTCTCCACCCCCCCGGATGCGCCCCGTCGCGACGCTCCCAGCCCTCTGAATCCCGTTTGTGGATAGCTGTGGAAAAGTGGAAGTGGTTACCGGGCGGAATGCTCTAAATTCCTGCGTAGCAATGAGTTGTCCGGATTTGTCGGGATCGGTCCAGGGTCCGCTCATGCACAAAACTCGCGCCGGGCGGGAAATCAGTTCGAAAGCGAACGAACCAGATCTCCCTGCTGGTCGTCGTCCGGGTTCGCGTGGAACCCCCGGCCGGCGGCGTCGAGCCGGAGGCGGGCCTCGTCGGCGTCGGTGAACTCCATCCGGCAGCTTCCCTGAAAGAAGACGCCGGGCTCGATCACGAGCGACCGGGTCAGGACGTCCCCGTGCAGGCGGGCCCCCTTCTGGAGCTCCACCTGCTCGGTCCCCATCACCTCGCCCTCGAAGCTCCCGGCGATCACCACGGTCCGGCCGACGGCCTGGCCGACGAAGCGACCGGTGTGGCCGATGATGAGGGCCTCCCCGACTTCCAGACGACCCTCGAACGACCCGTCGAGCCGGAGCGTGCCTTGGACACGGGCCGATCCGTCGCACTCCACACCCTGACCGAGCAGGCTCTGAAGGCCGTTGCCCGTCTCTTTCTTCATCGCGCTCCCCCTTCTCCTGTGGCCGTCGAGCGGCGTGGCTCTCAGCGCAGGTACGGCATGGGGTCGACCGGGCGCTGCGCTCGGCGGACCTCGTAGTGGAGGTGCGGCGCCGACGAGCGGCCGCTCGAGCCGCTGTAGGCGATCGCTTCCCCGCGGGCGACTCGCTGGCCGGCCTCGACCAGGAGCCGGACGTTGTGCGCGTAGGCGGTCTCGAACCCTCCGGCATGGGCCAGGACGACGTGGTGGCCGAGGATCGAGTCGTAGCCGGCTTCGGCGACCAGCCCGTCGGCCGTCGCCAGGACCGGCGTCTCCGACGGGACCGCGATGTCGATGCCGGTGTGCCCACCGGATCCCTCGAAGCGGGCCGTCGTGAACCCGCGGACCTGGAGCGGCCAGCCGCTCGGCTCGAGACCGCGGTCGGAGACGGCCCGCGCGGGCTTGCTCGGGAGCTCCCGGTCCGGCACGGGGCCGGCCTCCTCGACCGGCGGGACCGCAGCCGCGACCGGCGCCGCCATCTCGCCGAGCCCGGCCAGCGACCGGATCTGCTGGTAGGTACGCTCGGACCGCTCGAGGTTCTCCATGATCTCGCCCACCTTGGCGTTCTCGGCCAGGAGCTTCCGGTTCTCCCGCTCGAGGAAGGCCGCCCGCGTCGCCCGGCTGAGGACGCTGCCGTAGGTACCGAGGGCGAGGAGGAGGACGATCCCGAGGCCGCCGAGCGCCGCGGCCCCCCACCGCAGCGCGCGATAGGTGAGCCGGATCCTGCGCACGTCGCCCTCGTCCTCGGGGACCATCATCAAGGTCAGGTGGCCATCTTTCACGCTCCGGCCTTCAGTCGCTGCACGATTCGCTCCAGGTCCTCGAACGAGAAGAACTCGACCTCGAGCCGGCCCTTCCCGGAGCGGTGCGTCCTGAGCCGCACCCGCGTCCCGAGGGCACGCTGGAGCTCCTCTTCGATCCGCCGCCGCTCGAGGTCGTCCGGGCCGGGGCGGCGAGCAGCCGCGTCCTCGGCCGCGGGCCGATTTTCCCGCTTGACGAGCCGCTCCACCTGCCGGACGTTCAGCCCCTCCTGGACGACTTTCCTGGCGAGCGGGGCGATCCGTCGCCGGTCGGTCAGACCGAGGAGGGCGCGACCGTGGCCCGCCGAAAGCGTGCCCCCGCGGACCAGGCCCTGAACCTCGTCGGGGAGCTCGAGGAGCCGGATGGCGTTGGCGACCGCCGGGCGGCTCCGCCCGACCCGCTCCGCCACCTCCGCCTGGGTCAGCTCGAAGGCCTCGACCAGCTCCCGGTAGCCGTTCGCCTCCTCGATCGGATCGAGGTCTTCCCGCTGGAGGTTCTCGACCAGCGCCAGCTCGAGGAGCTCCCGGTCGTCGACGTTCCGGACGACGACCGGCACCGTCGGGAGCCCGGCCCGGCGGGCCGCCCTGAGCCGCCGCTCCCCTGAGACCAGCATGTATCGGCCGTCCTCAAGAGGCGTGACCAGGAGCGGCTGGAGGACCCCCATCTGCGCGATCGACGCCGCCAGCTCGGCGATCCCCTCGTCGTCGAACCGGACCCGTGGCTGATGTCGGTTCGGGAGTATCCGCTCGACCTCGACCCGCTCCGCCTCGCCGCCGGGACGCCGCGCGGCCTCGACCGCCGACTCCCCGAGGAGCGCGCCTAGACCTTTTCCGAGCCGCTTGCGTTGGGTCGACATTTCTCGATCAGCTCCTCGGCCAGTTTCATGTAGCTCGTCGCGCCGGACGAGAGGACGTCGTAGAGGATGACCGGCTTGCCGAAGCTGGGCGCTTCCGAGAGCCGGACGTTGCGCGGGATGACGGTCTCGTAGACCCGGTCGCCGAAGTACTCGACCGCTTCCTCCTCGACCTGGCGGGCCAGGTTGAGGCGCGCGTCGTACATGGTGAGGAGGACCCCCTCGATGGCGAGCCGCGGGTTCAGCTTCCGCTGGACGATCCGGATCGTGCCGAGGAGCTGGGTCAGCCCCTCGAGCGCGTAGTACTCGCACTGGATGGGGATGAGAACCGAGTCGACCGCGGTCAGCGCGTTGACGGTGAGGAGCCCGAGCGAAGGGGGGCAGTCGACGAACACCCACTCGTACCGTTCGCGGACCCCGTCCAGGGCACCCTCGAGGCGGTGCTCGCGACCGATCGCGCTGACGAGCTCGACCTCGGCGCCGAACAGGTCGACGGTGGCGGGCACGAGGTCCAGGAAGGGGATCTGGGTCCGGATGACGGCCTCCGCCAGGGGCAGCTCGTTCACGAGCACGTCGTAGACGTTGGCTTCGAGGCCCTCCTTGCCGATGCCGACGCCGCTGGTCGCGTTCCCCTGGGGGTCCAGATCGATCAGGAGGGTCCGCCGCTCGGCGACTGCCAGCGAGGCGCACAGGTTGACCGCGGTCGTGGTCTTCCCCACGCCGCCCTTCTGGTTGACGACCGCTACCACGCGCCCCGGCTCCGTTTCACGTGAAACGGCCGCCTGGCCGGCGCTGTAAGGACCGCTCGCAGCGTTGGGGAGGGTTCCACGTGAAACGCGCGAGAGTTCGGGCGGGTCCGGCTGCGTATCCCCCCGGGTCACCGGGGGATCTTCCGCGAAGAGGCGCTCCACCTCGCGTTCCAGCCGCTCACGCGCGGCACGCGCCGTTTCCCGGGTCTCTACGGGACTC
>DASZOP010000060.1:0-6666 GCA_035550715.1 Gemmatimonadota bacterium | reverse complement strand
AGCTTGAGGGCGCGGCGCTGCTTGAGGCCCGCGTCCTGGAGGTCGGTGGCGGCGAAGATCGCGCCGATCGCCCGCTCGATCTCATCACGATCCGGCATGGGAAAGGCGAAACTATCCGATGGGCGTCGGAGTCGTCAATCTGGCGGATCTGGAATACGAGAAGCGGTTCGAGGGAGGCCTTCGATTCGCCACCGAATGGGGTGACATCTCCCGGCGCATGGGTGGAAAGAAGCTGGGAATCGGCCACTGGATCGTTCCACCGGGCAAAGCCTCCGTCCCCTATCACGCGCACCATGTCAACGAGGAGCTGGTGTGCGTCCTGGGCGGCGAGATCCGGGTCCGGCTCAAGGGCGAGGTGTATCCGCTCGCGGCCGGAGACCTGGTCGCGCTGCCGCCCGGGCCGGACAGCATCCACCAGCTCCTCAACTACTCCGACCGGCCGGCCAACCTGATCCTCGCCTCGACGATGATCCCTCGCGAGGTCGTCGACTATCCGGATTCGGGGAAGCGCGGGATCGGGGTCGCCGGGCTCGCGGGCGATACCCCGATGACGCGGATCATGCTGCGGGACGGCGCGCTGCTCGGACCCGACCCGTCGACGTACTTCGAGGGCGAGCCGATCGATGAGCCGCTGGGCGAGCCCCCGGAGCCTCCCGCGGCGCGAGACCCGCGGATCGTGACGATCGAGGGCGTGCCCTGGGAGCGCTACGAGATGGGTCCCTTCCGGGCCGATCGGAAGCGCCTATCCCGAGCGGCGGGGGGCCGTCTCCTCGGCTACTCCCTCTACCGTCTCGCCCCCGGTGACCGGAGCTGGCCCTATCACTTCCAGCACGTGAACGAGGAGTTCTTCTTCGTCCGCCGCGGCTACGGCGAGCTGAGGGCGCCCGACGGAACGCGGCCTCTGAGGCCTGGCGACTTCGTCCTCTGCCCGCCCGGACCGGACGGCGCTCACGGCATCCGCTCCACGGGGGACAGCCCGCTCGAAGTCTTCGCCCTGTCGACCATGGAGGAGCCCGAGATCTCCGAGTACCCGGACAGCGGGAAGGTGTACGTGATGGTCGGGGCGGCTCCGGGCGGCGACCCGACGGCGCGGACCCTGGACATGGTGTTCCGGCGCGCGGACCAGGTCGACTATCTGGACGGCGAGGAACAGGAGCGATAGTCTCTCCAAGACCCTCTTGAAAACGAGAACCCGTCCGCAAGGAGACGTCCGATGATTCGCAGGAATTGGATCCATGCCTGGCTCGGCATGGCCGTCGCCCTGTTCGTCGCCGCCCCGTCGGTCGCGCAGGAGGCCGAGGCCGCCGCCGGGCACGAGCAGGACCAGGAGATGATGGCCAAGTGGGCAGAGTATGCCACCCCGGGCGAGGCCCATGAGCGGCTGGCCAAGCACGTCGGGGACTGGGACTACACGATGAAATGGTGGATGACCCCGGATGCCGAGGCCGAGGAATCGACCGGCACGATGTCGGCCTCGATGACGATGGACGGCCGCTTCCTGGTCGAGAACTGGGAAGGCATGGCGATGGGCCAGCCCTTCAAGGGGCAAGGCATCACCGGATACGACAACTTCAACAAGGAGTACGTCTCCACGTGGATCGATAACATGGGGACGGGGATCATGGCGAGCACCGGGACCTACGATCCCGCGCAGGACGCGCTGGTCACGACCGGCACCTTCGACGACATCATGACCGGCGAGAAGGACAAGACGATGCGGGGGACCTCGAAGTTCCTGGACGACAACACCCTCCACATCGAGATGTTCGTCCCGGGACCCGACGGCCAGGAGTTCAAGACCGGGGAGATCCACGCCGTCCGGAAGCAGTAGCCGTTCACTGACCGCCCCCGTCGAGGTCGGTCGCTGGCGCTGGCGCCACGAGGCGGAGATCGCACGCGGCCTCCTGGAGGACGCCGGGATCCCGAGCGCCGTCATGGCCGACGACATCGGCGGCACCTATGCCGGCATCGCTCCGGCGCGGCTTCTGGTCGCGCCGGAGGATGCCGCACGGGCTCGCGAAGTGCTGTCGTCGGCCGAGGGGCCGGCGGGCGAGCCCGATCCGCAATCCTCCGAACAGGATTAGCCCCCGGGTTTCCACGGCTCAGCTCGGCAATGCCGGGCTCAGCTCGTACGCCACCCTGAGCAGCGACGCCGGATGGATGACCCTGACCGGCGAGCCCTCCGCCCTGAGCCCGCTCGCGATCTGGAGGATGCAGCCTGGGTTGCCGGTGACGACGAGCTCGGCCCCGGTGGCGCGGATGTGGCCCACTTTCCGGCGCAGAAGCTCCTCCGCCGCTTCGGGATGGGTCAGGTTGTAGATCCCGGCCGAGCCGCAGCACCAGGTCGACTCGGCCAGCGGGATCACCTCGAGCTCAGGGATCGCCTTGAGGAGGAGCCGGGGCGCCTCGGCCACGCGCTGGCCGTGAACCAGGTGGCACGGGTCGTGGTACGTCGCCTTGAGGCTGAACGGTCGCCGCGGCCGCCGGACGCCCTCCTGCACCAGGAAATCGCTCACGTCGACGACCGCCTCCGAGAAGGTGGCCGCGCGCTCCGCCCAATCCGGATCGTCAGCGAGAAGGTGCCCGATCTCCTTCAAGTGCGCGCCGCAGCCGGCCGCGTTCGAGACGAGCCGCTCGGCGCCCGAGTTCTCCCAGGCGGTGATGTTGGCTCGCGCCAGGGAGCGGGCGTCCCCGGGCCTGCCGTGGTGCGCGTGAAGGGCCCCGCAGCAGGGAAGATCTTCGGGGACCACGACCCGCCAGCCGTTGTAGGCCAGGACGAGCGCCGTGTCGACGTTGATCTCGGGAAGGAGCACGCTCTGGACGCAGCCGGGGTGGAGCGCGACGGTCCCCCGGACCTTCCGCGCGGCCCGGTCTCCGGCGACCTGGTCCGGCTCGAGCGTCCCGGGAAGCCAGGAGCGCCGGGCGGCCGGCACCGAAGGCAAAAAGGGCGCCAGGGCCGCCACCTCCGGGAAGCGCTCCTCGAACCAGGCGCGCCAGCGCCGGCTCCGCGCCACCGTCCGCTGGTAGAGGCGGAGGAGTCGAGCGCCCCACCGGAGCCGTGACGGATGGGGCAGCACCCGATCCAGGAGCCAGTCGCGCGGGAAGCCGTCCGGCCGCCCCTCCCCGCCGGCCTCTTCGACCGCCGCACGCGCGCCCTCCAAGAGGCGCCCGAACTCGACTCCTGCCGGACAGGCGGTCTCGCAGGCTCGGCACCCCAGGCAGTAGTACATGGCGTGCGCGAACGCGGGGTCGCCGGCCGCCATGTCCCCGCGATCCACGGCGCGCATGAGGCCGATCCGACCGCGCGGGTTCGCGCGCTCGAGGGGGGTCAGCGCGTAGGTCGGGCAGGCCGGCAGGCAGAGCCCGCACTGGATGCACTGGGCGAGGAGGTCGCGCTCCGTCCTCAACCGGTATGTCCGGCCCGCTCGAAGACCCGGTGGCCGATCGGCGGATGCTCGCAGCGCGGCCCGGGCTCGAAGATCTTCCCCGGATTCAGCACCTGGTTGGGATCGAGGACGGCCTTGATCTGGCGCATGAGGCCGATCGCCGGGTCGCCCACCTGGGCCGGCAGGAACCGCCGCTTGGCCAGGCCCACGCCGTGCTCGCCGGTGATCGTGCCGCCCAGCGCGAGGGCGGCCGCGAAGATCTCCTCGAAGGCCGCCTCCGCGCGGGCGACCGCGGCCGGATCGCGCTCGTCGGTCAAGCACGTCGGGTGGAGGTTCCCGTCCCCGGCATGTCCGAAGGTGGCGATCGTGACGCCGTGCCGATCGGCGGCGGCGTGGATCCGGCGCAGCATCTCGGGGACCTCGCTCCTCGGCACGGTCGCGTCCTCCAGGATGACCGTCGGGCCGCCGCGGGCGAGCGCGCTGAAGGCGATCCGCCGCGCGGCACGGAGGTCGTCCGCCTCCTCGGGGCTGGCTGCCAGCCGGACGTCTCGGGCGCCGTGGAGCCGGCAGAGCCGCACGATCTCGTGGGCGTCCTGCTCGACCTCGTGACGCCGGCCGTCCGCCTCGATCAGGAGGAGCGCGCCCAGGTCCGTGGGGAGACCCAGGCCCGCGAACGCCTCGACGGCCCGGATGGTCGCCCGGTCCAGGAGCTCCAGCGTGGCGGGCACGATCTTCTCGGCGATGATCGCCGCCACCGACTCGCCAGCCGCCTCCATCGAGTCGTAGAGGGCGAGCATGGTGCGAACCGTCTCCGGTTTCGGCACTAGCCTGAGGAGGATCCGCGTGAAGACGCCGAGCGTCCCTTCGCTCCCCACCATCAGGTCGACCAGGTTGTAGCCGGCCACGTCCTTGATGGCCTTGCCTCCCAGACGCACCGCGTCGCCGGTCGGCAGCACGACGTCCAGCCCCTGGACGTAGTTCTGCGTGCTTCCGTACTTGAGGCCGCGCAGCCCGCCCGCGTTCTCGGCCACGTTGCCGCCGATCGTGCACACCTTCATCGAGCCCGGATCGGGCGGGTAGAAGAGCCCCAGGGCTTCGACCGCGGCGTGGAGCTGGCCGGTGACGACTCCCGGCTCGACCCAGGCGGTGAGGTTCGCCTCGTCGATCTCGAGGATCCGGTTCCAGGCGGGGAAGAGGAGCACCACGCTGTCGGCCGTCGGGATGGCGCCTCCCGAGAGGCCCGATCCGGCGCCGCGCGGAACGAGCGCGAACCCCTCCTGATTGGCGAGCCGGACGATGCGCGCGACCTCGTCGGCGTCGCGCGGAAGCACGATCGCGGCGGGAAGATGCCGGAGGAGAGGTGTCGCGTCGCCGGCGTAGGTGAGGAGATCCTCGCGCGCCGTCAGGACACGGCTGCCGGACGCGATCTCCGCGAGTCCGTTGAGGGCGCGTCGGGAGAGCAGGCCGACCCCCTAGCGACGCCGGACGATGAGCCCATTCACGTCCGTCATCCTACTTTTGCGGATATGAGGATGCCAAAGATCATGACCACGGCAGCCGTCTTTCTTCTGGCGTCGGTGGCCTGCAGCCAGCGGGTGGCGACGGAGGAGGAGTACGCCGCCCGCGAGCGGGAGCGGCCTCTCCTGCCGGCGTCGGCCGCGCCGGCCGCGCTCGTCACCGGCTCCGGCGGTCCGGCGGAAGCGATGCCGCGAGGGCCCGCGGAGATCGTCGGCCGTACCGGCGCCGCCCCGAACTCGGCGGGCCCGGGGATCCGCGGCACGGTCGAGGCGCCAGGTCTCGAGACGCCATCCCCGGGGGCGGTCCTCTTCGTGTTCGTCCGTGCCGCGGACCGGACGGCCGGACCTCCGCTCGCCGTCCAGCGTCTCTCTCCGTCCGCCCTCCCGATGGCGTACTCGATCGGTCCCGCCGACGCCATGCTGGGACCGGAGCCATTTCCCGATCTCGTCGTGGTCGAGGCGCGCCTGGACGCCGACGGCGATCCCCTGTCGCGCGATCCCGGTGATCTCTCCGCGCGCAGCGATCCCGTGGCCCCGGGCTCGGAAGGGGTGAGGCTGACCCTCGTCGCGGGCGGGGAATGAGAGTCGGCCGAGTGGAGAGGGCCCGCCGCCGGCCGTAGATTCTGCTCGTGGAACGCCCCACCCCGACCTGGCTCGCCGCCTATCACGCTCTCCGAGAGGGGGCCGCCGTGCTCGAGCTTCCCGGCTCGAACCTGATCGAGATCGGGGGCTCCGAGCGGCGCGCCTATCTGAACAGCCTCTGCACGAACAAGGTCGACGACCTGGAGCCCGGACGGGGCGCGCGGGCGTTCCTGCTGGTTCCCCAGAAGGGGCGCGTTCTGGCCGACTTCCTGGCCTGCGAGACCGGGACGACCCTCCGCCTCGAGTGCTTCGGGGGCACGGCGGGCCCGGCCCTGGAGGTTCTCCGCAAGTACTACTTCGGCCAGGAGGTCGAGTTCATCGACCTGACCGGGGCCTGGCGGACGCTCTCCGTCCAGGGGCCGGAGAGCCCGCTCGTGCTGGAGCGGGCGGGGCTCGCGGTGCCCGATGCCGGCGAGGGCAGCCATGCCGGCGGCGCGACGGGGCGGACGGAGGTCCAGGTCGTCCGATGGAGCGAGACGGGGGAAACGGGCTTCCACGTGTGGGTCGCCGGCGACGCTGCCCCCGCCGCCTTCTCCGCGCTCATCGGAGCAGGCGCGGCGGCCGGCGAGCAGGAAGCCTGGGACACGGCTCAGATCGAATCGGGGATCGCCGTCGCCGGCTTCGAGCTCGGACCGGAGACGATCCCCCTCGAGGCCCCCACCGAGGATGCCATCAGCCACACCAAGGGGTGCTACCCGGGCCAGGAGGTGATCGCCCGGCTCTGGGCCCGCGGCCGCCCCGCCCGGCTCCTCAGGGGACTCCGGTTCGAGGGCGGCGAGGCGCCTCCGGCGGGGACGATGCTGGACGCCGAGGGAAAGGAAGGGGTAGCGCGGGTCACCCGGAGCGCGGTCAGCCCGGTTCTCGGTCCGGTGGCGCTGGCATACATCCACCGCGACTACGTCGAGGCCGGCACGCGGCTCCGGGCGGGGTCGCTCCAGGCCGAGGTCGCGGAGCTGCCGATGGTGCCGGCCCACGCGTGAGCGTCGGAGACCTGTGAAGATCTACACGCGGACGGGAGACGCCGGGGCGACCGCGCTCTTCGGCAGCGGCCGCGTCTCGAAGGCCTCGCCTCGGGTCGCCGCCTACGGCGACGTGGACGAGCTGAACGCCTCGGTCGGAGT
>DASZOP010000059.1:0-7177 GCA_035550715.1 Gemmatimonadota bacterium | reverse complement strand
CGCCGTCCCCGGGCTCGCCGCGGCGTCACGACCGGCGCCGTCCCGGATCGCGTGCAGCTCCTCCGTGATCTCCTGGGCCAGGAGCTGGACGATCGCGTCACCGAACAGGGAAGTGGTCGAGCGGGTGTTGAACGGCGGCAGACCGTCGGCGTCGGGATCGCCGACCCGGTTGGTCGATGCGAGCCCGGCGGCCGCGGCGAACGGCATGTTATGGCATTCGCCGCAGGACTGAGAGGAGATCATCCCGTGCGCGCCGCCACCGGCGGGCGCGACGCTGAATCGCGCCAGGGGCGAGCCGTCCGGCAGGCGCGCGACCCCGACGCCGTCCAGGCCGTTGAAGGGGGTATGGAAGAGCTCCTCGCCAGCCTCGAAGATCTGCTGGAAGCCGAGCGCACCCGATGCGATCGCGCTGGACTCGAGGTGAGCTTCGAGCGGGAACGCGGGGCCCCCGGAAACGTCGATGGCCGGTAGGTCCGGTGTCGATTCGTCCGCCCCGGACTCGCAGCCCATGACGAAGAAGATCCCGACCGGGATCAGTGCGCTCACCCACAGAACCGCACCATCCTTCGAAATCGCAGTCACACTCTCCCTCCAGGCACGGCGGCCATCAGGCTCAGCGCGACGAGCGTGCGCGACGCCCAGGGCTTCGAAGGGAATGCTCGCCTCCTCATGGGGCCTCTTTTGTCGTGAGGGTTTACCGGGAGGCGGGGCCGCAGAGGACGCGGAAACGACCTCCGTCGTGGAGCAGGGGGATGGGCCAGCATAGCCTCTTCCAGAGGCACTGTAAAGCGCTCGCGTCGGCCAGGCCGGCAGCCCGTCGTGATACAATCGTGGATGATCCAGAGACCTACCGCATCGGACGCAAAAGGAGCCAAAGCTATGGCCAGGGCGGAGACCACTATGTCGGCACGGGCCTTTCATCTCGTCCTCCCGGCCGTCCTTATCGCCCTGGCGCCATCGGCGATCCCGGCGCAGGACCCGGACATCTTCAAGGCCGTCCTCGGCGAGATGGACGCGCCGGCGCCGGAGGTCTCCACCGCGGAGCTTCGGCAGATGCTGGCGGACGCGAGTGCGGTCGTGCTGGACGCACGGCCGTTCATGGAGTTCGCGACGAGCCACATCCCAGGCGCCCGGAATGTCTCGGCGAAGCCGGGCGTCGAGATGTCGATGTACGTCTCCGACGTGGCGGAGATCGGTCGCCTCGTCGGGAATGACAGGACCACGGCGGTGATCCTGTACTGCAACGGGCCCTTCTGCGGCAAGAGCAAGCGGCTCGCGGAAGAGCTCCTGAACGCGGGCTACACGAACGTGCGCAGGTACCAGCTCGGCATCCCTGTGTGGCGGGCGCTCGGTGGGGTGACCGAGATCGAGGCCGTCGGCATGCGATACGTGCTCGAGCATGATCAGACCGCCGTCGTGATCGATACGCGCGAACCCGATGCGTTTGCCGCGGGGACGATCGCAGACGCGCGAAACGTCCCCCGGAGCGGCGTTCTGGAGGGCAAAGACGTGGGCGAGGTGAAGCGTGCCAAGGACGACGGGCGTCTCCCGATGGAGGATCACAACACACGCGTGATCGTCGTTGGCCGGGATGCCGCGGAAGCGCGTTACGTGGCCGAGGCCCTGACGCGCGAGGCCTTCCACAACGTGGCCTATTTTCCAGGATCGTTCGAGGAGGCCAAGGCTGCCCTCCAAGACTCGGACTGAACTCCGCTCACCGCGGCAGGACGTACCTGCTCTCCGCATCCGCCTCGACCTCCTCCCGCGTCATCCATGCCGGCTTGAACCGCCGCTCCGCGTAGAGTGGGGCCTGATCGAAGTAGTGGGGCGAGCCGGGGTCGCCGCTCTGCCCGAAGACGAGCACGGACCGACCGCGGACCTCAGGGGCGAACTCGATCACCTTGACGAACGTGTTCCCGTGGACGCCGTAGCGTCGACCGACCTCGCCCAGGGGCTCGGTCTGGAACGAGAAGACCGAGCCGAAGAAGCCGGGCGCCCCGGCGATGGGCAGGCTGAGCAGGGAGTCCGAGAAGCCGGAAGGATCATTGGACGGCGGTCGCTGGAGGCGGTTGATCTCGCCCCACGGAACGTCCAGACTCCCCCACCTCTCGCGCAACTGCGCCGCCGTCCCGCTCAGGGCCAGGGACCAAGACCACGGACCGGGCGGCGCGGACGACGAGAACATGTGGTCGAGGAACCACCGCTCGGCGGCCACGACGAAGATCGTGGTCGCGGACGAGCCGACGTCCGCGCGCCGGTCCCAGGCGATCAGCCGTCCAACCGCGTCTTCCAGGTCGGCGCGCTCGGACGATCCCGATCGGAGGAGGGCCGGGAGTTCCTCGTCCTTCGTGCGGCGTAACCGATCTCGCTCGTCGGCGATCGCGGGGACCAGCGAATCCGCCAGCGCAAGATGAGTGTCCCAGACGAGGGCCGCGAAGTCGTCGAAGGAGAGCCGCTCCCGCTCCTCCAGCGCCCGCCGCGAGCTTCGCGAGCGCGCGTTGTCCGCCTCGTCGCCGATCATGTACGGCGGGAAGTCGGAGCGTGCGAAGGGAACGTCGCGCGTGGCGGAGAAGGGGGAGGAGTTCGTGTTCACGAGATAGCCCGACGCCGGGTTCAGGATCTGGGGGAGCTCGTCGAGGCCGTGATAGCCCGACCATTCGGTCCCCGGATCGCTCCCGTCGACCGGACGCCTCCAGTCGAGCGAGGGATCGCGACGCGGCACCGCCGAGCCGTAGACGTACCAGATGTTCCCCTTCTGATCGGCGTACATGAGGTTCATGTACGGCACGTCGAGCGCCGAGAACGCGGTCTCGAACTCCTCCCGCGTGCGAGCCCGGATCATCCCGTCGAGCTGGGCGAACCACCCGCCTTCGACCAGCTTGGCGAGCCGCACGGCGATCGGCCGGCCCTCCTCGTCGAGGCCCACGATCGGGCCATGATGGGTCTTCCAGAAGCGGAGCGTGCGGTCCTGGACGCCTGACGGGCCGGAGACCCGGACCTGCTCCGTCCACGTCTCCGCGCTCCGGTACCCGGCCCCGTAGCGGTATCGAAGCGGAGCGGCGGGATCCTCGAAACGCTCGACGTAGAGATCGCCGATGTCGGCGTAGTTGTCGGTGAAGGTCCAGCCGAGGCGCTCGTTGTTCCCCATGTAGGGAAGCAGGAACCCGAACCGGGTGAGCCCGGAGAAGACGAGGCCCTGGTCGCTATGGAGATGGATCTCGAGGTACCGCTCGACCCCGAAGAACCGCTGATGCGGGTTGACGAGCAGGAAGGCGTGGCCGTCCACGGTCCGGGAAGGGCCGACCGCCCACTCGTTCGAACCGAGGGGAAGCTCTCCGAGCGGGCCCTCGAGCGCGCCGGCGAAGCGCAGCCCGGCTCGGGCGGCATCCTGGGGCATCCTCGCGGAGGTCGGCGTCATGGCCTCCCGGTCCGCGGTCCCGATCGGCCATCCCTTCTCGAGGAGCCGCGCGACCCACTCCTCCTCGAGCCCGGCGTAGCCCAGGAACTCGAGCTCATGGTACTTGTAGCGAAGGAGGGCCAGTGTGGCCCACGGCGGAACGGGGTCCGGCACCCGGCGCGGCGCATCCGGATGCGCCGCGAGCCAGGCGTTGAACCCGGCCGCGTAAGCGTCCAGGAGCCCCCGCATCCGGGGCGACGACCGCGCGTACTCTTCCCGCGCGAGACGCGGGATCTCGAGCGCGCGGGTCATGTAATCGGTGAGGAGCGCTTCCTCTCCCAGGACCTCGGCGGCCCGGCCTGACGCGCGCAGGAAGTTCTCCTCGACCATCGGCCAGTCCTCTTCCGCCTGGACCCAGGCGGCCCCGAAGACCACGCTCTCGTCCGTCGACCCGAAGACATGGGGGACCCCGTAGCCGTCGCGGAACACGATGGGCGACTCGCTGGATGGAGGCGCCGCGCTCTCCTGGGCCGCCGCGCCCCGCGCCGACAGGAGGAGCGGGCAGACGAGGAGGAAAAGGGCACGTGACGCGCGCCTGGGCATGGCATCTCCGTTCGGGGGACGGGCCGGTTCCATCCTAGACGGAAGCGGAGTTCCGCGGTATGGGACGGAGCCTTCCAGTGCGCCCTCGCCGGTACGGTGGTTGCACCACCTTGCGGGTACCGGCGAGCTCGCCGGCGGTCCCCGTCCGTGTTGACCGGGAGAAGAGACGATGGGCGAAGGCCCTCCTGACCCACCCGCGCCGCCCGGCGCCTCCGCGAAGGCCCTCGAGGACCTGGTGGGCCGCGGCCGATACGCCGAAGCGCTGGAGGCCTTCCACCGACTGGATCTTCAGGGCCGCGAGAACCCCGACGTCCGATTCCAGGCCGCCCGGGCGGCCTCGTACCTGGGAGATCTCGAGACCGCCCTCTCGCTCGCGGGGACCGCCCTCGCGTCGTTCGATTCCCGCCAGGACGAGCGTGGCCGGATGGGGGCCGTGAACCTCGAAGGGGCGATCGCCTTCGAGCGCGGCGAGTACCAGGCCGCGGCGTCGTCGTTCCGGGAAGCGTTCGAGCTGGCCATCCGGATCGAGGATTACCGGATGATCGCCCGCTCCCTCAACAACCTCGCCTCGATCGCGTTCGTCGAGGGGCGGGCTCCGCTGGCCGTCAACTACTACCGCTCCGCGCTTCTGGCCTACCGGCGCCTCAGGGACTATCGCGGCCAGGCCGAGACCTTCTGCAACCTGGGGATCGTGGAGCGGCTGGCCGGCCGCTACGACGAGGCCGAGCGGGCTTTCGAGGACGCCGTCCATCACGCCGGCCTGGACGGCGACCCGTACCTGCTGGCGCTGGCCTGGACGGGCCGCGCGGAGCTCCATCTGGAGCGGGGGCTCCTGGCCGAGGCGGCGCGGGACCTGGGGCGCGCCGACGAGCTGGCCGCGCTGGCGGGCGACGAGATCGGCCGCACCGAGATCGGCCGCATCCGTGCGCTTCTGGCGCTGACCGAGGGCAAGCTCTCGAAGGCCCACGTCCATGCCGGCGAGACCCGCGAGCGGGCCCGACGCCGGGGCCTCCGGCTGATCGAGAGCGAGTGCTGCGCGATCAGCGCCCGCGCGCTCAAGCAACTGGGGGACATCCGTGAGGCCGAGAGCTTCCGCGCCAAGGCGACGGCCGGATTGAGGGCCCTCGGCGCTAGCGCGCTCCTCGAGCGGTTCGAGCGCGACTGGGAGGCGGCCTAGCCGAGCCGCTAGCTTCACGTCGATGCCGCCCCGGCTCCTCATCGGCAGCGACACCGGGGGAACGTTCACCGACTTCGTCCGTCTGGACGCGACCGGTCTCCGGACGTGGAAGATCGCGTCCACGCCGGACGACTTCGCGCGCGCCGTCCTGGACGGGGTGGAGCGGCTCCTGGCCGAGCCCGGGTTCCGCCCGTCCGCCGTCGAGCTCGTCCATTCCACGACCGTCGCCACGAACGCCCTCCTCGAGCGCAAAGGGGCCCGGGTGGCGCTCCTGACGACGCGCGGCTTCCGCGACGTGCTGGCGATCGGGAGGCAGGCGCGACCGGCGCTCTATGATCTGCACGTCGCCACGCCTCCGACTCTCGTCCCGGTCGAGCGCCGGCTGGAGATCGACGAGCGGGTGAGCGCCGAGGGCGAGATCCTGCGGGCCCTGGATCCGGCCGACCTGGAACGCGCGCTCGACCGGGCGGAGGCGAACGGCGCCGAGTCGATCGCCGTCAGCCTCCTCTTCTCCTTCCTGGATCCGGCCCACGAGCGGACGATCGGCGAGGCGGCCCGGCGGCGCCGTCTCCCCGTGTCGCTCTCGAGCGAGGTGACGGGCGAGATCAGGGAGTTCGAGCGGACCTGCACGACGGTCGTCGACGCCTACGTGGGGCCCGGCCTCGAGCGGTATCTGCGCCGGCTCGCCGAGGGCGCCGGCAAAGTAGGGGTGGACCGCCTCAGGGTCGTCCATTCGAACGGCGGCTCGGTGGGTTGGTCGGCGATCGCCGGACGGGCCGTCCACAGCGTGCTGTCGGGACCGGCCGCCGGAGTCGCGGGGGCGCTCGCGGCGGCCCGCGAGGGGCTCGGGGAGAGGCCCCGCATCCTCTCCTTCGACATGGGCGGAACCTCGACCGACGTGTCGCTGGTCGACGGCGAGGCGAGCCGGCTCGGTGCGGCCGTCGTCGGAGGCGTCCCCCTGCAGGTGCCGATGATCGACGTCCATACGATCGGGGCCGGTGGCGGGTCGATCGCCTGGATGGACCCGGGGGGCGCCTTGAAGGTCGGGCCGGAGAGCGCCGGCGCGGTTCCCGGGCCCGCGTGCTACGGGGTCGGAGACGCGCCCACGGTGACCGACGCGCACGTCGTCCTGGGGCGGCTCCCGGCCGACCGCTTCCTCGGGGGGCGGATGACGCTCCAGCCCGACCGTTCCTGGGCCGCCCTCGAGGCGCTCGGACGGCGGATGGGGGTCGACGCTCGCCAGGCCGCCGAGGCCGTGATCGCGGTCGTCGAGGCGGGGATGGAGCGCGCCCTCAGGGTCGTGTCCGTCCGCCGCGGCCACGATCCCGGTGAGTTCACGCTGGTCGCGTTCGGCGGGGCGGGTGGCCTCCACGCGTGCCGCCTGGCGGAAGCGCTGGCGATGCGCTCGGTCCTCGTCCCGCGCGAGCCGGGCGTTCTGAGCGCGCTCGGGGCGGCCACGAGCGAGGTGCGACGCGAGGTGGCGCGCTCGGTCGTGCGGGAGGTGGACGCCGGTCTGGCCGGGCTCGAAGTCGTCTTCGATCAGCTTCGCGGCCGGGTCGAACGCGGGATGGCCGAGGACGGCGTCTCCGGCCCGGACCTCGTCATCGTCCGCTCCGCCGATCTGAGGTATCGGGGCCAGACGCACGTCCTCGAGGTCCCGTACGATCGGAACCCGGCGCGGCTGTCGGCCCGCTTCCACGCCGAGCATCGTCGCCGGTTCGGGCACGACGAGCCCGGCTGGCCGGTCGAGGTGGTGACGGTCAGGCTCGCTGCCGCGGGGCGGTCGGCGCTCCCCGACCCGGTCCCCATCCGGGAGGACGCGCGGGAAGCGGTCGAAGTCGGGTCCCGTGGCCGGGAAGGACTCTCGATCGTCGATCGCGAGCAGATCGGTCCCGGGGCGGCCTGGACCGGGCCCGCGCTCGTCGTCGAGGCGTACGCGACCACGCTCGTTCCGCCCGGATGGTCGGCCCGGGTTCTCGAGAAGGGTCACCTGTGGATCG
>DASZOP010000058.1:0-4097 GCA_035550715.1 Gemmatimonadota bacterium | reverse complement strand
GCAGGAGGGGCGCGGTCACATCGGCGGTGCCACCGCTCGCGACCTCGATTCCGTCCGTCCGCCACGTGGCGTAGCCGAGCAGCGTGACGACCACGCTGTAGGTCCCCGGGGTGAGCTCGAAGGCGAAGCGGCCGGCCTCTCCTGAGAGAGCTCCAGCCGTCTCGCTGCCCCCTGCCTGGAACGCCTGGACGGTGGCGTCACGAAGGGGCGTGTTGGCGATCGCGTCGATCACCTCTCCGGCGAGGGTTCCGGTCTGCGCGCGAAGGGGCTCTGCTCCGACCAGAGCCAGCGCGAGGCAGAGGCCCGCCACTGCGAGTCGGATCACCATCACGTCTCTCCGTGGCTGTGGGGAGCGGCCGCGGATTCTCCGTTCGACCAACTTCATTGTAGGGGATTCGACACGCATATGTCCAGAGCGGGATCTATCGTTTCCCGGCCGTTCCCTTGGCGAGCTCTTCCACCCGCGCGCGCTCTTCGTCGGTCAGCTTCTCGGGGACGGTGATCTCGATCTCGACGTACATGTCGCCGCGCCGGTCGTCTGTCTCGACCCCCTGCCCCTTCACCTTGAGCCGGGTCCCTCCCTGGGTACCGGGCGGGATCCTGAGCTCGACCTTGGACCCGTGGATGGTGCGCACCCGGATCTTGGTTCCGAGCATCGCCTGGAACGCGGTGATCGGGACCGTGCAGTGTATGTCGAGGCCCTCGCGCGAGAAGAACCGGTCGGGCTTGACCCTGAGAATCAGATAGAGGTCGCCCGGCGGGCCGCCCGCCACGCCCGGCTCGCCCTTCCCCTTCAGCCGGATCCGCTCGCCGTCGTCGACCGCCGCCGGCACCTTGACCTTGATCCGGCGGCGTTTCTCGATGCTCCCTTCACCGCCGCACTGGCGGCACGGCTCTTCGACGATCGTTCCCCGGCCCATACACCGCGGGCACGGGCGCTGGACCGCGAACCCCGCCTGAAGGAGCGATACCTGGCCGCTCCCCCCGCACTGAGGGCACGTCTCGACCTTCGTACCGGGCTCGGCGCCCGTACCCTGGCAGCGCGGGCACGTCTCCTCGAGCGGAACCTCGACCGTCACCTCGCCGCCGATGGCGGCCGTCTTGAACGGGACCTCGACCTCCATCAGCCGGTCGGGGCCGGGCTGGGCCCGCGGCCCCCGCGAGCGCGCCCGGCCGCGACCCCCGAAGATCGACGAGAAGAGGTCGCCGAGGCCGCCGAACCCGTCCAGGTCCTCGAGGTCGATCGTCTGCCAGCCGCCGGTCGCGCCGCCGAAGCCCGGCCCCCCGGGGCCACCGCCCGCGCCGAAGCCGGCCCGGGCCCCCATCCTCCGCATCTGGTCGTACTGCTTCCGGCGCTCGGGATCGGAGAGGACGCCGTACGCGGCCGAGATCTCCTTGAACCGCTCTTCGGCGGTGGCGTCGCCGGGGTTGGCGTCGGGGTGGTACTTCCGGGCGAGCTTCCGGTAGGTCTTCTTGATCTCGTCGGCGGACGCGCCCTCGGCGACGCCCAGGACCTGGTAGTAGTCCTTGGCCGGCATGCCGGCCTAGCCTGAGGTGCCCTCGGCGCCTCGCTCGCCGGGCCGGTGCTCGTACACCTGGACCTGGGCCGGTCGCAGGAGCTGCTCGTTGAACCGGTACCCCTGCACGGTGACGACCGCGATCCGGCCGTCCTGGTCGGGGCGTGGCGCGGGCCACATTCCGATCGCCTCGTGGACGTTCGGATCGAACGGCTCTCCCGCCTTCCCGACCGGCACGAGCCCCTCCTCGCGGAGCTGGTCGAGGAGCTTTCGCTCGACCAGCCGCACCCCGTCGATGACGGCCTGCGTGGAGGTCGAGCCGGCGTCGAGGCCGGCCACTCGCCGCATGTCGTCGAGAACGGTGAGGAGCTTACGGATCAGGTCGCCCTTGGCGCGGACCGAGGACGAGGTCCGGGCCCGCATCTCGCGACGCCGGTAGTTGTCGAAGTCGGCCTGGAGGCGGAGGAGACGGTCCTGGAGGCGGAGGATCTCCTCGTCCTTGCTCTCGATGGCGTTCCGGAGGCCCGCGATGTCGTCCTCGACGGCCTGGGCCGCCTGCTCGTCGGCGGGATCTTCGATCGCCGCTTCCTCGGAGAGGTCTCCGGTGGCGTCCGGGATCGCCTCGTCGGGCCGGACCTCGGCCTGCCGTGCGGCTTCGTCGCTCCCCTCCTCGACGGGGATCTCGCGTCGTCCTCGGTTCGCCATGGACCTGTGAATATAGACCCCATCCGCGGAGCGTCACAGAGGCCCGGGTTCAGCGACCTTCGAGCAGCTTCGCGAACGCCGCCTCATCGAGGACCGTCACCCCCACTTTGCGCGCCTTGTCGAGCTTCGAACCCGGCTTCTCGCCCGCCACCACGTAGTCGGTCTTCGCCGACACCGAGCCCGTCACGCGGCCCCCCAGCCGCTCGATCGCCGCCTGGGCCTGGGAGCGGGACCACCCTTCGAGCGACCCGGTCAGGACGAACGTCTTCCCGGCCAGCGGACCGGTCGGCCGGGTGGCCTCGCTCCGCGTGAAGTCGACGCCGTGTGCCTCGAGCCGCTCGATCAGCCGGCGTTTGGGAGCCCGCCGCATGAACTCGACCACCGACTCGGCCACCCTGGGCCCGATCCCGTCGATCGCCTGGAGCCGCTCGACGTCGGCTTCCGCGAGCTCGTCGATCGAGCCGAACTCGGCGGCCAGGAGCGCGGCCACGGTCGACCCGACGAACCGGATCCCCAGGCCGAACAGCGCGCGCTCGAAGCCGCGCCCCTTCGAGGACTCGAGCGAGGCCAGCAGGTTGGACGCCGAGAGGTCGCCCATCCGCTCGAGCCCGGCCAGGGTCTCGTGCTCGAGCTCGTAGAGATCGGCCAGGTCCCGGACCAGCCCGCGCTCGACGAGCTGCCGCACGAGGGCGTCCCCCAGACCGTCCACGTCCAGGGCGCCCCTGCTCCCCCAGTGGAGGATCCGCTCCCGGAGCTGGGCCGGGCAGGAGGGGTTGGGGCAGCGGTGGTCGACCTCGCCCTCGACGCGAACCACTTGGGTCCCGCACTCCGGACACTTCTCGGGCCACGGAAACCGCCGCGTGCCGCGGGGCCGCTTCTCCTTGACCACGCGGACCACCTGCGGGATCACGTCCCCGCCCCGGGCCACGACCACCGTGTCCCCTTTCCGGACGTCCTTCCGGGCCAGCTCGTCGGCGTTGTGGAGCCCCGCCATCTGGACCGTCGCCCCCCCTACCACCACTGGCTCCAGGACCGCCGTCGGGGTCAGCTTCCCGGTCCGGCCGACCGTGATCAGGACGTCCTTGACGATCGTGATCGCCTCCTGGGCCGGGAACTTGTACGCGACCGCCCACCGCGGGTGCTTGGAGGTCGCCGCCAGCTCGGCCTGCTGGTCGAGGGAATCCACCTTAACGACCACGCCGTCGATCTCGTAGTCGAGCTCCTCGCGGGCCGGCTCCCACCGCTCCCAATAGTCCAGGATCTCTTCCAGACCCTCCAGACGCCGCCACTCGGGGTTGATCGGGAGACCCCACGCGGAAAGCCGCTCGAGCGTCTCCGACTGGGACCGGAGGTCGGACGCGCCGAGGATCGTGTAGGTAAAGAGGCGCAGCGGTCGTGACGCGGTGATCGAGGGGTCGAGCTGCCGCAGGGCGCCGGCGGCGGCGTTCCGCGGGTTGGCGAACAGGGGATCGCCGGCCTTCGCGCGCCCCGCGTTCAGCCGCTCGAAGCCGCTCCGCGTCATGTAGATCTCGCCCCGCACGGTGACCCGGCCTGCGTGCCTCTTTCCGGCCAGGCGGAGCGGCACCTCCCTGATCGTCTTGAGGTTCGCGGTGACCTCCTCGCCGACGAAACCATCCCCGCGCGTCGCGCCCAGGATGAGCATGCCGTCCTCGTAGGTCAGCGAGATCGAGGCGCCGTCGATCTTGAGCTCGGCCACGTAGGCCAGGAGATCCAGGTTCTCGACGCCGCGCTCGACCCGACCCACCCACTCCCGGAGCTCCTCGTCGTCGAGCGCGTTCTCGAGCGAGAGCATGGGCCGGACGTGGGGCGCCTTGGGGAACCGCTCGCTCGGGGCGCCGCCCACACGGACGGTCG
>DASZOP010000057.1:0-1703 GCA_035550715.1 Gemmatimonadota bacterium | reverse complement strand
TCTGGTGCCCGTAGCGAAGCCAGGATGCCGGCCGCCCCGACGCAGTGCGTCAGGAGCGGCTTGCCTCCGGGAACGACGTACCGGCCGGTGAAGAGCGCCGCGGCCAGATCGTAGGCATCCCGGACGGAACGAATGACGTCCGGCGGATACTCGACGTCCTCGAGCTGTCTGTAGAGCTGGAGGATCGTCTGCGGATAGCGCCACTCGAAGGCGGGCGAATCGAGCATCGTGGCCTCGGTCTCGTGGTAGGGAACGGCATGCCCGGAATCGATACGACCTCCAAGGTGGCTCTTCGCCGTTCGTGCGTCTAGCTGGGGTCAGTGGGGGAGTCCGACCCACGACCGAGGGGCTGGCGGCCTCAGAGGGTGGCCGCCGCGCCCCGGTGCCGCAGGACGAGCTTGATCGCGAGGAGCCCCGCCCCGATGAGGCCGGTCAGGAGGACCGGCTGGCTCGTCCATGGCGTCGCCAGGATGAGCACGGCCGCCAGCAGAGTCAAGCCGGCTCCGCGGGGAAGGTCGGCACGGAGCCCGAGGTGGACACCCCATAGACCAAAGAGGTAGATCGCCACCGGCCAGGCGACCGCGGCGCCGGCTCCGACCGCGCCGATCGCGGCCTCCCCGGTCGCGTAGTCCACCGCCACCCCCAGTCCGGCCCCCACAGCGGCCGCGGACGCGAAGATCGCGAAATGGCCGTAGCCCCAAACGAACGCCCTAGGGAGCGTGATCAGGAGGCCGTGCATCGGATGGTCGAAGTAGAGCCACCACATGGAGAAGACGGTCAGGAGCCCGCCGACGACGATCGTCCCGAGCCCCCGGTGTCCCGCCTCAAAGGCGGCCTGGGTCGCGAACGACGCCGCCAGCACGGACTCGCCCAGGACGATGATCGTGAACAGGCCGTATCGCTCGGCGATGTGACCGGGGTGCCAGGTCGTGGGGCCTTTCCGCTCCGCCCAGGCGGGCACCAGGAGCTCGGCGATCGCGAGGAGAAGAAACCCCGCGGGGGCGATGGTCCCGGGGAGGGCGAGGAGCGCCAGCCAGCCCAGCTGTATGGCGGCCACGCCGACGGCGTAACGGAGATCGCACGCCCGGCGCCCGGGGTCGGACCGGGCCGCCCTCAGCCACTGGCCGACCAGCGCCAGACGCATCACGACGTAGCCGATCGCGACGATCGAGAAGTCGCGGACGTCGAAGGCGCGCGGGACACCGGCCGCGAGGATCAAGGACCCGGCGATCTGGACGAAGACCGCAAGCCGGTAGGGCACGTCGTCGGTGTCGTAGGCCGACGCGAACCAGGTGAAGTTCATCCACGCCCACCAGATGGCGAAGAAGACCATCAGGTAGTTGACGAGACCCTCGGCCACGTGGCCCGCGGAGATCGCGTGATGGAGGTGACTTCCGGCCTGGGCGATGGCGACGACGAAGACCAGGTCGAAGAAGAGCTCGAGCGGCGTCGTGGCGCGATGCTCCTCGTCGGGGGAACGGGGACGCATCGGGACCTTCCAGCGAGCTCCGGTCGCGGCAGCGTGCGAGCCGTGGGTCACGGACGCGCCGGGTGAGCGCCGCTCTCGGGGCATCGAGGTGGCATGGGGTCGGGCCTCCTGAGGTTCCGGGTGGCGCTCACATCGAGGGCGGCCCCGGCGGCCGCCGGTGACGCACGCGCCGACCGCGATGGCCGGGTTCCGGACGGGTCAAGTATACTGCGGG
>DASZOP010000056.1:0-7077 GCA_035550715.1 Gemmatimonadota bacterium | reverse complement strand
TCCGGTTTCCCCGGCCTGGCTCGTCGTCATGTACTTCCTCCACACGTGCGGCGAGCTGGCGCTCTCTCCCGTGGGGCTCTCCTCCATGACCAAGCTCGCCCCGCGCAACCGGGTCGGGCAGATGATGGGCGTCTGGTTCGTGGCGTCCGCGCTCGGCAACCTGATCGCCGGGCTGGTCGCGGGGTCGCTCGAGACGATGGCCCCCATGGATCTCTTCCGGACGGTCGCCCTGATCACGGGCGGCGTCGGGCTCTTCGCTCTCGTCGTGAGCCCGGCCATCAAGCGTCTCATGGGGAACGTGGAGTAGGGCCGGGCGTCAGCTGCGACCCTCCCGGGCCGGTACCGTGGCCCCCCCGCCGAAGTGACCGTACAGGTAATCGAAGATGGGAGCGCCGCCTGCGATACGTTCGGCATCGTCCTCGTGCCGGCTCGCGACCCCGCCCAGGATCGAGGCTACGCCGGCCGCCTCGGGCCGCCCGTAGCGCTCTTCCTTCAGGTCCAGGTCGTGGACGATCTCGGCGATCGCTGCGAGACCGGGATCCTCTGCGAGGCCGAACCGCTCGAGCAGCGTCTCGAACGTGCACCGCTCGCCTTCGTGGGTGAACTCGCCGTCGAACATGTCGAATCGGAGCTCCCCCTCCTGAGGCCGGTAGCCGGTCGGCTCGACGAACTTGAAGCGGGCGTCGGGATCGATGAATCGGCGAACCAGCCAGGCGCTCGCCGTGCGATCGACCTTGACCCCGCGCCGCGTGACCCAGGTCCTGCCGCTTGTCTTCGCGGAGGACCAACCCTCTTCGCGCATCTCCACCTCCCTGGTTTCCTTTTTTCGCAACTCGAGCTCCAGGAGCGCCAGCGCCTGCTCCGCCTCTTCCCGCCCCGGCGCACCCAGGAAATCGATCTCGCGGATTTCCTCGAGCTTCCGTACCAGGCGAGGCAGGCTCTCGGCCGCCTGCCGGGGCGCTCCATCGTCCGCCGACGGCTCGGCCAGGCCCTCGCGGGCATGGGTGGCCGCTTCCGCCAGCTCGGCGTAGGCGGCGTAGCGCTCCGCGTTCAGGGCCGCCTCGAGTCGCCGGTCGGTGAAACCGTCGACGAACCTGGCCACCGCCAGCGACCCCTCGCCGCCGTCACGGACGATCTCCCGGAGCAGCCATTCGAAGTCCTCGCGGGTGTCATCCCTTTCCGGTAGGACGTAGACCGAGTTCTTGAGCGGGATGGCGCCGATCCCGGCCAGTCGGCGCCGGACCCGGACCCGGAAGTAGGCCGGTTCGGGCGGGATCTGGTGGGTCAGGACCAGCCACCGACCCCCTTGACGTTTTGATTCAACTGTATCATTCATTGTAACGATTGTATCACAGTAACTTCCGGCCAGCAAGATGGCCCTGACCCTCGAGAGGGGAGCGAGCCGGCATGCCGACCTCGGTCGAAGCGATCACCGCCCTGCTCACCGAGCTGGTCGCGGTCGAGTCCGTCAACCCGGCCTTCACGGCCGGCCGGACCAGCGAGGCCAGGCTCGCTGACCTGGTCGCCCGCCGCCTCGAGGAGGCCGGCCTCCGAGTCGAGCGGCGGGAGCCCGATCCGGGGCGAGTCAGCGTCCTCGGAACCCTGGCCGGGACCGGGCAGGGCCCGTCGCTCATGCTGTACGCCCATCTCGACACGGTCGGCGTCGAAGGCATGGAGCGACCGTTCGAGCCGGTCGTGCGGGACGGCCGGCTCTACGGCCGGGGTGCTTACGACATGAAGGGCGGCCTCGCCGCCTGTCTGGCAGCCGTCCAGCACCTGATCGACGGCGGCCGGGCCCTGGCCGGCGACGTGATCGTGGCCGCGGTTGCCGACGAGGAGGTGGCGAGCCTCGGAATGGCCGACGTCCTCACCGCGGTCGTCCCCGACGCGGCCATCGTCACCGAACCGACCGAGCTCGAGATCTGCCTCGCCCACAAGGGGTTCGCGTGGTTCGAGGTCACGACGAAGGGGCGCGCGGCGCACGGGAGCCGTTTCGAGGAGGGGATCGACGCCAACCTGCAGATGGGACGGTTCCTGGCCCGCCTGGATGCGCTGGAGCGGGAGCTCCGCGCGAGGGCGCCCCACCCGCTCGTCGGCCCGCCCTCCCTGCACGCGGCCGTCCTCCAGGGCGGCACGGGTCCCAGCACGTACGCCGACCGCTGCCGGCTGACGATCGAGCGGCGGACGGTACCGGGGGAAAGCGCGGACGAGGCGCTCGCGGAGATCCACGCCCTCCTCGACCGGCTCCACGAGGAAGACCCTTTCTTCGACGCCCACGCGATCACGACCCTCGCGCGGGATCCCTTCGAGTCGGACGCCGACCGCCCCGTCACGAACGCGCTCGCTGGCGCGGCCACTACGGTCCTCGGTCGCCGCCCTCCGTTCGTCGGCCGTCCGTACTGGATGGATGCGGCGCTGCTGGGCGCGGCCGGCGTGGACACGGTCGTCATGGGTCCGACCGGCGCCGGCGCCCACGCCGCGGTCGAGTGGGTCGAAATCGCCTCGGTTGCGCAGCTGGCCGACATCCTTTCCCGTGCGGCGATCGAGTTCTGTGGAACGGCCTGAGCCGGCGGAATCCCCGCGGTTTGGCGAGGCGTTCCGCTTCTGGACCCTCCTGGGCTGGATCTCCTTCGGCGGGCCGGCCGGCCAGATCGGCATCATGCATCGCGAGCTGGTCGAGAAGCGGGGCTGGATCTCCGAGGACCGCTTCCTCCACGCGCTCAACTTCTGCATGCTCCTCCCGGGGCCGGAAGCGCAGCAGCTCGCCACCTACGTCGGATGGAGGCTGCATCGGATCCGCGGCGGGCTGGCCGCGGGCATCCTGTTCGTCCTTCCATCGGTGATCATCCTGATGGCCCTGTCGTGGATCTACGTCACGTTCGGCGAGGTGTCCTGGGTGGCCGGGATCCTGGCCGGATTCAAGCCCGTCGTGGTGGCGATCGTGGCGCACGCGGTCTTGAGGATCGGTCGCCGCGCGCTGACGCGCGTCGGCCACGTCGCGCTCGCGGCGGCCGCCTTCGTCGGCATGTACCTGCTCCACGTCCCCTTTCCGATCATCGTCCTGGCCGCGGGGCTCGCCGGCCTGGCCGGCGCCCGCTGGTGGCCCCGGGCGTTCGCCCGGGCGAAGGCCGGCGATCCGGATTCCGAGACCCGCGATCGTCCCCCGGCCGACGACTCCGGCGGCTGGGTCTCCGTCCTGCGAACCGCAGGGGTCGGGCTGGCGCTCTGGCTCCTCCCCTACGCCGCCCTGGTCGTCTGGCGCGGAGCCGACAGCGTCCACGCCGCCGAGTACCGCTTCTTCACCAAGGCCGCGCTGGTTACGTTCGGCGGGGCGTACGCGGTCCTGGCGTACGTCACCCAGGCAGCCAGCGGCCCCCTGGGGTGGTTGACCCACGCCCAGGCCCTGGACGGGCTGGCGCTGGCCGAGACGACGCCGGGACCGCTCATCATGGTGGTCCAGTTCGTCGGCTTCGTCGCCGCGTGGGGACGGCCGGAGGGGCTGGATCCCATGGCGAGCGCGGTCGTGGGCGCCCTGGTCACGACCTGGGTCACCTTCCTGCCGAGCCTGGTCTTCGTCCTCATGGGTGCCCCGCACATCGAGGCCCTGCGAGGGAACCGCCTCCTGGACGGCGCCCTGACCGGGGTCACCGCGGCGGTCGTGGGCGTCATCCTCTACCTGGCCGTTCTCCTCGGGGGCGCCACCTTGCGGCCGTCCGGCGCCGCCGGCCTCGAGGTCTTCGCCATCGTCCTCATCGTCCTCGCGTTCGTCGTCCTCGCCCGGGACCGCGTGGGCGTCCCGGCCCTGGTGCTCGCGGGCGGGGTGGCGGGTCTCCTGCGAGCGCTCCTGACTTGACGGGACGGCCTGTGACGTCGCCAGGACGGAACGCCGTCTGGCGGGAGTTCCTGGCCCTCGAGCGCAACGTCGGCGCCGCCGCCGGGGCGTTCCTGCTCCTCGGTCTCGGCGAGGAGCTCTGGAAGAAGTTCCTGCCCAAGTACCTCGAGGCCCTCGGCGCCGGGCCGGTCGCGATCGGGTTCTTCGGGACCGCCGAGGACCTCGGCGACGCCCTCTACCAGTACCCGGGGGGCGCGCTCGCCGACCGGATGGGCACGCGGCGCGCCTTCCTCCTGTTCATCACGCTGGCCGCGGTCGGCTACCTCGCCTACCTGCTGAGCCCGTCCTGGCCGTGGGTCTTCGTCGGGCTCGCCCTCGCCATGGCGTGGCCCAGCATGGGGAGCCCGGCCACGTTCGCGGTGATCGGCGAGGCCCTTCCCCCGAACCGCCGGGCGATGGGGTTCACCGTCCAGTCGATCCTCAAGCGGATCCCGATGCTCGTCTCCCCATTGATCGGGGGGACCCTGATCGCCGTCTTCGGGGTCGTGGCGGGAATCAGGGTCGGCCTGGGGGTGACGCTCGTGATGGCCGCCGCCACCTTGCCGCTCGTCCTCCGCATGGACCTTCCCGTCGGCCCGTTCCGGGCATCGTCCCCATGGCGGGTCTGGGACAACTTCCCGCCCGCCCTCCGGCGCCTGCTCGTCTCCGACATCGTGATCCGGATGTGTGAAGGAATGGCGGGGGTCTTCGTCATCCTCTACGTCACGACCGTGCAGGGGGCGTCGGTGCGCGCGTTCGGCTTCCTGGTCGCCCTCCAGGTCGCGACCTCCATCGTGGCCTATCTACCCGCCGCTCGTCTCTCCGACCGGATCGGCCGGAAGCCGCTCGTGAGCGCGACCTTCCTCGCCTTCGCGACGTTCCCCATCTGCGTGGCCATCGCACGCGGCCCGGCGGCCCTGGCGCTCGCGTTCGTCGTGGGCGGGCTCCGAGAGATCGGGGAGCCGTCCCGGAAGGCCATGATCGTCGACTCCGCCCAGGCGGGCGTCCGGGCCCGGACGGTGGGGCTCTACTACCTGGTCCGAAGCCTGTCGGTGGCTCCGGCGGCCGCACTGGGCGGGCTCCTGTGGCGGATCTCGCCCGCGACACCCTTCTTCGCGGCCGGCGCGATCGGGCTGGTCGGGACGCTCGTCTTCCTGACTACGGTCGAGGAGAGAGATGCCGCCTGAGGCCTCGGCCGGCCGGACCCTTCTCCTCGACGCTCGCCAGGTCGCGGCGCTGGTCGAGCTGTCCGATGCCGTCGCGGCGGTCGAGGCCGCCTTCCGCGCCCATGGCGAGGGTGGCCTGCCACCGCCGGCGATCCTGGGGTACCGGGGATCGGGGGGCGGCTTCCACGTCAAGGCGGCCGCGCTCTCCACCCCGACCCCGCGCTTCACGGTGAAGCTCAACTCGAACTTCCCGGAGAACGGCCGCCGGTTCGGCCTGCCGACGATCCAGGGGACGATCACGCTCTTCGATGGAGCGACCGGGTTTCCGCTCGCCATCATGGACTCGATCGAGATCACGATCCAGCGGACGGCGGCCGCGACCGCCGTGGCGGCGAAGTGGCTGGCACGGGAGGACGCCGACACGGTCACGATCTGCGGGTGCGGGGCTCAGGCCTGGGCTCAGCTCGCGGCGGTCATGGCCGTCCGGCCGATCCGCCGTGTGTTCCTCCATGACATCGATCCCGCGCGGGCGGAGAGACTGGCGGGTGAGGTCCGCTCCGCAAGCCTCGAAACGCTTCCGGTCCGCGATCTCCGACCGGCGCTCGCAGAAAGCGACGTGTGCGTCACCTGCACGACCGCGGCGGTGCCGTTCCTGCGGATCGGTGATCTCGGGCCCGGCACGTTCGTGGCCGCGGTCGGAGCCGACAGCGAGGGGAAGCAGGAGCTGGACGCGCGCCTCCTCGCCTCGTCCACGGTGGTCGTCGACATCCTCGAGCAGTGCGCCGCGATCGGCGAGCTCCACCATGCGCTCGATGCCGGGCTCATGACGCGCGACGACGTCCGGGCCGAGCTAGGGCAGGTCGTGGCCGGGCTCAGGACCGGGCGGGCCTCCGCGGACGAGATCGTGGTGTTCGATTCCACCGGAACCGCGCTCCAGGACGCGGTCCTGGCGGGCTTGGTCTACGATCGGGCTCTCGAGCGGGGCGTGGGGACAGGGTTCGAGTTCGCGCCGCCCAGTACCATCAGGTCGGCAGCGGCCCCGGGTGCTGCGGCAAGTCGTCCGTGATCTCGTCCCAAGGCGCCCGCGAATCGACGAACGTGTGGACCTGGGGCCGGATCCCCGGGTCGCCGTCCACGCTCCCCAGCCGGATCGAGACTTCGTCCCCCTCGGGCCAGGTCCCGCCGAAGAGGCTCGAGCCGCACCGGACGCAGAAGACCTTCACCGCCGCGCCCTCGGCCGGCCGGTAGACGCGAAGGCTCTCTTCGCCCGATAGCAGACGGAACTCCTCGCGCCGCACGCGACCCTGCGTGCAGACGGCCGCCCCGGAATGCTTGCGGCACCGCGAGCAGTGGCAATGGCCGGCGCGGAGGAAGGGGCCGGTCACTTCGTACCGGACGGCGCCGCAGAGGCATCCGCCGGCGATCACTCGGTGCGGCTCTTCCCCGTAGCTCAGCGCCACCCCACCTCCTGGAGCCACGTCTCGAACTGACGCCGGCGTGCCGGACGGTCCGTCGGGGGTCGCTCGCCTTCGCGAGCGGCCCTGTCGCGCAGCTCACGAACGCGACGGTCCAGTGCCTCCAGCCCGAGCTCCGCACGCCGGTCATCGACGCCATCCGCGTCCTCGATCGGCAAGGGGGAGAGCTTCCCCTCGTCGTCCCAGTCGAACTGCGTTCCGTATCTCTGGGGACGCCCCTCGAAGGTTCGGATCCGGTCGTCCAGGTAGGCGAGCGTCCAGGGTTCGGCCTCGCCCGCCGCGACCGCTCCGGCGAGGAGGTCGCGCGCGCGTCGCTGGAGGGCGGGAGCCCCGATGGCGTGCTGGACCACGAGCCAGGCCGCCTCGGCGCCGTCTTCCCCCACCAGCGATCGTCCCGGCCAGCCGTGTTCGTCGAGGATCGCGGCGAGCCGCTCGGCATGAGCGCGGTGCAACGCCTCCATCCGCGGGTGATAGCCGTCGAAGAGCTCACCCGCCTGGACCAGCTCGGCGCGCACCTCCAGGTCGCGCCGGTTCATGTCCAGGAGCTCCTCCCGGAGCCGCTCGT
>DASZOP010000055.1:0-5511 GCA_035550715.1 Gemmatimonadota bacterium | reverse complement strand
CTGCCGCCGTTCAACACCCGCTCGACCACTTCCCTGTTCGGTGACGCGATCGTCCAGCTCCTGGCCCAGGAGATCACGGAGGAGCTGCACGCGATCCGGGACGGCGCCGGTCGTGACGCCGCGGCGAGCCCGGGGACGGCGATCCGCCGGGACCTGGCCTCGAAGGGCATCGATTACGGCACCATCGAGGCGACCGCCGACGCGGACGGCGAGGTGACGTTCGACCTCTCGGGGATCGAGGGCGTCGACCCCGACCTGGTGGTTCGCCCGATCGGGTGGAAGGGGGATGGACCGACGATCCGGGATCCGGTGGTGGGGGCTTCAGCCGGCCTGATGGGAATGCTGGCCGAGGAGCTGGTCTGGTTTCCCCCGCCCGAGCGTGAGTTCGACCCGGATCCCGACGGCGACGGCGTGACCCGCGAGCTGTCGGTCGGAGACGTCACCGCCATGACCATCTACACGGCCGCCCAGGAAGTCCCGCAGTCGCTGGAGAGGCTGGCCGAGCTCGGAATGGTCGCCGCCCCGGACGAAGCCACGCTGGCCGAGATTCGCGGGGGTCGATCGGCGTTCGAGAAGGCAGGCTGCGCCGGCTGCCACATGCCCGAGCTCAGGCTCGGGAACACGGTGTTCGAGGAGCCGACCCTGCGGGGCAACGGCAACTACTACAACCATCGGCTGGCGGAAAGAGATCCCGGCTACGATCCGAAACGCCCGGCTCGCTTCGACATCCTGGTGGACTCCCAGCCGCCCCGGGTGGAGCCCGATTCCGCCGGCGGGGCGATCGTCCGTCCGTACGGCGATCTCAAGCGTCATCGGATGGGGCGCCACCTGGCCGACCCTGCCGGGCCCGCCCCTTCGTTCACCGCCGACCTCGAGCCCCTCCAGGTGGAGGGACAGCCCGTGGCGATCGCCCCCACCGTCTTCCTGACTCCCGAGCTGTGGGGGGTCGGGAACACCGGGCCCTGGCTGCACGACGGCCGCGCCGGAAGCCTCGAGGAGGCGATCCTGCTCCACGGCGAGGAGGCGCCGCCCGCCGTCGGGGATCCGCTCCGGAGCGAGGCGCAGGAATCACGCGATGCCTTCGCGGCCCTGCCGGCAGAAGACCGGAAAGCGCTGCTGACCTTCCTGCACAGCCTGCGCACCTTCTCGCCCGAGGATGACTGAGACGCGAGGGTAGCGACCCTTGACGGCCAAAGCGATCGGACCGACCTCTCGGGAGAGACGGATCCGAGGCGCGCTCGTCACGGGGTACGTCGCCATCGTGGTTCTCGGCCTGACGACCGTCCTCCAGCCCCGCGTCTTCTGGACGATGCTGCTCCCTCTCCTTCCGATGTCGATCGTGCTGATGGGGTTTCCGAGATGGCGCCGGATCTGCCCGCTCGCCTGGTTCGGAGAACTCGGTCGAAAGCTCAATCGCGGGACCCAGCGGCGCGTGCCGAAGTGGCTGGAACGGTGGTTCTTCGTCGTCACGTTCGGGCTCATGCTCGCCATGCTCGCCCTGCGGCTCCTGGCGACCAACGGCGACGGCATCTGGCTTTCGGGCCTGCTGATCGGTCTGGCCCTGACGGCCGCTCTCACCAACCTGGTCTTCACCGGCAAGACGTGGTGCAACTTCATCTGCCCGGTCGGCCTGATCGAGCGGATCTACACCGAGCCCAACTCGCTCCCGGCGGGGCCCAATTCGCAGTGTGTCCGGTGCACGGCGTGCAAGAAGCACTGTCCCGACATCGACCAGGAGAACGCCTACTGGCAGGACCTGACCTCCGCCGGACGGCGGATCGCGATCTTTGCCTTCCCCGGCCTCGTCCTCTCCTTCTACCTCTACTACTGGCTCAGACACGGCGACTGGGAGGCGTACTTCGACGGTCGCTGGACCCACCTGCCGGCCAGCGCGGAGCTGATCGGGGGCGCCGGCTTCTTCTTCCTGCCGCGGATACCGGCACTCGTGGCGGCGCCGCTCACGCTGCTCGTCCTGTCGGCCGTGAGCTTCGCGGTATTCGTCGGGATCGAAGCGATCGTGGGACGCTTCGTCGACGACGTCGAGCGCCGGCGCCACCTGACCCTGACGCTGGCGGCGTTCGCCGCCTTCAGCACGTTCTACGTCTTCGCCGGCGCGCCGACGCTCCGCCGGCTTCCCGGCGCGACCCGGGCGGTCGCCTTCGCGGCGCCGCTCGTCGCGACGGTCGTCTCGGTCAAGCGGTGGCGCCGCACGCGGGAGCGGTACATCCAGGAACGGGGAGCCGTCAAGCTGCTTCTCAGCTGGCCGTTCGAAGATCCGCCGCCGAAGGATCCCGGCGAGGTATACGCCTGGATCAAGGCGGGCGAGCACGCGCGGGAGAAGCAGCTTGCCGCCTACGAGAGCATGGTCCGGGAGATCCTTGCCGACGGTCTCGTCGACAGCGGCGAGCTGCGGCTCCTGGAAGAGATCCGTAAGCAGCTCGGCGTGTCGGCCCGAGAGCACGAGAGGGTGATCGAGCGTCTCACCGAGGAGGAGCGCCAGCTCTTCGAGCGCGGCGGGGTCGCGGGAGTCGAGGAACGGGCGCAGCTCGAGGGGTACCAGACCGCCTTGGCCGAAGCCCTCCTGCGTGGGGCGTCGATGAGCGAGGTCACCGCCCTCAGGCGCGCGTTCGGCGTCACGCGCGAGGCGCACGCGCGGCTCCTCGAGCAGATGCGGGGAGAGTCCGGTGCACTCCTCGGCCGGGCGCGGGGCCAGATCGAGCACGCCCTCTCCGTGCGTCGCGATCTCACCATCCTCGGCGCCCCCGACCAGCCGGGCGCCCGAGGCTTCCTGGCCTGGCTTCTCCAAGGCGAGCAGGAAGCCGCCGTCGGCAGGGTGCTGGAATTCCTGGAGATCGCCGGCGACGCCGAGCGGGTGCGCGGTCTGCGGCCGGGACTCCTGGCCGGCGAGCTCGACCTTCGCGAAGCCGCGGTCCGGCAGCTCCTGGCCGCCTGCCCCGGCAGCGAAGCGCTGATCCATGAGCTCGAGCCCGTGCTCCTCGACTCGACGCCGAAGACGGCGAAACCTGATCCTGAGGCCTGGATCGAGATGCTGGAGCGGCTGGCCGGCGCGATCGATCCCTATGTCCGAGCGGGTGCCGTCTGGGCCGCCGGAGGCGATGGCGGAACTTCGAGCCCGATCGTCGCCCGCGCCCTCGATGATCCCCATCCGCTCGTTCACGAGACGGCCCTCCTTTGCCGGAGCCGCGCCGAGGAAGGGCGGGGCGCTCCGCAGGATCGCTTCTCCAACCTGGCGACGATCGAGAAGATGCAGTTCCTGCGGGGCGTCCCCCTGTTCGCCCACCTCGACCCCGAGGACCTGGAAGACTTAGCCCGGCTGACCGAAGAGGAGACCTTCACCACACCCCAGGTCCTGTGCGAGGAGGGCGACCTGGAAGCCGATGCCGTCTTCATCATCGTGGACGGGCTGGCGTCGGTGGTGCTGCGCGCGCGGGGCGCCTCGGGAGAGGAGCCCGAGCGCGAGGTCGCCGTCCTCGCCGCCGGCGAGGTCGTCGGCGAGCTGTCGCTCCTGGATGGCAGTCCCCGCATGGCCACTGTCCGGCCCAAGGACGGACCGTTGCGGGTTCTCCGCATCCCGGGACACCTCTTCCGGAGCCGCCTCCTGCACCGGCCGCGGGTCGCCCAACCCTTGCTGATCACCCTCGCTCAGCGGCTCCGCAAAGTCTCGCAGCGTGTGGCGGATGGTTCCTAGCTGAGTGGTGGGCGCAGGAGGATTCGAACCTCCGACCCCCTGCTTGTAAGGCAGGTGCTCTGAACCGCTGAGCTATGCGCCCGTCTCGCGGGGTGAAAATGCGTCGTCGCCCCCCAAGGTAACGGCCCCGCGCGAGGCGGTTCCACCTGGCGCCCTGGCCCCTCCATCGGGCGGCCGGCCCGATGCCGTCCGCGACACTCCCTTCCCGGCGTCCTCGGTCGTGGACAAGCGCCGGCTCCCCCTTGCACCGCCCACCCGGAATGCGGTATGTTCACCGTTCTCGAGCCGCCTTCGAGCACGAAAGTGCCCCCAGGCCACGCGAGCGCGGCATGGCAGTGACCGGGAAGTCCCATCCACTTCCGCCGGAGGTCCATCCATGTTCCGCTGCGTTCGCGCGCTGGTCCTGATGGCGCCGCTCTTCGCTCTCTCCTGTCAGCAGGACGACCTTCTCCTACCTCCCGAACCGTCGGGCGCGCTTACCGGCGCCTCCGCCGAGACCGACCGGCTGTGCGATCTTGCTCGCGAAGTGTTCGGCGAGGGGAACCGGGCCGGCCGGATCGCGGTCGGGAAGACGTGCACGTGGGTCATCAAGATCGAGCTCTTCTCGATACGTCCCGACGACAAGGCGGCAGAGGAGGCCATCGCCGCGATCCAGTACATCCTGGGCCGCTGCGACGCCGGAAAGTGCCTCAACGAGCTGGGAGCGTTCGAGCTGATCCTCGGGATCGTCGAGCTCGCCGGCCTCGACGGCTTCGAGCTCCTCGAAGGGGGCCGGTTCGTCATCTGCACGACCGATCCGTGCACGTTCGAGGGGGAAGGCGTCGGCGGCGTCTTCACCGGCGTCGAGGACGCGGACGGCGAACCCGTCACGACGTTCATCGTCCGGTTCCAGTCGATCGATCCGCCCGCGGAGCTCGGGGATGCGGCGCACGTTCCCTGGTTCTTCGTGACCACGTTCCCCAAGAACCTGACCTTCGGCGCCAGCGACGCGCCCCTGGGTCAGGAGACGGTCACCGTCCACTGCGTACCCGACCTGGGCCCGGACGCCCCGGATCCGGACGTCGCTGCCCGGCTCTTCCTGGCGCGCTTCGTCAACGGCCAGCTCGATCCGCGGCCGCGGCGGTTCCCGGATCTCGTGAACTGCGTCGACGTGGCCGCGGCGACGAGCCTGCTGGAGCGCGTCGCCGATCTCTTCACCGCCACCCCCCTGTACGCCATGCCGGGACGGCTGGGGGCCGCGATCACCGCCTTCTCGCCGATCGGCCCCGTGGACCCGCAGATCGTCCTCGAGTTCGACGGCATCGCGGCCGGGAGCAAGGATCCCGTGGTTTCCCTCCGGATCGGCGCGGTCCCCGTCGGGAACGCCCCGACCGGGGGGACCGGATGCACCGACATGTCGACGATCTACGACACGTCGGCGGCGACCGGGGCGGCCCTCGACCTGGACGCGCAGTCCCAGCAGGGCGAGGTCCTGATCGTCCGGCGCCGGCCGCCCCCCGTCCGGGACTGCCCGGCGGGCGGCACGCTGAGCTTCGACTTCTCGGCCTCCGACGGCCTGGTGCTCCATCCGGTGGGGACGGTCACGGTCGTCGAGCTCAAGGTGCTCGACTTCGAGGAGGCCGGCAGCGTCGACCTGTTCGGTCCCGGCGGAGCTCCGCTGGGCTCGTTCGTCACCCCGACGACGCCGAACGGCGGGCTCGCGACGATGAGCCTGGGCCCGACGTCGGGCGTGGAACGGATGGTCGTCAACCTCGCCGGCTCGGGCGCGATCGACGACGTCGTCGTGAGGATCGAGCCCGCTC
>DASZOP010000054.1:0-4764 GCA_035550715.1 Gemmatimonadota bacterium | reverse complement strand
AGAAGCCTGCCCCCGTCTCGGGCGACCAGTCGAACGAGAGATCGGTCGTGAGGGAGCTCCCGCCGGCGGGCGTCGCCACGGCCTGGAGACGGCTCACGCGGCCCGTGCCGTCGTAGCTCGGTGTCAGGGCCAGACGGAGCTCCCGATCCCCCCGGCTCACGACATCCGCCCGGACGGGTCGTGGCCCGCCGCCGTAGGCCAGGTCCACCCGCACGTCCCCACGGCCGGGGCCCGTCAGGATGAACCTGCGGGGCAGGAACGTCGCGGCGTCGATCCACCAGGTCGCCGTGGCGCCGGGCTCGGGGGTGTCGCTCACGACCTCGACGGGCCGCCCGTCGATCTCCTCCCGGCCACGGTAAACGAGCAGAGGGTAGCCGGCGTCCAGACGGCCCCGGATCGCGCCCAGCTCCGCGCTCAGATCGACTCCCAGCCACTCCCCGCCACCCAGCCCGCCCGGGCGGCGGGCGAACTGCGCCAGGGACGGCACGTACAGCAGGATCCGCTCCGGGTCGCCGGTCAGGGTGAGCGGCCCGACGTCCCCGGCCGCGTCGAGACGCAGCCGGCGGGTGCTCCGATCGACCACCAGGTTGGCGGTCACACCGACCGCCGGCTGGGTACCGCGCAGGTTGATCGCCGTCCTGACGCGGGACGCGCGGTCGTAGGCGGCGAGCGCCCAGCCGCCTTCGATCGCGTCCAGGGTCCGGCGCACGATCTGCACCGCCCTCTCGTCGACCGGGCGCGGGGGCGACGGCCCCGCGTCCCTGACGGCCGGGACCGCGAGGGCCAGGAGCGCCGCGGCTCCCGCCGTCCGGTGGTGGATGAGCCTCATCCGGCCTCATACGGCCGCGGCGGGAAGAGAGTTCCCGGATGCCCCGCCAGGCCGATCAGGTCGGCCTCGGTGCGCGCCCCGCGCTCGTCCGCCACCTCCAGCAGATGGAGGAGGATCCGCGCCGTGCCCCTGGCGTCGCCCAGGGCGCGGTGACGCCCCTCGATCGTGATCCCGAACAGCCATGCCAGGGCGTCCAGGCTGCGGCGCCGGACGTGCGGCAGGAGCGCCCGCGCGAGCCGGACCGTGCAGAGGCGTGGATTGGCGAGCGTTCCGCTCCGCGCCCGCAGGAGCTCGGCGTTCACGAACCGCCAGTCGAAGTGCGCGTTGTGGGCGACGAAGGTCCTGCCGCCCAGGAAGCTCAGGAACTCGTCGGCCACGCCGTCGAAGGTGGACGCCTCGGATACCAGGTGGTCGTCGATGCCGGTCAGCCGCTGGACGAACCACGGGATCGATCGTCCCGGGTTGACGAGCGCGGACCACTCGTCGACGATCGTCCCGCCGACCAGGGAGACCGCGCCGATCTCGGTGATCCGGTCGCCGGGCGGCCGGCCGCCCGTGGTTTCGACGTCGACCACGACGAGCGGCAGCTCGGCCAGCGCGCAGGGCCTGGGAGGGGAGGTGGGCGAGAGCCGCCACGCCGTCCCGGCGCGGGTGAAGGCGGCGTCTCCGGCGAGAAGGGTCTCGAGGAGCTGCTCGGCGACCCGCTCCCCCACCCGCTCGAGCGCCAGCACCTCCCTGGCCAGGGCGACCGCCGGGACCGGGCCCCGCCCGGCGAGGAACGCGCGCGCACGGGAACGCAGCGCCCCTTGCCTGGCGAGCGGGCTCATTCGATACGGAAGACCGCCGTCTGGAGGTTGGCCGACCCGCCGGGATCGAGCAGGATGGTCCGCGCGCCGGGTCCCGTGGCGCTGATCTCGAAGTAGCCGGCGGCGAGCCCGCTGACCTGGCGCCGGAGGGTCACCCCGGGGGCCGGCGGTCCCAGCGTCCGCTCGACGATCCCGAGGAACTCCCCCAGGTCCTCCTCGAGCTCCTGCCGGGCGAGCTCGAACTCGGTCCGCAGGTCGAGCGACGCAAAGCTGAACAGCGGGTCGTCGCTGATCCCGTCCAGGAACAGCGCCGACGTCCATTCGTGGAAGAGCTGCGGCATCGAGCCGTCGGTCGCCCGCTCGATGTTGACGGTGCCGACGAGCCGCGTCTGGACGAGGGCCCCCAGGATCTCCTCCCCGAACCGGTCCACCAGATACTGGACGAAGAGCCATGCCGCCCCGCGCCGCTCGAGCGTGTCGTCGCCGGCTACCAGCGGGGTGACCTCGGGCTCGTCCAGGAACAGCGCCGAGCGCAGCCGGTTCTGGAGGGGGAAGGCGTTCAGGGTCTCGGCCTGGTGGGCCAGCCCCTCGTCGAGCCACGTCTCCTCGAACGGGCCGTTCCGCACGATGAAATGCTGGTTGGCGCTGATCATGTGCTCGAACTCGTGCGCGAAGATCGGGCTCAGCGCGTTCTCGATCCCCTCCAGCTTGAAGTCGGCCGGACTGAACTGCTTGGTCGGGTCGGGGACGATCGCGAAGAAGATCTCCCCCTCGTTGCTGAACGGCGCGTCCTCGACGCCGAAGAGATCGGCCCCGAAGAAGAACCCCAGGATCACCACTCCGGCGTCCACCGACGCCTGGGTGTTGAGACCGTTCACGGTCGGGGTCAGCAGGATCTGGACCCGGCCGTTGCCATCGATGTCGCTCTCCTCGCCGAACGCGGCCCGGTCGGTGGGATAGGTCTCGTCGTCGAAGACCTGGCCCACCGCGTCCATCAAGGCCTGGGGGACGTTGGCGGCCGGCGTCCGGTCGTCGACCCAGAGCTCCGTGTGCTCGCCGAGGAACCTGAGCGTCGCCGTCACCTCGTCGAAGTGGTCGGGGTTGTCGAAGTCGATCTCCAGGCTGCGGTTGACGACGAAGAACTGCCTCGAATCGCCGACGTCCTGGGCCGCGGCAAGGGCGCGCGGCCGGGCTCGGCCGGCGGCGCCCCTGAGCTGGAACAGCCGGCGCTCGGCCTCGCGGATCCCCGCCTCGGGGTGCGGGGGCCGCGCGTCGCCGAAGGCGAGGCCTAGCATGCGCTCGGTGATCCGGGTCCCGTGATCCCCCGTCACCCGGATGTCGAACGGGCCTTCGGACGGGTTCAGCGACTGGGCCACCACGATGAACCGCTCCTCGCCGGTCTCGAAGGGAAGGGTGACGGCGCCGGTCTCGTTGGCGAAGTGGAACATCTCGACGTCCGCGAGATCCTGACCGGTAAAGACATCCGGCTCGGGCCCCGAGCTCGCCCTCACCGCCTGGCTCTCGCTGCCGCCATCGATGGCCGTGATGAGCAGGTCGTCTCCCAGCTGGGCCGGGATGTCGACCGAGAAGCTCCCGTCCGCCCCGGCGGTCGTCCGCGCCTCGACGGTCGTCCCGCCGTTCCGGGCGGTGGCGTCCGGGTTCACGATCCGGACCTCGAGCGACGCCTCGACCGCGTCCTCCTCGCCCACGACCCGCGCCACGCCGTCCGCCGATGGCGGCACCACGGCGATCCGCGAGAGATCCGGGGCGGCGGGGGGGGGATCGTCGTCGATGTCGGAGGGGCCGCCCGCGTTGCCGCACGCGGCCGGGGCCGCCGCGGCGAGCAGGATCAGGAAGAGCCGTCTAGCGCCCAGCGCCGACAACCGAGTCGGGAACGCCGGTTCGCTCCATGATGCGGCTGCCGGGTCCGCCGGCTGCGAGCCGCGCGCGGAGCTCGTCCCGCTCCGCGTGGAAGCGGTCCAGGTCCTTTCCATCCAGGGGCGCCGCCGTTGGGAGGTCGGTCGAAAGCGGGTCGACATGGCGTCCGTCCTTCATGAAACGGTAGTCGAGGTGTGCGCCGGTCGACATGCCCGTCGAGCCGACGTAGCCGATGACCTGTCCCTGCTGTACGGGGGAGCCGGGGCGGACGCCCCTGGCAATGCGGGAAAGGTGACTGTAGGAGGTACGATAGCTCTTCCCGTGCTGGATTTCAACGAAGATCCCATGGCCGCCGTACCGCCCGGCCCGGCGGACGACGCCGTCGCCGGAGGCCTGGACCGGGGTCCCGACCGGCGCCACGTAGTCGACGCCGTTGTGGGCCGCCCGGCGGCGGGTGATCGGGTGCCGTCGCATGCCGAAACCGGACGATATCCGCGTATACTTGAGGGGGCTGCGAAGGAAGCGCCGCTTGAGCGAGCGCCCCTCGCCGTCGTACCAGTCTTCCCGCTCGCCGTCGACCGAGAACCGGTACGCCTCGTACAACCCCGCCTTGAGGTCGAGCCGGACCGCGTCCAGCCCGACCACGCGGTAGGTCCCGTCGGGCCGGACGTCCGCGGTGAGCGCGACGTCGAGGCAGTCGCCCGCGTGGATGTCGGTGTAGAAGTCCACCTGGGCGCCCAGGGCCTCGGCCAGGATCACCGCCAGAGCCGGGTCCTCGCCCATCCGGGAGAACGCCTCCCACAACGAGCCGTTCACGCAGGTCGAGAACTGGCGGCCCGTGCGCCGGAAGGGTGTCTCGACGAGCTCCCCCTCGAACGTGCCCGCCCGGCGCCGGAAGATGACCCGGCGGTCACGGTCGAGCCGCAGGGCGACCTGACGCACCAGGCCGCTCGGGAAGAAGCTGAACTCGGAGACGGTTCCCGTCCGTAGCCGCTGCCAGGAGAAGAGGGGTTCGCCGGCTTCGACCAGCGCGACCAGGTCGTTCCTGTCGAGCCCGTGTTCGTCCCAGACGTCGGAAAGCGTCTCGTTGGATCGCAGCGTATCGACGAGGACCGGAGGTGCCTTCGGTGCGGCGGCGGCGACCGTTCGGGGAGCGGGCGCCGGCGCCGGAGACAGCCACCACCAGAGGGCCCCGGCGAGCCCCAGGGCGACGAGAAAGGGAGGCCGGACCGCGAACCAGGTCGACCGGCG
>DASZOP010000053.1:0-11484 GCA_035550715.1 Gemmatimonadota bacterium | reverse complement strand
GCCGAAGAACTCGAGCACGGCGATCGGAACGGCGAGCCACCCCGGGACCCCGAAGTTGTCGGCGAAGAAGTTCGCCGTGCCCTGCAGGTTCAAGATCTTCGGGGTACCGTGGACCACGAAAACCGCCCCGCAGAAGATGCGGGCCAGCATCGACACCAGCGTCGTGCGCGTCATGGGACCTCCTGGACCTGGTGATCTCCGTCAAGTTGCGACCCCCTCCTGGAGGTGTCAAACAACCGGCGCGCTAGAGAGCCAGTCCAAGGGCATCGAGCGCCGACCGCGCCGCGCGATCCGCCACGCCGGACGGACCGACGGCCACCCGGACCGCGTCGAGCTCGCGCACGGCGTCCTCGCGCGCGGCCTCGTCCGCGAGCCAGGTCAGGACCGGGCCCGCGATCGACGCCGCTTCCACCCTCCCCTGGAGGAACTCCGGCACGATCGTCTTCCCGGCGATCAGGTTGGGGAGCGCCACGTGCTCGACGTGGACGAGGAGGCGCGCGGCCCGCCAGGTCGCCGGCGAGACCTGATAGGCGACGACGTGGGGCACCCCGAGGAGAGCCAGCTCGAGCGAGGCCGTTCCGGAGGCCGCGAGGGCCGCCGCGCAGTGGGCCAGGACCGCGTGCCGATCGTGCCGGACGAGGGCGACCCGCGGCCCGCCGGACAGGGATCCCGCGACACGCTCCGGGTCCACGCCCGGAGCCACCGGGGCCAGGAACGTCACGTCCGTGACACGCTCGGCGATGCGCGCGGCCGCGGCCGCGAAATGGCCGCCCAGCCGATCGAGCTCGGTGGCCCGGCTGCCGGGGAGGAGGGCCACCCATCGACGGTCGGCCGGTAGGGCCGCCCGCGCGGCGACCTCGGCCCGGGGCGGCAAAGGGCGCGGGATCCGGTCCGCGGCGGGGTGGCCCACGTGGACGACGTCCACGCCCGCCCCCCGGAACGACTCGGCCTCGAACGGGAGCGTGACGAGGAGCCGCCGGACCGCGCGCCGGACCGCGCGGATCCTGCCCCGGCGCCAGGCCCACACGGTCGGGGCGACGTACTGGACGACCGGAAGGCCGTGGCGGGCGAGCCGGCGTGCGAGTCGCAGGTTGAAGTCCGGCGCGTCCACGAGGACGGCGCCCGCGGCGGGGCGCTCTAGAGCGGCCCGCTCGAGCCTCCGGAGCGCGGATAGCGCCGCCGGAAGCCTTCCCAGGACCTCGGTCAGCCCCATCGCCGAGAGGGTCGAGGTCGGCAGAACCCGCTCGGCCCCGGCGCCTTCGAGCTCGGGCCCGGTGACGCCGAAGAACCGGACGTCCGGACGCAGCTCGCCGGCGGCCCGCACGAGCTCTCCGGCCAGGGCGTCGCCCGACGGCTCGCCGGCGACGATCAGGACGTCCGGCACGGGCCGGGCCTCAGAGCCCGGCGGCCCGCCGGTAGTACTCGTCCACGGCTTTCCAGTTGAGATTCTTCAGAAACGTCTCGACGTAGGCCGCGCGGTTGGGGCCCTGGTCGTAGTAGTAGGCGTGCTCCCAGACGTCCAGGGGCAGGATCGGCTGGGCGCCCCACACGGCCCCCTGATCGTGACCGTCGACGAGGAAGACGTGCAGGCGTCCGTCCGAGGCGTCGTAGGCGAGGATGGCCCAGCCTCGCGCGCTCATCGCCACCGCCTTGAACTCCTCCACCCAGGCCTCATAGGAGCCGAAGTCCTCCTCGATCTTGGCGCGGACGGGGAGGTCCTCGTCGAGCTCGCCGTCGCCGCCCAGGACGGCATAGTAGATCTCGTGCAGGATCATGCCGCTCGCGTTGTGGCTCTCGTTGAGCTTGGCCGACCGCACGTCGGCAAAGTCCCCCTTCTCGCGCATCTCGGCGAGATGCTTCTCGACCGCGTTCCTCCCCTTCACGTAGGACTGGTAGTGGGTGTCGTAGTGCCACTCGGTGAGCTGGCGGCTGATGCCGTCCAGCGCATCCGCCTCGAAGGGCAGGGGCTCGGGCGCGTGCTCATAGGCCATCGGGGGCGCGGAATATATCCGTTCGAACGTTTCTCCGCCCCGGGGTTAGACTAGGGTGGCGATGCCATCCTCCCACGCGACCGAGTCGCCGGCTCGGATCGAGCCCGGGCCTTCGGGGCGTCCGACCGGGGCCGCGCCCAAGCCGACCCCGCCTCGCGGGCGATCTCCACGACCCTCCTACCGCCGATGGCTGGCGGTCGCGCTCGTCCTGGCCGCCGCCGTTCATGCCGTCCTGCTGTGGGTGCTGGATCTTCCCGTTCAGGGACCGTCGCCCCGCCCCGGCGAGGTCACCGTGATCTCCGAGCCGGTCGTCCCGGCCCGTCCCGAGGTCGGCGAGGCGCGGGAACCCCCGGCCGGGCCGGCGGAGGCGCCCTCGGACGCGCCGCCCGGCCGGGCCCCGCCCGCGATCCTGCCACTGGAGACGCCGATCGCGAGGCCGCGACCCTCCGGACGCGCTCCGGAGATCCGGACGATCCCGCCGACCACGCTCCTCACTCCCCTCGCACCGCTGGAGGGCACGCCGGGCGGAATCGGACGCCGGTCCGCGCCGGTCGACGCGCGGCGGATCGAGATCCAGCGGGCGGAGTCGCTGCTGGCCTCCCGGCTGGCCGACCTGCCCGGCGCCGGCGTCCCGCGCGAGCCCTCGGTCGGCCTGGCCGAGGGCGGCATCACCGTCCCCGTCCCGTGGGGCGGTTTCGTCCCCGAGGATCGGAAGGACCGCGTGTGGCGGGAGGAGCGATGCGCCGGGAAGGATACGGACCAGGCGGACAAGCCGGGCGAGGGGGAGGCAAGGAATTCGCAGTGCGACTGATCGCCTACACGTAGCCTCTCAGGCGGGTCGCCTCCATGACCCGCGAGATCCCGATCATGTAGCCCGCGATCCGAAGGTCGAGCCGCTCCTGGCGGCTCGCCGTGTGGACGTCCCGCCAGGCGGTCGTGATGAATCGCTTGAGCTCCCGGTTCACCTTGTCGAGCGACCAGCGGAACTCCTGGATGTTCTGGACCCATTCGAAGTAGGAGACGATCACCCCGCCCGCGTTCATCACGATGTCCGGCAGGACCGTCACGCCACGCCGGGCGAGCACCGCGTCGCCGGCCGGCGTCACCGGATGGTTGGCGGCCTCGACGACCAGCGGTGCCTTGACCTTCTCCGCCACCGGGCCGTTGATCACGCTGCCGATCGCGGCCGGGATCAGGATGTCGCAGTCGCAGGTCAGGAGCTCCTCCTGCGTCATCGCGTCGCAGCGGGTGAACCCCTTGACCGACCCCGTCTTCTCGACGTGGTGGAGGAGCTTCGGGATGTCCAGACCGTCGTCGTCGTGGACCCCGCCCTCGATGTCCGAGATCGAGACGATCCGCGCCCCCATCCGGGACAGGATCCGGGCCGCCCAGCTCCCCACGTTGCCGAACCCCTGGATGGCGATCCGCGACCCTTCGAGCCGGAAGTCGAGGTCCGCCTGGGCGGCCTCCAGCACGAACGCCAGGCCCTGGGCGGTGGCCGACTCGCGACCTGGTGAGCCGCCGAGGGGGATCGGCTTCCCGGTCACGATCCCAGGCGTGTAGCCGTGCTTCTGCCCGTAGGCGTCCATCATCCACGCCATGATCTGGGCGTTGGTGTTCATGTCGGGCGCCGGGATGTCGCGGTTGATGCCAAGGATGTAGGAGATGTGCTGGGTGTAGCGGCGCGTCATCTCGCGGAGCTCGCGCTCGCTCATCCCCCGCGGATCGACCTGGATCCCGCCCTTGGCCCCGCCGAACGGGATGTCGACGACGGCGGTCTTCCAGCTCATGATCGACGCCAGCGCGCGGATCTCGTCGAGATCGGCGGAGGGGTGGAAGCGGACGCCGCCCTTGTAGGGACCCCGCGCGCCGTTGTGCTGGACCCGGTAGCCGATGAACACCTCCAGCCGGCCGTCGTCCATCCGGACCGGCACCTCGACCCGGAGCTCGCGATAGGGGGTCTTCATGAGGAGCCGGTACTCGTTGGGGATCCCCGCCGCGGTCGCCCCGAGATCGAAGTAATGGTTCACCGCCGCGAACGGGCTCGCCTCGAGGTCTCCACCCTCCGGGACCGGCGGCTCCCGCTCGGGTCGCGCCTCCGGCCTGGCCGGAGCCGTACGCTTCGTGGTCGTCCGATCGTTCATGAATCATGGAGTATATCCGGCGGTTCAGGTCCCGTACAACGCCGGATGCCCCCCGGAGCGGCCGGTCGGCCGCCCCGCGGAGGGTGAGGTATGTTCGGCCCATGCCGCTCGATCCTCACGCCGCCGTCTCCCCGGTCCGCTGGATGGAGTGGGGGCCGGCCGCCTTCGCCCGCGCGCGGGCGGAGGACCGGCCGATCCTCCTCCGGATCAGCGCGGTCTGGTGCCACTGGTGCCACGTCATGGACGAGACCACGGACGCGGATCCCGAGGTGGCGCGTCGCATGAACGAGTGGTTCGTCCCGGTGCGGGTCGACAACGACGAGCGCCCGGACGTGAACGACCGGTACAACCTGGGCGGCTGGCCGACCACGGCGTTCCTGACGCCGGACGGGGCGCTGATCACGGGCGGGACGTACTTCCCCGCCGAGACGTTCCGCGAGATCCTCGAGCGGATCCACCGCGCCTGGACGGAGAGCCGTGAACAGCTCGACCAGGAGGTGCGCCGGATCTCCGAGCGGCGCGGCCAGGCCACCCGGGGAGCGGCGCGGGGCGCGTTCGACGCGGCGGCCATCGCTCGCGTCGTCGAGGCCGCGCTGGACGCCTACGACTGGCGCTTCGGCGGGTTCGGGACCCAGCCCAAGTTCCCGCATCCGGAAGCGGTGCGGCTCCTCCTTCACGCGCACGCCGGCTCGGGGGCGGAGGCCCCGCTCGAGGCCGCCCGGTCGACCCTGGTCGCCATGCGGACGGCCGGCCGGGACCGGGGCCGGACGTACGGGCTCTACGACCACGCCGCGGGGGGCTTCTTCCGGTACTCGACGACCCGCGACTGGACCGAGCCCCACTTCGAGAAGATGGCCGAGGACAACGCCCGGCTCGCCATGGCCTACCTGGACGGCTGGCGGCTCCTCGGCGAGGAGCTCCACGCCGGGACCGTGCGCGGGATCTTCGGCTTCGTCCGCGAGACGCTGAGCGACCCGTCCGGCGGGACGTACGGGAGCCAGGACGCCGACGGCGAGGCCGAGTACTACGGGCTCCCGCTCGAGGCGCGGGCCGCTCTGCCGACGCCGTACATCGATCGCCGGCTCTACACGAGCTGGAACGGGATGGTGGCGGTGGCCGCGCTCGAGTCGGCGGCGGCGCTCGATCTGCCCGAGCTCGGGGCGTGGTCGGTACGGACGGTCGACCGCCTGACCGCCCTCCTGGGGACGCCGGAGGGAGCCATGCGCCACGTCGCCCGGCCGGCGACCGGGGACGCCGGAGAGCCCTACCAGGCCGACCTCGAGGGCCCGCTCCTCCTGACCGATCAGGCGTGGTGGCTCAAGGCCACGCTCGCCGCCTATCAGGCGACCGGCGACCCGGCCCGTCTGGAGCGGGCGACGGCGCTCGCTGGCGTACTCGAAAACCGGTTCTTCGACGCGGCCCGGGGCGCCTTCCGGGACCGTGCCGGCGACGGCGAGGGCGCCCTTCGGGACCCTCACTACCCGCTCGCCGACAACGCGGCCGCCGCCGAGGGGCTGGCCGCCTTCGCGGCCGTCGGGGGCGGCGGGCGGTGGCGTGAGCGGGCCGCCCTGGTCGTCCACGCGCTCCAGCCGGATGCCGAGCGGCACGGGTTTCTAGCCGCCCCGCTCGTCCTGGCGGCGGTCCAGGCCCTCAGCGACCCGGTTCAGGTTCACCTGGTGGGGCCGGCCGGCGACCCCGGGCTCCGGGCCCTGTGGCGGACGGCGTGGCGCAGCTACGCCCCCGGCCGGGTGACCGAGATCCTCGACCCCGACCTGGACGGAGACCGTCTCTCCCGGCTGGGGTACCCCGTGGGGGGGCCACCCAGGGCCTACGTGTGCGTGGGGGATCGATGCCTCGAGCCCGTCACCGAGCCCGATCTCCTGGTGGATCGGCTGGGGGAAGCGGGCGGCCGGAGCGGCCCTTCGGCGTGACGGTGGGCTAGGGCGCTAGGACGCCGCGTCGAAAACGATCGTGGCGGGTGGGGCGTCCCGGCCGACCCGGTCGGTGACCGTGACCGAGAGGCGATGGATGCCGGGCGGAAGCGCGATGCCGGGCGGCGGAAGCGGAAGCACGGTCGCCTCCGGCCCGATCGGCGACCAGGGCGCCATCTGGATCCTGACCCCCCGCGCCGTCTCGACCGTGAACCGAAGGGTCTTCGGATCGAGTCCGAAGCCGGACCGGTCCCGGTACCGCGCCTCGACCCCGCCCGTCACGCGCTCGAGCGTGACCGATGGCGGTGGGAACGCCTCGGGCGCCGCCGAGCCGCGACCCCCCAGTCGGACCACGACCACGTCGGCCGCCCCGTCCAGGTCGTGGGCCGTCGAGCCGTTCAACGCGAAGTCGAGCCGGCCCGTAGCGGGGGCGGTCCAGACCACGGGCTCCTCGGGCCAGGCGAACCACCTTCCGCCGCCGAAGCGCGCCACCACCTCCCCCGGCCGGGCCTCCCCGACCGGCAGGGGCGCCGCGTCCGGATCCGCCGCGCGGGCCACCCCCCGTATCCAGACCGCGATCCGCTCGCCCGCCGCCAGCGTCGGGCCGCCCCCGGCGGCCGGCGCTTCCCATCCGCCACCCGGCCACTCCCCCACCGCGGGGCGGTCGACGATCCATGTCTCGCGGGCGACGCCGGCGGGGATCTCCTGGGCAGGGGATGTTCGGGGGTGCGCCAGGAGGGCGACCCCGAGAACGCAGAGTGTAGGCGTGTTCAACGCCCTACGCGGTGTAGGAATGCAGAGTCCGGGCGCGGGAGACGTGCCGCAGGCGGTTCAGCGCCTTCTCCTTGATCTGGCGGACCCGCTCGCGGGTGATGCCGAGGACCGAGCCGATCTCCTCGAGCGTCATCGCCTCGTTCCCGTCCAGGCCGTAGTAGAGCTTGAGGATCTTGGCCTCGCGGGGCTTCAGCGAGTCCAGCGAGTCCTGGATCGACGCCCTCAGCGCCCCCTCGAAGGCGCTCTCGTCGGGGGGCGGGCTCACGTCGTCGGGAAGGTAGTCGAGGAGCTTGTTGTCCTCGCCCGGCGTCAGCGGGGCATCCAGGCTCAGGTGCGCCTGGGTGATCGACATCGTGCGCCGGACCTCTTCGATCGGGATGTCCATCTCGGTCGCGATCTCCTCGGCCGAGGGCTCCCGACCGAGCTCCTGGAGGAGCGCGTTCGACCGGCGCCCGATCCGGTGCAGGGTGCCGGCGCGGTTGAGCGGCACCCTCACGATCCGCGACTGCTCGGCCAGCGCCTGGAGGATCGCCTGCCGGATCCACCACACGGCGTACGAGATGAACTTGATCCCCTTGGTCTCGTCGAACTTGTGGGCCGCCCGGATCAGGCCGACGTTCCCCTCGTTGATGAGGTCGGCCAGGGCGACCCCCTGGTTCTGGTACTTCTTGGCGACGCTGACCACGAACCGCAGGTTCGAGCGGCAAAGCTTCTCGAGCGCCTGCTGGTCCCCCTCACGGATCCGGCGCGCCAGGCGCGCCTCCTCGTCGCGGGTGATGAGGGGGTAGCGGCTGATCTCCTTCAGGTAGAGGTCCAGGGACCCCTCGTCGAAGCTGGCACGTTTCGATCTGCTCAATTCCATGGGCTCCAGGTCCCGGTCTGCCTGAGGCGGATGGAAAAGGTGTGGTCGGCCTGATCAGATGAGGGCCGATTATACCATACCGTGACCAACCGTGTCTACAGTGTACGGCGGGAAAACGAGGGGCGGGGGATCAGCGGATCAGGTCGCCGATCCGGTCGAAGCGGATCTCCGAGAGCCCGGGAAGCGGGCTGGCCGACTCCTTGGAGAAGTAGACGACCAGCGGTCGGCCCTTGATGGCGTCCTCGGGGACGAAGCCCCAGTAGCGGCTGTCGGCCGAGTTGTCGCGGTTGTCCCCCATCACGAAGTAGCTCTCCTGCGGCACGACGATCGGCCCCCAGTCGTCCCGCGAGGGACGGTAGGAGGAGGGATCCACGCCCGGCGCCAGGAACCGCCGCTGCCATGCGAACTGCGGCCGGTACTGATCGTCGACGCCGTCCACGTAGTGGACGTAGGCCTCGTCCAGCGGTTCGCCGTTCCGGTAGAGGCGCTTGTCCCGCATCTCGAGGGTGTCCCCCGGGATGCCGACGACCCGCTTCACGTAATCCGGATCGGGGTCGTACTCGTTGTACGGATCCGGGTACACGAAGACCACGATGTCGCCCTCCTGGATGTCCCGGAACCCGGGAAGCCGGATCTCCGTGCCGGGGATCTGGGCGCCGTAGACCGCCTTGTTGACCAGCAGGAAGTCGCCGATCAGGAGGGTGTCCTCCATCGAGCCGGTCGGGATCTTGAACGCCTGGACGAGGAAGGTCCGGATCAGGATGAAGAGGACGAAGGCGACGGCGATCGACTTGGTCCACTCCCAGACCACGCGGGCGAAGGAGGGCGACGCGGGACGCGCGGCCACGTCCTTGTAGCTCCGGCCCTTCGTGGGGTTCTTGGCGGGGCTCTTCGGCAAGGCTTTCCTCCAGCGGTGGTTAGAGCCCATCTTCGGGCACGAATCTTTTAAGATACACGGCACCGGCGCGAGAGTTCAGGGTCCCTTCTCTATCATTACGTGTCGATCTGCGCCTTCTGGAGCTTCCCCGAGTAGTCGACGTAGACGGTCTTGGTCTCGGTGAAGAAGTCGTAGACCGGCCAGCCCCCCTCGCGGTGGCCGTTCCCGGTGTCCTTGACGCCGCCGAACGGAAAGTGGGCCTCGGCGCCGATCGTCGGGCCGTTGACGTAGGTGATCCCGGCGTCGATCCGCTCGATGGCCCGGAAGGCGGCGCTCACGTCCCTCGTGTAGATCGAGGACGAGAGGCCGTACCGGACGCCGTTCATGACCTCGATCCCCTCCTCCAGGGAGCCGACCCGGAGGACCGAGAGGACCGGGCCGAAGATCTCCTCGGTGGCGATCCGCATGTCGGGGGTAACGTCCGTGAAGATGGTGGGGCGGTAGAACCACCCCCTGGCGAGCCGCTCGTCGTCGGGGCGGGAGCCGCCGAGGCGCAGGGTCGCCCCCTCCTCCTGCCCGATCCGGACGTACTTCTCGACCTTCTCGCGGGCGTCCTCGTTGATCAGGGGGCCGACGTCGGTGCCGGCCTTCCGGCCGTCCCCCAGGACCAGCTTCCCGGCCCGCTCGGCGAGCCGGTCCACGAGCTCGTCGTGGATCTCCGAGTGCAGGATGAGCCGGGACGTCGCCGTGCAGCGCTGACCGGTGGTTCCGAAGGCGCCCCACAGGACGCCGTCCACCGCCAGGTCGAGATCGGCGTCGGCCATGACGAGCTGGGCGTTCTTCCCCCCCATCTCGAGCGACACGGGCTTCCCGCGCTCGCCGCACCGAGCGCCGATCCGCCAGCCGACTTCGGTCGAGCCGGTGAACGAGATCCCGGTGATGTCGGGGTGCTCGACCAGGGCCGCCCCGGCGTCCGAGCCGAATCCGGTCACGAGCTGGATCACGTTCCTCGGGAGCCCCGCCTCGAGCAGGATCTCGACGAACCTGACCGCCGACCACGGCGTGTCCTGGGCCGGCTTCCAGATCACCGGACAGCCGCACACGAGGGCCGGGAAGATCTTCCAGGACGGCACCGCGATCGGGAAGTTCCAGGGAGTCACGATCCCGAACACCCCGCCCGGGCGGCGGATCGTGAACCCCATCTTGTCGCGGAGCTCGGACGGCGCCGTCCGTCCGAACAGCCGCCGTCCCTCGCTGGCCGCGTAGTACGCCGTGTCGATCGCCTCCTGGACGTCGCCCCGGGTCTCGACCAGGGGCTTTCCCATCTCGCGGGTCATCCCGTCGGCGATCTCGTCCTTCCGCTCGGTCAGGAGGTCGCCGGCCCGCTTCAGGATCTCGCCGCGCTTAGGGGCGGGCGTCCTGGACCACTCCTCGAACCCTTCCCAGGCCGCCGCCACCGCGCGCTCGACGTCGATCGGGCCGCTCGCAGCGAAGACGCCGATCAGGTCGTCCCGGTCGGCCGGGTTCCGGTTCTCGAACGCGGTGCCGCTGTCGGCCTCCGCCCATTCGCCGGCGATGAAGTTTCTGAAGGTGGTCGACACGCGGGCCTCCCCGTGCCGGGTACGGATCGTTTTGGTCTTCGTCGTCATGGGATCGTCCTCGAATGGGATGGGCAGCGCGAGAACCAGCCTCGAAGGCCGGAAGGGGTGCTGAAGTTAGAGGATCTGGAGGACCCAGCCAAGGAGCCGCGTCGACGAGTTTTTTCGGTCCCTTCGCCTAACTGCGCCTTCGAGTTTCAGCCGCCTGCCACCGCTTCTCCTCTTCGGGCGTCTCGACGATCAGCCCCGGCACGGGCACCGGCTCGAAGTTCTCGTCGATGGCCACGAACGTGAGGAGACAGGAGTTCGTGTGCCGCACTTCCCCGCTCAGGAGGTCCTCGGCCTCGACCTTGACGCCGATCAGCATCGAGGTCCGCCCCACCCAATGGACCGACGCGCTCAGCCGTACGAAATCCCCGATGTGGATCGGCGACTTGAAGTCGACCCGGTCGATCGAGGCGGTGATCGCGTGGCGGCCGGCGTGGCGGGCGGCGCAGACGTAGGCCGTCTCGTCCACCTGGCGCATGATCCAGCCGCCGTGGACCGAGTCGAAGATGTTCCGGGTCTCCGGCGTCGCCAGCATGCTGATCGTGACGTGGCTGGCGGAGACGGGCTTGGGGGGCAGCTTCGGATCGCCGCCGCGGGACGAACGGTTCGAGGTCTTCTTCGCGTCCATTCTGCGAATCGAATCTCCCGCCGGGTTCGCGATCCGCCGGGAAAGGGAGTTCCGGACCGCGGCGGGCGGAGAATATCCGCGTGAAGTCCTGCGAACAAGTTACTCGCTTGGTTTGCTCAACGGGACTGACCAGGATTGCTGGAAAGGACCGATCGGCGTCGAAAGAAAGAGGGCGGCGCCGCGTGGCGCCGCCCTCTCATCACGGCCGTGCTCGGTGAGGAGCGCGGCCTCCCGGGCGAGGTCGGGCTACGGCTGGTACTCGCCCGTGGTCTGTCCGGTGGCGCCCGGCTCCTGATACTCGCCGGTCTTGGCGTCGGCCGGAGCGGGTCCGCCCAGCTCGGTCAGGCCGGCGTCGGCGGGAACGTCGCCGCAGGCGACCGGTGTGCCGTCAGCGCCGTGAACCTGGATGAACAGGCTCTCGGCCGTCGGGTCGAGCATGGACTCGCCGACCGTCGTCGTGACGCGGGCGGTCCCGCCCTCGGCGGCGATGTCCTCGAGCGGGGCCACGACGCCCAGATCGTCGTCGCAGGTGCCACGGTGGATGTGGGACGTGTACGTCTGGCCCGCGGTCAGGCCGTTCAGGTCGACCGCGACCTCGACACCGTCAGCGGCGGGCAGCACGGTGGCGGTC
>DASZOP010000052.1:0-7453 GCA_035550715.1 Gemmatimonadota bacterium | reverse complement strand
CCGGTCGTCGTCGGCCGCGGCCGGATGGGACCCTTCGCCATGCGGAGCGCCGACCGCAGCGGCCTCGAGATCCCCGGCCTCCTCGGCGTCCGCACCGGGGTCCCCGATCCCGGGGCTCTCCAGGAGTTCGCGGCCCGGCTGGGCGCCCGGCCGATGTCGGAAGGCGAGACGGAGCCGCTGACGGTCGGCGACCACCAGTGGCTCGTGGAGTCCCGGCCGGCGGCCGGGATCTACGGGTTCGCGGTCGTCGTGAGCGCGCCCCGGCTCGGGGCCGTCCAGCGCACGCTCGCCCACATGGGGATCGAGCACCGGCTGGACGGGCAGCGGCTGCTGGCGGCGGATCCGGGAGGGAGGATCGTCCTGATCCATGGCCTCCGGCAGGGGTGATCGCGTTGCCCGCTCCGGGCCCCGTCCATAGCTTGACGCTCCCTCGTATCCCCCTTCAGGAGCGACCCATGCCCGACATCCGGACCGCCGACGCGCCGCGTCCCGAGGCCGAAAGCGCCCGCGATCCGTTGACCGCGAAGGAGCGCCGGCTGGAGGCGATCCTCGCGGAGTGCGGGTCGGTGGTGCTGGGATACTCGGGGGGCGTGGACTCGACCCTCCTCCTGCGGAAGGCGCTGGACGTCCTCGGGGCGAAGAACGTGCTGGCGGTCACCGCGGCCAGCGCGACTTACGATCCCGACGAGGTGGACGAGGCGGTCGCGCTGGCCGAGGGCCTGGGAGCGGTCCACGAGAGGCTCTTCTCGGGCGAGCTGGACGTGGAGGGATTCATCCGCAACCCCCCCGAGCGGTGTTATTACTGCAAGGCCGATCTGTACGGCGACCTGCGCGAGCTGGCCGTCCGGCGCGGCCTCCGCACGGTCATCGACGGTTCGCACGCCGAGGACCTTCTCGACCACCGGCCCGGGCTCCGGGCGCTCGACGAGCAGGGCATCGTGAGCCCGCTCAAGGAGGCAGGATTCAGCAAGGCGGACGTTCGCGCGCTCTCGCGCCGGCTCGGGCTACCGACCGCGGACAAGCCGGCCAACGCCTGTCTGGCCTCGCGCTTCCCATACGGCGAGTCGATCGATGCGAAGTCGCTCGCCAGGGTCGGGCAGGCCGAGCGGATCCTGCGCGAGGCGGGGTTCCCCGTCGTCCGCGTGCGGCACCACGGCCCGGTGGCGCGGATCGAGGTCCCGGCGAAGGACCGGGGCCGGCTCCTGGAGGCGACGGACCGGATCGCCCCCGCGCTCAAGGCGCTCGGCTACGTCTGGGTGGCGTGCGACCTGGAGGGTTATCGCAGCGGAAGCATGAACGAGGCGCTCTGAGCATCCGCCCCGATCACTGGATCTCCCGGATGGCCAGGGAGCAACGGATGATCGAGCCGTTCGAGGAGCGCCAGGTCAGGGGCGACGTGATCTCGTACGGGCTCTCGTCCTACGGGTACGACATCCGCGTTGCCGACGAGTTCCGCATCTTCACCAACGTCTACGCCGCCACAGTCGATCCCAAGAACTTCGACGAGCGCTCCTTCGTGAACTGGCAAGCGGAGACGTGCATCGTTCCGCCCAACTCGTTCGCCCTGGCCCGCTCGGTCGAGTACTTCCGGATCCCACGCTCGGTCCTCACGGTGTGCGTCGGGAAATCGACCTATGCGCGCTGCGGCATCATTGTGAATGTTACTCCTTTCGAGCCGGAGTGGGAGGGCCACGTCACGCTCGAGATCTCGAACACGACGCCGCTGCCGGCCAAGATCTATGCCAACGAGGGGATCGCGCAGGTGCTCTTCTTCGAAGCCGACGAACCATGCACGATCTCCTACGCCGACCGGGGCGGGAAGTACCAGGCGCAGCGCGGCGTCACACTGCCCAAGCTGTGAGGAGCCGGGCAGCCCGCACCCTGTGCGCCATCGGGCTCGCGGCCGGCGCCGCCGGCTGCCTGGCCGAGCCCCCTGGCCACCTCCCGTCCTCGATCCGGGTCCTCTACACCAAGACCGCCCGCGACTCGCTCGGCGAGCGGGTGGACGTCTGGTTTCTCCTGGCGCGCGAGGGAAACGAGCTGCGGCTGACCGAGGACGACGCCCGGGAGATCGAGCCCTCGTTCGCCGCCGGGCCCAGACGGGTTTTCTACGTGCGGGAGGAGGACGGCGCGTCCGAGATCTGGTCGATGGACCTGGGTGGAGGGGACGAGCGGATGGAGCTCGCCGGCGACGGCAGCCTGCACGAGCCCGACGTGAGCCCCGACGGCGGGCGGATCGCCTACACGCGGACCTCGGGTGGAAGGTCCACCGTCCTGGTGGCGGCGCTGGACGGCTCGGCCGGTCGGGAGGTCACGACCGGCCCGGGATCGTGGCGTCAGCCCCGGTGGTCGCCGGACGGCCGCCGTCTCGTCGTGGTCGGCGGGGAGGGCGGCGCTTCGCGCATCCACCTGGTCGATCCCGACGGTGGCGGGGCGCGGCCCGTCGTGCCCGGTGCGGGAGCCGCCCAGGCCGATCCCGACTGGAGTCCCGACGGCTCGCGGATCGCCTTCCGCCAGGGGGAGGGTTCGAGTGCGGAGATCGCCGTCGTGACGGTGGAAGGCGGGGGCTCGGCGACGGTCCTCACGGACAACGACGTGGAGGACGGAGCACCCGTCTTCAGCCCGTCCGGCGAGCGGGTCGTCTTCGTGTCGCGCCGCCCGGACGACCGGTCGAACCTGTGGGTCATGGACGCCGACGGGAGCGATGCGGAATCGCTCACCACGGTAGAGGAAGGCGAGGAAGCGGCGGACCCCGACTGGCTCTAGCTACTTCTTCGAGGTCTTCTTCTTCTTCCCGTTCTTGGGCTTGTGTCTGCGGTGGCCGTTGGCAAGTGTGCGCTCGAAGTAATCCGTGGCCTCCTCGTAGCCGACCTCGCGAATGAGCGCCATCTCGCTCACGACTAGATCGCGGCACTTCTCGAAGATCCGCTGATCGCTGCTGGACAGGGAGTTCTCCGAATACTTCGGATAGAGGTCGCGGATGACCTCCCCGACCTGCAAAGGATCGCCGGACTCGATCTTGGTCTTCACCTGTTTCATGCGACGGTTGAAGTTCCGGCTCAGCTCCTGGGGCTCCCCCAGGAGGGTCTTACGGAGCTCCTGGAAGCGCTTCCTGCTGAGCGGGGGACGGATGGCGGCCAGCTCCTCGCTGCCCTTGGGAACGAAGATCTTCCGGCTCTTCGAGACGCAGCGGATCTTCAGGCACTCGATCTTCTCGCCGCCGACCTCGATGGACTCGATGCCGGAAACGTATCCGCCGCCGTACTGGGGATGGACGACCTTGTCGTTGACCTGGAAGTCGGCACCGGCCATATTGCCTAACCGCGCCGACCGCGGCTGCGGAGCTTCCGCTGCCGCCGCTCGCTGGGCTTCTCGTAGTGGCGCTTGCGCTTGAGCTCGGAGAAGATGTTGGACTTCTTGACCTCCCGACGGAAGCGTTTGAGCGCGCTCTCGAGCGACTCACCCTCCCGAACGTGCACCTCGGCCATGCGGAGCTCCCTCCCTCAGTTGGGCATACGGGATTGGCTAACGATTGGCAGCACATGAAGATAGGGCTTGCGTGGACGGGCGTCAAGCGAGGTTCGACTTGGAGAGCGAGCCCTTCCAGGGCTCGGGGTCTGCGCTAAACCGAACGGGTTTTGTCGTATTATGAATGGAAGGGGAGCGAAACATCGGCGCCATGGCTTGCGCCCTCCTGGGCAACCCCACCACTCGCGCGGGAGCTGATCCGGCGAAGTGTCTGCCCGAGGGACCGCCCCCTCGCCTTCTCCAGGCCGGAGACAGTGCTCAAGGAGGTCCCGAATGAAACGCACCTCGACGGGGTTCCTCGTGGGCGCCGCCTGGTTCGGCCTCGGGGTGGCCTGCGCGGCCCCCATCTCGACCCAGCGGAGCCCCATGCACCTGCGGGTCGTCGAGCTCCACAACGACACCGGGTCCGACTGGGTCCTGACCATCGAGCCGACCGCGGATCAGCACCTGGGGGCCGCCACGACGTTCACCGGCCGGCTCAAGCCGGGCGAGACCAAGACCCTCTACCTGTACCACGGCTTCCGCTACCAGGTGGACGTCCTCGAGAAGAACGGCGATCCGGTGACCTCGGGCGTCTACGACGTGGACCGGGACATGGGGCTCGTCTTTGCCGGAGACTCGCTGCACCGCACCGCCCGGCTGGCGGTTCAGTTCGGAGAGCCGACCACCACCTTCGCGGACAGCCTCCAGGAGCTCGATCCGTTCGGCCTGCGCACCACGGACCGGCCGATCGAGCCCGACACGACCAACCAGCGGGGTCGCCCCGTGCGAGAGGATACCCCTCTCGGTCGCGGAGGCCGAACGGGCCAGCCCTAGACCCCCCGGGATTCGTCCCGGCGCCCCCGTCCTTCCATGCATAGCGAGGCCCCTCTCCTCGTCCAGGTGCTCGCCGTCGCGATCGCGGTGGGCATTCTGGCGCAGGTGGTCGCGGAACGGGTCCGACTCCCGAGCATTGTGTTCCTCCTGTTGTTCGGCGTCCTGGTCGGTCCGGACGTCCTGGGGTGGGTCGATACGGGAGCCCTGGGAGTGGGCCTCGAGGCGATCGTCACGGTCGCGGTGGCGCTGATCCTGTTCGAGGGTGGCCTCCAACTCCACGTTCTGGACCTGGCGGCCGTTGGCAGGACCGTGCGCAACCTGGTCACGATCGGCGCCGTCGTCACGGTCGCGGGCGCCATGCTGGCCGCGCACTGGGTGGCCGGCTTCAAGTGGGAGATGGCGCTCCTCTTCGGCGCCATCGTCAGCGTCACCGGACCGACCGTCATCAACCCACTGCTGGACCGCGTCCGCGTCACCCGCCGGCTGGACACGATCCTGCGCGGGGAAGGGATCCTGATCGATCCCATCGGGGCGATCTTCGCGGTCGTGGTCCTCGAGCTCGCCGTATCCACCGAGACGGCGGTCTGGCGGGGCTTCGCCCAGTTCATGTCGCGGATGGCGATCGGTGCGGCGATGGGGCTGGCAGGCGGGTGGATCCTCGGGCGCATGCTGAGCGTTCGCCGGTTGATCGGGGACGAGCTCAAGAACCTGGTCGTTCTGGCTTCGGTCCTGGCCCTGTTCGCGCTTGCCGAATGGCTGGCGGCCGAGTCGGGGCTGGCGGCGGTCGTGATCGCCGGCATGACGGTGCGTCGGGAATCGATTCCGCAGGAGCATCACCTGCGGCGGTTCAAGAGCGAGCTCAGCGTTCTCTTCATCTCGCTCCTGTTCATCCTGCTCTCCGCCCACCTTCCGCTGAGCACGCTGACGGCCCTCGGGTGGACCGGGGTGTGGACCGTGCTCATCCTCATGCTGATGGTCAGGCCTCTGAACGTCTTCGCCTCGACCGTCGGGACCGATCTGAGCTGGCGGGAGCGGCTGTTCGTGATGGCGATCTGCCCGCGGGGTGTGGTCGCGATCTCGATCGCCTCGTTCATCGCGATCCGGATCGAATCGGGGAGCCCCGCCTTCCTCGAGGCGGGCCTGACGGCGCTGGACGGCGAGGGCCTTCTCGCGCTCGTGTTCCTGACGATCGCGATCACGGTCGTCGTCCAGGGAATCGCCGCGGGACCGATCTCGCGGTTGTTGGGCGTGGACGCCGAGGCCAGCCGGTACGTGGTCATCGTCGGGGCGAACCGCCTGGGTCGGCTGCTGGCGACCATCCTCCTGCGGAACGGGTGGGACGTGCTGCTGATCGACGCCAACCCCCGCCAGGTGGACCTGGCCCGGGCGGTCGGGCTGACCGCCATCGAGGGCAACGTGCTCGATCACGCGGTCCTGGGACAGGCCCGGCTCGAGAGCGCGAACGCGGTCGTCGCGGTCACCGCCAACCAGGCGGTGAACTTCCTCGTCGCGCGTCTGGCGCGGGACGAATACCACGTGGCGGGGGTATATCCCGTGCAGGTGGACGTGGAGAAGGGGGCGCGCGAAGAGAGGATCAGCGAGATGGGGGGCGAGCTCGCCTTCGGCCGGCGGATCGACGTCCAGCACTGGAACCGGCTGATCGCCGAGGAGCGGATCGAGCTGGTCGAGCTGGAGCCGGGCGAGACCCCGAGGAGGCCGCTGGCGGAGCTCGAGCTTCCCGGTGGAATGTTACCACTCGTTACCATTCGCGGCGATAAGAGCCAGATCTGCCACGCCGCGATGAGCTGGGAACCCGGGGACCGGGCTCTGGTCCTGGTGGACCGGGAGGCGCGGGCGGGGCTGGCCGGCCTGTTCGGGGACGGCACGGTGATGGAGATCGAGCCCGGCCTCCTCCCCGTCGCCCCGTGAGGTTCTTAAACCGCGCCCTACCGGTCGCCGTTTGGGCGGTGGAATCGGGAAGGGACCGCCCTCGAAGCGAGGATCGTTGGCCGACATCGCGCCCGACATCCTGAAGCGGGCCCAGCGGGGGGACCGGCGGGCGTTCGACGAGCTCGTCCGCTTCTACCGCGACGACCTGCTGCGGGTGACCTACCGGTTCGTGGGCAACTACGAGGACGCCCGGGACGTGCTCCAGCTCGTCTTCGTGAAGGTCCACCAGAACATCGACCGCTGGGAGCCGCGGGCCCCCTTCTGGTCGTGGCTCTACCGGATCGCGGTGAACGAGTCGCTGGGGTGGAAGAAGCGGGAGCAGCGCCGGTACGGTCTGATCACGCCGGTCGAGGAGCTCGTCCAGTCGGACGCCCCGAGCCCCGTTCCCTCGCCGCTCGAGGACGCGTCCTGGAGCGAGACCGAGCGGCGCGTGCTCGACGCGATCCAGCAGCTCCCCGAGATGCAGCGGGCGACCTTCGTCCTGCGGTATCGCGAGGAGCTTTCGGTGAAGGAGACCGCCGCCGCCCTCGGATGCGCGGAGGGCACGGTCAAGGCGAACGGATACCATGCCATCCGTCGGCTGAGGAAGATCCTGAGGAAGATGGAGTCGCCGGCCGGAGAGTTGAAGAGCGATGACACCTCTGCACTGTAACACCGTCCAGGAGGCCCTCTGGGAGCGGGCCGCGTCGTCCGGGCCGGCCCCGCTCAGCGCGGTTCTCGCCGAGCATCTGTCCAGCTGCCCGGCGTGTCAGGTCGAGCAACGGGCGGTACGCGACCTGCTCGACGTGAGCGCCGCGATGGTCGATCCCGCACCGCCGGCTGGCTTCTGGGACGGGTTCCCGGAAGCCCTGGACCGGGAGATCGAGCGGGCCCGGCCGAGCGTCTCGCGTCTCGACCGCTGGAGCCGGGTCGCCCTCGGCCTGGCGGCGACGCTGGTCGTCGGGTTCGGCCTCGGGGCGATCTGGATGCGGACCCTCGACCGGGCCCCGGAGACGGCCGAGCTCCAGCCGGCGGGCGGGGCGGGCGCCCCGGCGGCGGTCGAGGAGCCCCGCGATCCGCGCATGGAGCTGTACCTCGACGAGATCGAGAGCGTCCTCGTGGCGTACCGCGCGTCCGAGCAGGGTGATCTCGTCGACGTCTTCCGCCGCTCCGTCCCGGC
>DASZOP010000051.1:0-2432 GCA_035550715.1 Gemmatimonadota bacterium | reverse complement strand
GACCTCGAGTTCGAGCAGTACCGCTTCCCGGGCTTCCCGGTGCCGGACGGGGAGACGCCGTTCTCCTACCTGTCGGAGCTGTGCTGGTCGGGCGCCCGGAAGCGCTATCACCCGCTGACCTCCGCGGTCGTCACGCGGCTCGCCCACGAGCTGGACGTCATCGAGCGAGCGGGCCTCGCCGAGTTCTTCCTCATCTGCTGGGACCTGATGCGCTTCGCGAAGGAGCGCGGGATCCCTGCCCAGGGTCGGGGCAGCGCGACCAGCTCGATCGTCTCGTACACCCTCGGGATCAGCCGGGTCGAGCCGATCTCCCACGACCTCCTGTTCGAGCGGTTCATCAATCCCGGTCGAACGACGTACCCGGACGTCGACATCGACTTCAGCTCGGCGCGTCGCGAGGAGGTCATCCAGTACATCTATGGGCGCTACGGGCCGGAGCACACCGGGATGGTCTGCAACCTCGTCACCTACCGGGCGCGCTCGGCGGTGCGCGAGGTGGGCTACGCGCTCGGGTTCCCGCGGCCGCTCGTCGATCGCGTCGCGAAGGCGCTCGAGACGTACGACAGCGTGATGGTCCGGCGCGACCTCGAGGCGGACGGGGGCTTCGCCGAGTTCTTCCGACGGACGGGTGAGGGACTGCCGGCCGAGGTCCGCGCCGCCGGGCAGGCCGAAGCACGCGGCCTCGTCGACGGGATGGGTCAGTTGCAGCAGCGGGTCCCGCTCGTCGGCAAGGTGCCACCCTGGCGCCAGCCGCCGACGCCAGCGGATCCTGACGCACCGCGCCCGTTCGCCTGGCTTCGGGAGGGGGAGGCCCCGGGGTCCCAGGTGGCGAGCCGGCCCGAGACGGAGGGCGGATCCGAGACGGAGGGCGGATCCATGTCGACGTTGATTCCACCCCCATCGGAAGGATCGGGGGATCCGGGGGGACAAGCGGCACGGCCGGCGGTCGACCACGCTCGCGCACGCACGGACGACCGCCCGCGCGGCGCGGATCCGGGTCGTTCCGACCGTCCATCCCCCGGATCTTCCGGTCCGAGTGGAATCTGGTCCGCGAAGGACGACTCGCCCGCGCCGCGGCCCGCGAAGGACGATCCGCTCGCGCCGCGGCCCACGGGGGACGATCCGCTCGCGCCGCGGACGGCGATCCGGGGGGGCGGCCAGTCGGACGACGAGGGCGGCCCGGGCGACTCCCCGGCGAGCGTCGCGTGGCTGCAGGCCGGTCGAGGCACCGGGTACGGGGTCCTCGGGCCGCCGCCCGGAGCGGTCCCGGTCGACCCGGACCACGGCATGCCCCTTCCGCCCCCGCGCAAGACAGACCGCCTCGGCCGGCCGTCGATGTGGGATCCTCCACCGACGCCGGCGAACTCGAGCTCGGTGGCGCGACTCGAGCCAGAGCCACCACCGGAGGCCCGTGGCGGCTCGACGGTCGGGCTCAGCCACTGGGAGCGCTGGCTCGAGTTCTGTGCCCGGATCGACGGCTTCCCGCGCCACCTCTCGATCCACTCCGGCGGGATGCTCGTGACCGCCGCCCCGCTCATCGACATCGCCCCGATCGAGAAGGCGACGATGGTCGACCGGGTCGTCGTCCAGTTCGACAAGCGCGACGTCGAGACGCTCAAGCTCATCAAGCTCGACCTGCTCGGGCTTGGGATGCTCGCCGCGATGGATGAGACCCTCCAGCTCATCCAGCACGACTGCGCGGTCTGCCTCGATCTCGACAATTTGCCCGAGGAGATCCCCGAGGTCTTCGCGATGCTCCAGGCCGCGGACACGGTCGGCGTCTTCCAGGTCGAGAGCCGGGCCCAGATGCAGACCCTGCCGAAGTCCCGGCCGGGGAGCCTGGACGACCTCGTCGTCGAGGTCGCGATCATCCGGCCGGGGCCGATCCAGGGCAACGCCGTCCACCCGTTCCTGCGCCGCAAGCAGGGTCTCGAGCCGGTGACCTATCTCCACCCATCACTCGAGCCGGTGCTCAAGGACTCGATGGGCGTGATCCTCTACCAGGAGCAGGTCATGCGCATCGCCATCGAGGTGGCCGGGTTCTCGCCGGCGGAATCGGACGGCTTCCGGCGGGCGATGGGCACGTGGCGCTCGACGCGTGAGATGGAGAAGCTCCACCAGCGGTTCGTCGAGGGGGCACTGCGGCAGCCGGGGATGGCCGATGAGACGGCCGAGGAGCTCTTCCGACAGGTCGCGGCATTCGCCAGCTTCGGGTTCGCCAAGTCGCACGCGGCGGCCTTCGCCCGGACCGCCTACGAGTCGGCCTTCCTCAAGCTGTTCTACCCGGCCCAGTTCCTGGTCGGGCTCATCAACGCCCAGCCGATGGGGTTCTACCCGGTGGAGGTGCTGGTCAACGACACGAAGCGCCACGGGGTCGCGGTGCTCCCCGTGGACGTCAACGCGTCCTCGTACCGGACGACGACCGAGTGGGT
>DASZOP010000050.1:0-12551 GCA_035550715.1 Gemmatimonadota bacterium | reverse complement strand
TTCAGGAACATCACGGTCGCGTAGAACTGGAAGTCCCGGTTCGGCTTGCGGGCGAACCCGTGGCCTTCGTCGCGGGCCATCAGGTACCACACCTCGGCGCCGTTGTCGCGGATCCCGGCCACCATCTGCTCGGCCTCGCCGAGCGGGACGCGGGGGTCGTTTCCTCCCTGGACCACGAACATCGGCACGGTGATCGCGTCGGCCATGGCCAGCGGGGCGATCCGCTCCAGGAAAGCGCGGATCTCGGGGTTTCGTTCGTCGCCGTACTCCGCGCGTCGCAGATCGCGACGGTAATCCTGCGTGTTCTCGAGGAAGGTGACCAGGCTCGACATCCCGACGACCGAGATCGCGGCGCGGATCCGGTCGCTGTACCGCGCCGCGACCGCGAACGTCATGTGACCTCCATACGAGCCCCCGGTGACGACCACCCGGCTCGCGTCGAGGTCGGGCCGTGTCGCGATCCAGTCGAACAGGGCCCCGACGTCGTGGTACGCGTCCTCCCGCAGGAGACCGTTGTCGAGCTGGAGAAACGTTTTCCCGTGGCCGGCCGACCCGCGCACGTTGGGGAACAGGATCGCGAAGCCGAGCTCCTGTGCGAAGTACGCCTCCCGCTCCAGGAAGCCTGGCCGGGCCTGGGACTCGGGGCCGCCATGGATGTGGACGATGACGGGACGCGGGCCGTAGAACCGCTCGGGGGGGCGATACAGGAATCCGGAGAGCATGCGGCCGTCGAACGTCTCCCAGTGAACGAGCTCGGGAGAGGCGAATCCGTCGGTCGGGATCCCTCCCGTCTCGCTGAACGTCCAGCGGTCCACGCGCCCCGATTCGACGGCCAGCGAGTACACGTCGGAGGGGGTCTGTGCGGTGGAGATCACGAACCCCAGCCAATCCCCCGATGGATGCCACTCGAGCTCCGAGATCACCCCGCTCGGCAGCTCCGGGACGGTCAACTCGCGGCCCGACGAGGCCTCGGCCAGATGGAGGACCGAGATCCCGTCCTCGTTGGTCACGAAGGCGATCGTGCCGCCGTCCGGAGAGAGCTCGAACTCCTCCACGTCCCAGTCGATGCCCGGCGTCAGCGTGCGATGCTGGCCCGTCGCCAGGTCCAGGTGGACCAGCCGCCGGAACTCGGAGGCGCGGTCGGTCGTCACGTAGAGCCCGCGGCCGTCGGGGGCGAACCGGACGTTGTCGTAGGCGATCCTTTCCGGCCCTCCCTTCGGCGTCACCAGGGTCCGCTCGCCGCTCGTGACGTCGACCAGCCACACGTAGCTCTCGTTGATCGAGATGAGCTCGAGCACGGCCAGAGCGGTGTCGTCCGGCGACCAATCGGCGACGGACCATCCGCCGCCTTCGAGCTGGACGACCATCCGATCGGTGGCGGGGTCGCTCGGGTCGATCACCCAGAGGTCCACGTCGCGACCGGTGCGGCGGGTCGAGCCGTACGCCAACCAGCGCCCATGATTGGACCAGCGGGGCGAGGTGTTGCGTGAGGTCCCGTCGGTCAGCAGCGTCTCCTCGCCGGTTTCCAGGTCGTACCGGTAGAGCTGGTAGAACTCGCTGCCGCCGACATCACGGCTGAAGACGAAGGCATCGCCCTCGACGGGCTGAAACTCGCCTCCCAGCGCCCGCTCGTCGCCGAAGGTGAGCTGGCGACGGGCGCCCCCGGGCTGGGTGACGAGATGGATCTGGATCGTCTCTCCGAATCGCGTGCCGATCAGGATCTGCGGTCGGAGCGGGTGCCATCCCCGGAGCGTGGCCGAGCGGAACTCGGTGTAGCGGTCGACCCGGTCGGCGAGCGAGTCGGGGATGGGCGGGACGCCTTCTACGACGAGGTTGTCCCCGGGCGTGACCACGGCCTGGGCCTCCTGTGCCGATGCGACCCGCGCCCCGAGGACGATCGGGACGAGGAGCAGGATCGTACGGTGGACCAACGTCGGCATGCGGACCTCCTCCGCCGCAAGGTCACGCGGAGGGCGTGGTCCGTCAAACCGCCACGGAGGCGCCGCCGATGCTCGCCACGCGGGTGAGGCAACCCGGGGCGGCGTATATTGCCGCCGTGAACCGTCCCGTGATCCCTGGCAACGACGGCATGCCCGAGGCTTTTCGCGTCCGCTTCGAGACGTCGCGCGGGGACTTCGTCGTCGAGGCTCGTCCTTCCTGGGCCCCGCACGGCGTCGACCGCTTCCACGAGCTCGTGAGCGGGGGGTTCTTCGACGGGTGTCGCTTCTTCCGTGTCCTCGACGGGTTCGTCGCCCAGTTCGGGATCAGCGGCGATCCCATCACCAGCGCGGCCTGGCGCCGCCGGACCATCCCCGACGACCCGGTCGCCGAGTCGAACCGGCGGGGCCGCGTCACCTTCGCCATGGCGGGCCCCGGAAGCCGGACGACCCAGCTCTTCATCAACATCGGGGACAACTCCGGCCTGGACGCCATGGGCTTTGCCCCGATCGGCGAGGTCGTTGCGGGGATGGAGCGTGTGGACGAGCTCTACGCCGCGTACGGAGAGGGGGCGCCGCGCGGTGGCGGCCCCGACCAGGGACGCATCCAGCGCGAGGGGGAGGCGTACCTGGCGCGCGAGTTCCCGCGTCTGGACGTCATCCGGCGGACGGCCGTCGTGCCTCCGGCCTGAGTCCCGCGGCGCGAGCCGGAGTGCCCGCCCGCCGCGTCCTCATGGTGGACCCCCTCGGTTTCCGATCAAACCCTGAGACCGCTGTGGACAACGTTTTCCAGACCGCGCGTGACGCGCCGGACCCGGCTCGCGTAGAGGCCGCCGCCCGGACCGAATTCACCGCGCTCAAGGGGCTCCTCCTCTCCGCCGGCATCGAGGTCGACGTCCATGTCCCACCCAACGCGACCACCCCCGATGCCGTTTTCCCCAACAACTGGTTCACGACCTCTGAGGACGGCAAGCTCGTCCTGTATCCGATGCGGGCGCCTGCGCGGCGGGGCGAACGCTGGCCAGCGCTCGTGGCGTGGCTGGGCGAGCGCTATCCTACCGTCGTCGATCTGACGGCAAGCGAGACGGGTGGAGCTTTTCTCGAGGGTACGGGAAGCCTCGTCATTGACGAACCGTCGCAGATGGTTTATGCAAGTGTGTCCTCGCGGACCGATCCGCGCCTCGTGAACGAATGGGCGGAGCGGTTCGGCTACTTGCCGCGGATCTTCCACGCCACGGATCGCGAGGGCCGCGAAGTCTATCACACGAACGTCGTGATGGGGCTCGGAGAGGAGTGGGCGGTTCTGTGCAGCGAGGCGATCCGTTCGCCGGCGGACCGCGCACGGGTGTCCGAGTCGCTGACGGACGCAGGTCATGATCTGATCGAGATCACCCTGGATCAGATGCACGACTTCTGCGGGAACGTCCTCGAGCTCGAGAATCGAAAGGGGGAGAAGTTCGTCGTGATGTCCGAGCGGGCGCGCCGGTCGTTCCGCCCCGACCAGCTGACGAGGCTGACGCGGCACGCGCGACCGCTTCACGTGGACCTGACCACGATCGAGACCCATGGCGGCGGGAGCGCCCGCTGCATGCTCGCCGAACTCCACTAGGGAGAGCGGATGGAGACGTTCGAGAGAATCGTGGGGACGCTGAACGGGTGGGTCTGGGACACCGGCATCACGATCCGGGGCGAGACCCTCCCGCTGGTCGTGGTCGCCCTGATCGGGACCGGCCTGTACCTGACGCTCTATCTCGGGTTCATCCAGGTCCGCCGGTTCGCCCACGGTGTCGCGGTGACGAGCGGCCGCTACGACGACCCCGACGAGCCGGGAGACGTCTCTCATTTCCAGGCCCTCAGCACCGCGCTCAGCGCCACCGTGGGGATCGGCAACATCGCCGGCGTGGCGATCGCCATCCACATGGGCGGGCCCGGCGCGATGTTCTGGATGATGGTCTGCGGCTTCCTCGGGATGGCCACCAAGTACGTCGAGGTCACGCTCGCCCAGCGGTACCGCTCGGTGACGGGCCCCGACTACGACGCCCAGAAGTGGGAAGGCACCGTCGCCGGCGGGCCCATGTACTACATCGAACGCGGCCTGGGGCCGAAGTGGAAGCCGATGGCGGTCTTCTTCGCCATCATGCTGGGGACGACCGCGTTCATGACCGGCAACGCCATCCAGGCCAACACCGTGGCCGACTCCGTGCGCGCGTCCTTCGGCGTCCCGGTCTGGATCACCGGCCTCCTCACCGCCACCGTCGTCCTGCTGGTCATCGTCGGGGGGATCACGAGGATCGGCAGGGTGACGTCGGTCCTGTCGCCGCTCATGGCCGCCATCTACGTGACCGGCGCCCTCTTCATCCTGGCGGTCAACTGGCGGGACGTGCCGGGCGCTATCGGTCTCGTGCTTCGGGAGGCGTTCAACCCGACGGCCGGGGTCGCGGGTACGGGGATGGGGGTCTTCCTGGTCACCATGATGTGGGGGGTGCGGCGCGGCCTCTTCTCCAACGAGGCCGGCCAGGGGTCGGCGCCGATCGCCCACGCGGCCGCCAAGACCGACGAGCCGGTCTCGGAGGGGGTGGTGGCCCTTCTCGAGCCCTTCATCGACACGATCGTGATCTGCGCGATGACCGCGCTGGTCATCATCACGACGGGCGTCTACGACGACAGGGTGCCGACACGGATCTCCTTGACCGGCGGCGATCTCTCGTACGTGACGGCCACGGAGGAGGGAGGGTTTCTCCCGCTCGAGGCGCCGCCGACGGAAGAGATCCGGGTGGAAGGAGGGCGTCCGGTCGACGGCCAGCCGGGAGTGCCGATGGTCGCCTGGCACGAGGCCGCGCTCGGGGAGCTGTACGTCGACGACGGGATGGCGCGTCCCTTCTCGGGAACGATCGATCCGGCGCGGGGAGTCGCGACCTCGACCGACGGCGAGACGCACTCCGCGCTCTGGGCGCCGGCCGTGGAGAGCGGCGCCCCGCTCACCATGCTCGGTTTTCAGCACGGACTGCCGGGGACGTGGGGCGACCTGGTCGTCCTGATCAGCGTGATCCTCTTCGCGGTCTCGACCGCCATCTCGTGGTCCTACTATGGAGATCGCTGCGCCTACTATCTGCTCGGGAGGAAGGCGCTCCTGCCGTACAAGATGGTCTACGTGGCCATGCACTTCATCGGAGCGGTCGTGCCGCTGGCCTCGATCTGGGCCCTGGGGGATGTCTTCCTCGGGATCGTGATCCTGCCCAACCTGCTGGCGCTGATCCTCCTGTCCCCGGAGGTGAAGGAGATGACCCGATCCTACTTCGAGCGCGAACCGTGGCGCGAGAATTACGAGGCGCACAAGCGCCGGGCGGAGTCGAGGGGGAAAGGGAGAGGTCCGTCGTGACTCGGCCACCCATCCGGGGAGCGCGTCCCGCCTTCCGGTACGCCGCGCTCCGCATCACCGCCGTCGCCCTGGTGGCCTTTCTCGCTGCCGCCGCCGGCTGTCCCCTCCGGCAATCCGACCGCGAGCCGAGCCCGGGTGAGGTTCGGATCGAAGAGGTCCGGTTGAGGGTCGGGGAGAGCGCCCAGGTGGCAGAGGGAGGGCTCCGGGTGTCGCTCGTGGCGCTCGACTACGGGAATCGGATCGCGGAGGCGACCCTCCGCCTGGCCGGCCCCGACGGAAGCTCGGTCGAGGAGACGATCGAAGTGATCAGAAACGCCCGGCTCTCGCAGGCCGTCCGTCTCGCGCCGTACGCGGTCCGCGTTGTAGGGTTCCCCGGAGTCGACTCGGTCCTTCTCCAGGTGACGCGCGAGGACGCCTCGGGGGACGATGGAGGCTAGTCGCCGACCGCGCCGAGATGGACGGACCCGTTCATCGGCGGTACATTCGATCCACTTCCGCGCGCCCCTCCGGGGGCGCTTCTCGTTGGTCAGGCCCCTTCCCCGATAACCCCGAGATGACGACGCCCGATCGCATCCGCAACCTGGCGATCATCGCCCACATCGATCACGGCAAGACCACGCTGATCGACTCGATCTTCCGGGCGGCCCACGTCTTCCGGGAGAACGAGGACGTGGCCGAGCGGGTCATGGACTCGCTCGATCTCGAGCGGGAGCGCGGGATCACGATCCGTTCCAAGCACTGCACGGTCGATTGGGAGGGATTCCGCATCAACATCGTGGACACTCCGGGCCACGCCGACTTCTCCGGCGAGGTCGAGCGGGTCCTGTCGATGGTCGACGGCGCCCTCCTGCTCGTGGACGCGAACGAGGGGCCCATGCCCCAGACCCGCTACGTGCTGATGCGGGCGCTCCGGTTGGGGCTCCGCCCGATCGTCGTCCTCAACAAGGTCGATCGTCCGGGCGCGCGACCGGAGGAGGCGCTGCACGATACCTTCGACCTCTTCCTGGAGCTGGGTGCGAGCGATGAACAGGCCGACTTCCCCGTCGTCTTCGGATCGGGGCTGGACGGCTGGTTCGCGCGCGACCTCGAGAACGGCGACCGGAGCGGCATGGCGCCCTTGTTCGAGACGATCATCGAGCAGGTCCCGGCGCCTGCCGTGATGCGGGGGGGCCCCTTCCGGATGCAGGTCTCGACCCTCGCCTGGAGCGACTACCTGGGTCGGATCGGGTGCGGACGGGTCCTGGGAGGCAGTCACCGTGCGGGGGATCCTCTCGTCCGGACGACCGCGGAGTGGGAGGCTTCCGACCGTTCCACCTTCCGGGTCACGGGCCGGGAGCTTGGCCGGTCGTCGCGACTGTGGGTGACGCGCGGTGTCGAGCGCGAGGAGGTGGAGGAAGTCTCGGCCGGCGACATCGTATGGGTAGCCGGCTTCGAGGAGCTCGGCGTGGGCGATACGCTGAGCCATCCCGATCTCGAGGCGCCGGCGCTGCCGCCCCTGGAGATCGAGGAGCCGACGGTCTCGATGCTCTTCCTGGTCAACTCCGGACCGCTGGCGGGGAGCGAAGGGAAGGCCATCACCCTCCGCCAGATCCGGGACCGGCTCGAGCGGGAGGCGCGCGTCAACGTCGCGCTCAGGGTCGAGGACGTCGGGCGCGCGGACGGGCTCAAGGTATCGGGCCGTGGCGAGCTGCATCTGGCGATCCTGATCGAGGAGATGCGGCGCGAGGGGATCGAGCTCTGCGTGTCGCGCCCCGAGGTGATCACGCACGAGGCGCCCGACGGAACGCTTCTGGAGCCGATCGAGGACCTGGTCGTCGAGGTCCCCGAGGCGTACCAGGGATCGGTCTACGAGAAGCTGGCCCGCCGGCGCGCCGACCTGGTCGGCGTCCACAACGGCGGCACGGGTCTGGTCCGCCTGTCGTTCACGATCCCGACCCGTGGCCTGATCGGCTACCGCTCGGAATTCCTGACCGACACGCGCGGGCTGGGGATCCTTACCAGCCGCTTCCGGGCCTTCGAGCCATGGCGCGGGGACGTCGAGCACCGGGACCGCGGGGCGATGGTATCGCTGGACGCCGGGGTGGCGACATCGTTCGCGCTGGAAAACCTCCAGCCGCGGGGAACCCTGTTCGTGAAGCCGATGGACAAGGTCTACGCCGGGATGATCGTGGGGGAGAGCGCGCGGCCGGGCGACCTGCCCTGCAACCCCACCAAACGCAAGCACGTCACCAACCACCGCTCCTCTACGCGCGAGGTGGACACGGGTCTCAAGGCGCCGCGCGAGCAGTCGCTCGACCAGGCGCTCGAATGGATCGCGGTGGATGAGCTCGTGGAGGTGACGCCGCGGTCCGTTCGCGTGCGGAAGGCCATCCTGGACGCCACCGAGAGGCGCCGCGTCGATCGGCGCCTGGAGGCGGCATCGAGCGCGGTGCGCGCGCGAGGCTAGGCTCCGCAGGGATCTCGCCGTGTCCGTTCGGCGGCCCTAGGTTGTCCGGATCGCGATCGAACACCCCGTCCTCCCGGAGGCCAAGCCGCGTCATGAGCGAACCCGCCCCGACCGTCACGTTCGACGCTCCGGAGATCCTCGTTCCCGACGACCTCGACCTCGACCGGGCGCAGCATCTGGATCTGTACTGGTTCATGCTGCTCAACCGCCGCCTCGAGGAGCGCCTGGTCAACCTCTACCGGCAAGGAAAGGTCGTGGGCGGGGTCTATCGCTCGCTGGGTCAGGAGGCGGAGTCGGTCGGCACCGCCTACGCGCTGGAGGAACGCGACTTCGTGAGCCCGCTCATCCGGAACCTCGGGTCGATCCTGGTCAAGGGCGCCGAGCCGGTCGACATCCTCAAGCAATACATGGCCAAGGCCACGGGCCCCTCGCGGGGCAGGGACCTCAACATCCATTTCGGCGACCTGGCGAAGGGGTTCGTCGGCCCGGTGTCGATGCTCGGCGACATGATCCCGGTCATGGCAGGGGTCGCCCTCGCCGCGCGGATGAAGGGCGAGGACCGGGTGTGCCTGGTCTACATCGGGGACGGCGGGTTCTCGACCGGCGCGTCTCACGAGGGGTGGAACTTCATCTGCGCCCAGCGGCTCCCGGTGGTCCTGGTGGCCGAGGACAACTGCTACGCGTATTCGACGCCGACGGTGAAGCAGATGGGGAACCGGGACATGGTGGATCGCGCACCCGGCTATGGCTGCGCCGGCGAGCAGGTGGACGGCAACGACGTCCTCCAGTCGTACGCGGCCGCCCGGCGCGCCGCCGATCGGGCGCGCCGCGGGGAGGGTCCGACGTTGATCGAGGTGAAGACCTACCGCCGGAAGGGACACGCCGAGCACGACGACCAGCGCTACGTCCCCAGGGAGGAGCTGGAGGAATGGGAAGCCAGGGACCCGGTCGACCGCTACCGCCGCTTCCTCGTCCGGGAGGGGATCCTGACCGACGAGCAGGCCGAGCGGGTCGACGCCCGGGTCCAGGAGAAGCTCGACCACGCCGTGGCCCAGGCCGAGGCCGCGCCCCTGCCGGAGGCCGGCACGGTGCTCGACGGCGTCTGGTCGACGCCGCGCTGGGCGGCCGCCCACCCGAACTTCCACGATTTCGAAGCGGAGATCGTCGCATGAGCCGCGTGTGGATCGTGGCGGCCGCGCTCGTGACGGCGGGCTGCAGCGCGACCGTCAGCCGGGAGGGGATCGCCAACGTCCCGGGCGAGGAGGTGTGGAAGACCGAGATCGAGCTCGAGCTCGGCGAGCAGGCGCTGGTGGACGGCGGCCAGCTCGAGCTGACCCTGGTCGCATCGGGGGTCGAGCGCGCGACCGTGCTGGTCGAGAGCAGCGCCGGAAGTCGGCAGGAGGAGATCCGCACGGGCCCGGGCGGGAGCCTCCAGCATCCCCCCTACGAGATCCGCCTCCTCTCGACCGGGATCGAGGGCTCCGCCCGCTTCCAGGTCCGCCGCCAGTGGGGGCAGCAGTGAGCGCGCCCGGGCGCGGCGGCGAGACCACCTACCTCGAGGCGATCCGCCAGGGGATCTGGGAGGAGATGGAGGCCGACGAGCGGGTCTTCGTGCTGGGCGAAGACGTCGGCGTCTACGGCGGGGCGTTCAAGGTGACCGACGGCTTCGTCGACCGGTTCGGCGAGGAGCGGGTCATCGACACGCCGATCAGCGAGGCGGCGATCGTGGGCGCGTCGGTGGGCGCGGCTCTCATGGGGCTCCGGCCGGTTGCCGAGATGCAGTTCATCGATTTCATCTCGTGCGCCTTCGACCAGCTCACCAACGTGGCCGCCAAGAATCGCTATCGCTGGGGGGTGGGGGTGCCGATCGTCGTCCGCGGCCCGGCCGGCGGCGGCGTCCACGGCGGCCCCTTCCACTCGCTGCAGGCGGAGTCGTACTTCGCCCACACGGCGGGCCTCAAAGTGGTCTGCCCCGCCACCCCCTACGACGCCAAGGGCCTGATCAAGGCGGCCATCCGGGACGACGACCCGGTCATCTTCCAGGAGCACAAGTTCCTGTACCGCCGGATCAAGGAGGAGCTGCCCGCCGAGGAGTTCGTCGTCCCGCTCGGGAAGGCCAAGGTTGTGAGGTCAGGAAGTGACATCACTATAATAACTTACGCCGCGATGGTTCATGTGGCGCTGGAAGCTGCGCGGGTGCTCGGCGATCGGGGCGTCGAGGTGGAGGTGGTGGACCTCCGGACGCTCGTGCCGCTCGACGAGGAGACCTTGCTGGCCTCGGTCGCGAAGACGGGCAGGGCGCTCGTCCTCCACGAGGCCCCCAGGACGGGCGGCTTCGGTGGTGAGATCGCGGCCACGATCGCCGAGAAGGCTTTCGAGTATCTGGAGGCACCGATCGTCCGCGTGACCGCTCCCGACACGCCGGTTCCTTACAGCCCGCCACTCGAGGAGGCGTACCTGCCCGGCAGGGACGACGTCCTCCAGGCCGCCGGGAGGCTCCTCGACTACTGACCTGTCACGCCGGGCCGGGCGGGACCTACTTCGGAGGGGGCTCTCCCGCGGACGGTGTGTCCGGAGGGTGCTCGATCGGAGCCTCGTCGATCCGACGGTCGCGCTCGTCCGCCGCCCGACGCCGCCCTTCCAGGCGGCTCTGCCGATCCATCTCCTTCTGCTGCCAGCGGTCGGCCTCATCCGGGTGCGGGACCCGTCTCTCCGCAGGATCCATCTTCCCGGAGTCCGGCACGCGCGTCTGGGGGGCGCCCGCGCCGGCGGTGGGTCGGGACTCGCTCGATCGGCATCCCAGGACCAGCGTGGCCGCCAGCGCCAGGGTCAGGGTCGCGTGTCTCACAGGTCCTCCTCTCGTCCTCGGTCCAGGCGAGAGTACACGATCGTACTCCGGCTCGCCAAAGCAGAGCGGCACGGCTACCCTTGAGCGATTGGTCGGTCGCCGACATCGCGGGCCGGCAGCCGATCGCCAATGACCGCCGAAGGAGACGAGATGCCGATCGACGTCATCATGCCCCAGATGGGGGAGTCCATCGCCGAGGGAACGCTAACGGTGTGGCTCAAGAAGGAGGGCGACAGGGTCGAGCGGGACGAGAATCTGTTCGAGATCTCGACCGACAAGGTCGACGCCGAGATCCCCTCGCCGGCCGCCGGCACTCTGGGAAAGATCCTGGTCCAGGAGGGGGAGACCGTCGCGGTAGGGACCGTCGTCGCCCAGCTCCTGGGCGAGGGAGAGGCGGCAGGGACGACCGTTTCACAGGCGGCCGCCCCGGAAGGCGCCGCTCCCAGATCCGAGCCGATCACGTCCGAGGGAACGACGTCCGAGCCCCGCCGCCCGCCCGAGCCGGCGCCCGCCGCACGGGAGCCGGCCCCCGTCGCCCGCGACCCGGCGCCGCCCCCGGCCGACCGCTCTCCCGGCTCGCGATCCGAGCCGGCCCGGGCCGCCGCGGCGGAGAAGACGACCGGAGACGGCGACGGCCGGATACCGAGCAAGGCCGAGCTCCGGCGTCAGCGCTCGTCTCCCCTGGTCCGGAACATCGCGGCCGAGCACGGCATCGATCTGGAGAAGGTCGAGGGGACCGGGCTCTCCGGCCGCGTCACCAAGCGGGACATCCTGGCTCATGTCGCCGAGCTCGAAGGGGCCCCTTCCATCGCCGAGCCCTCACACGGGGAGCCGCCCGGCGAGGTGGCTCCGGCCCCGGCGACCGCCGCGGACCGGCCCGGCGCCCCGGCCAGGGCTGCCACGCCCCCCTCGACGGGCGCGCCGCCCCATGTGCCCGCGCCCACGGCCGGTGGAGCGCCGCCCTTTGGAGAAGGGGACCGGGTCGACGTCGTCCCCATGTCGGTCATGCGCCAGCGGATCGCCGAGCACATGACGGCCTCCCGGCGGACCTCCGCCCACGTCACCTCGTTCTTCGAGGTCGACATGAGCCGGGTGGCCGAGCTCAGGGAGCGCAACAAGTCGCGCTTCCAGGAGGACACGGGGGTCAAGCTGACGTACATGCCGTTCATCATCAGCGCGCTCGTGGCCGGCGTGAAGGAGTGGCCCATCCTGAACGCGTCGGTCTGGGACGACAAGATCGTCTTCAAGCGCGACATCAACGTCGGGATCGCGGTAGCGATCCCGCAGGAGCGCGGCTTCGGCCTGATCGTCCCGGTCATCCGTCAGGCCGACGGGCTCTCGCTGGTGGGTCTTGCACGGGGCACGAACGACCTGGCGGAGCGGGCCCGGACCAAGAAGCTGAGCCCCGACGATGTCCAGGGGGGGACGATCACGATCACCAACCCGGGCGTGTTCGGCTCCCTCGCCGGGACGCCGATCATCAACCAGCCGCAGGTGGCGATCCTGGGCGTCGGCGCGATCGAGAAGCGCGTGAAGGTGATCGGGCCGGGCGACGCGATCGGCGTCCGTACCTGCGCCTACTTCTCGCTCTCGTACGACCATCGCGTCGTAGACGGCGCGACCGCCGACCACTTCATGGGGGTCCTCAAGGAAAAGCTGGAGAGCTTCACCGATCCGTCGCTCAAGGCCTGAAGCGAGGTCGGCGCAAGAACGAAAGGAGGGGCGCCGGAGCGCCCCTCCTCGTCCACCGGCAGGAACCGGACCCTACTGGATGTCCTGGGCCTTGCCGATCGACAGCTCGCCGCAGGCCACCATCGTGCCGGTCGCGTCGCTGACGGCGAGGTGATGGCCGTGGTCGCTCGGCGTCAGGACGGACGGGTCGATGCTGGAGGTGCTGCCCGCCTCCATCCCCGACGCCACGACCGGCTCGAGGGCGACCAC
>DASZOP010000049.1:0-11759 GCA_035550715.1 Gemmatimonadota bacterium | reverse complement strand
GCGCCGGCGGCCGATCGTGTCGATGCCCGTGGCCCCGCTGCGATTGGCGGCGGCGGTCCTGGAGCCGGCCTTGCCGGCTCCGCCCGTCACCGGGGACCAGCTTCGGATGCTGTCGATCGACAACGTTTCGGACCGGGCCGCGCAGCAGGCCCTCAGGCGGGACTTCGAGGTCGAGCACGCCCGGCTCGCCGACAAGGCGCCCGCCTGGCTGGCGCCCGGCCGTGGGAACGAGGACCGATGAGGCTCGCGGTTCGCCAACGAGCGCCGGCGCTTTCATATTTAGCCGTTGTGAAGGGATCCTCGAGCCGAAGCTTCGGGCGCCGATGGGCGCTTCTCGTGCTCGCATGCGCCACGGCGGTCCAGGCCGATCGCCTGCCGGCCCAGGTGGCGGGCGCGGTCGGCTCGGGGGCGGCCTCGGTCGGCGATGCGTCCCCGCTCATCACGCGGGGCGAGCTCGAGACCCACGTCGCCCACATGGCCGATGACGAGCTCGCGGGTCGGCGTGCGGGCACCCCGGGTGCCGAGCGGGCGGCACGGTATGTGGTCCGGGCCTTCCAGGCGGCCGGGCTCGAGGCTCCCTCCGACCATCCGGCCTACCTCCAGGCCTTCGAGTTCGGGATCGGCGTCGAGCTGGGGCAGGAGAACCGGTTGATCCTCCAGCACGGCGATCGTCGCGCGACGGTGTTCGAGCCCGGCCGCGACTTCCTGCCGCTGGCCGGCTCGCTCGCCGACCGGGTCGTCCAGCCGGTCGTCTTCGCCGGGTACGGGATCAGCGCCCCGGAGATGGATTACGACGACTACGCCGGCCTCGACGTCCGCGGCAAGGTGGTCATGGTCTTCCGGTACGGGCCCGGGGGCGACGATCCGGCGGGCCGCTTCGGCCGCTTCCTGTCCGAGCGCTACAAGGCCGCCACCGCGGCCGCCCACGGGGCCCGGGCGATCCTGTTCGTGAGCGGCCCGGCCACCGACGAGATCGACCGGCTGATCCCGTTTCAGATGGACGCCGAGCCGGGAAGCCTCGGGATCGTGGCCGTCTCCGTCAGCCAGACCGTGGGCCAGAGGATCGCGGGCATGGGCGGCGGGGACCTGGCGCGTTGGCAGCGCGAGATCGACGGGTCGCTCGAACCCAGGAGCCGCGCCGTTCCGGACGCCGTCGTGAACCTCCGCGCCGACCTGAAGGCCCGCACCCGGACCACCCACAACGTGGTCGGGATCATCGAGGGGCACGATCCCGATCTGGCGAACCAGGCGGTCGTCGTGGGGGCCCACTACGACGGGCTGGGGCTGGGCGGCGCCGGGTCGCTGGAGCCGGTGCCCGGGGAGGTCCACAACGGCGCGGACGACAACGCCAGCGGGATCGCCGCGCTGATCGAGCTCGCGCAGCACTTCTCCTTCCGCGCCAACCGGCCCGCGCGAACGATCGTGTTCCTGGCGTTCGGGGCCGAGGAAGAAGGAATGCTGGGATCGGCGCACTTCGTGACCCACCCGGTGGTCCCGCTCGCGAGCGTGGTCGCCATGATCAACATGGACATGGTGGGCCGGCTGCGGGACGAGCTTATCCTCTATGGGGTCGGGTCCAGCGAGGCGTGGCCCACCCTCCTCGAGGAGGCCAACGAGGACCTCGACCTCCCCCTGCGGCTGATGGCCGAGGGGTACGGCCCCTCGGACCATGCCCCCTTCTATCTGCGCCAGGTGCCCGTTCTGGCCCTCTTCACCGGCGTCCACGAGGACTACCACCGGGCTTCCGACGACGCCGACCGGCTGGACTACGACGGTCTGACGCAGGTCACGACGTTCGTCCGCCAGCTCGTCGCACGGCTCGCCGGCACGAGGGATCGTCCGCCGTTCCGGCCGGGCGTCTTCGAGCTGGCCGCGGAACGATCCGAGACGCCGACCACGGAGCCCGCAGCGAGACCGGTGAGCGTCGGGCGCCGGCTGGGGGCGGTGCCCGTTCCGGCCGGCCCGGGCGAACCGGTGGTCGTGGAGCGGGTCGAGGCGGGGTCGCCGGCGGACCGTGCCGGGGTCCAACCCGGCGACCGAATCGTGTCGCTGGACGGGATCCGGGTCGAATCCATCTACGACTACGTCCGCGCCCTCCAGCGCAGCGTGCCGGGGGGCTCGGCCCGTCTGGTGGTCGAGCGGGACGGGAGCCCGCTCGAGCTGCCCGTCGATCTCCGGGAGGCCCGCTGAACCGGCGGCGCGGCGGCCTCGTCATCGCCCTCGCCCTTGTCGGGACGGGGTGCGCTTCCCTCGGAGCGGGAGGAGAGGCCGACGTGCGGGATCGGGTCCTCGCCGTCCTCAGGACCCAGGTGCAGGCGTGGAACCGGGGGGACCTGGAAGGATTCATGGACGGCTACTGGCGGAGCCCGGATCTCGTCTTCACCTCCGGAGGCCGGGTCCAGCGTGGCTGGCAGACGACCCTCGACCGGTACCGGGCCGCCTACGGCGAGCGGACCCAGACGATGGGGAAGCTGTCGTTCTCCGAGCTCGAGGTCCACGCCCTCGGCCGCGGCAGCGCCTGGGTCCTGGGCCGATGGGCGCTGGAGACCGCCGAGGGTCGCCGGGGCGGGATCTTCACGCTCGTCCTCCGGGACGTGGAGGGCCGCTGGGTGATCGTCCACGATCACACGAGCGAATCGCGCTGAGACCCTCGGGGGGTTGCGGGTCGAATCGACCCACTGGTCGCGGGTGGCTCCCAGGTCGCCCGGCCGGGCGTTATATTCACCCTTTCGTTGTCGAATCCCACCCAGTCAACGCCACACCTTCATTGGGAGTGAGAACCATGCGCATCTCCGCTTCCCTGACCGCTTTCCTGCTCACGATCGGCCTGCTCGCCTGCGGCGGCGGCGCCGAGGAGGGGGCCGAGGACACGACCGCGGTGGACACGACCGCCATGGCCGGGGAGCCGGCCGAGGAAATGGCCGGCCCGTCGGGCACGCTCTCGACACCCAGCTGGATGACGCTGGACGAGACCGCCCAGACCGTGTCCATGAACATCGTGGCCGGTGAGACCGAGGCCAACAACCGCTGGAACTTCAACGGCCTCTACGCCGGCGAGGGGGCGATCGTCGTTCCCCAGGGCTACACGGTGACGATGAACTTCACCAACGCCGACCCGAATCAGCCTCACTCTGTCGGCATCGACGAGCCGATGGACAGCTACCCGGCCACCTTCGAGAGCCCGGAGCCGGTCTTCGCGGGCGCGATCAGCCCGGACGCCGGCACGACCGGCACCGCCCCCAACGGGACCGCGACCCTCAGCTTCACGACCGACACGGCCGGCGAGTACGTGATGATCTGCTACGTCGCGGGTCACGCCGTGGCCGGCATGCACGTCCCGTTCGAGGTCTCGGCCGACGGCAGCGCGGGTGTGCGCCAGTAGACCCTTGATCCGCGCAACCTGAAGCATCCGATTCGGGCACTGCGACGAGGGGGGGCGAGCGATCGCCCCCCTTCGCTTTCTCCCGCGCGGGCTCGACTCGAAGGCCGCGACCGGGGCCGGTCACGGAGGAGAGGCAGGACAAAAAAAGCGAGGCGGGCGAACGGGTCGCCCACCTCGCTGGGGGGTACAAGGGGTGCGGATGCGGCGGCCTTACTCGCTGCCACCCTCCCGGTCCAGGCCAACCGAGCACAGGTTCGCGGTGACGATCGAGCAGGTCCGCCGGCAGCCGCCTCGAAGCATAAGGCGCAGAACCCGGCTGAACGGGATCATCGGCTTCCGGATCGGGCACCGGCCGGCACGGGGTAGGCCGAGGGGGCTCTTCCCAGCACGAAGGCCCCCCAGAGGAAAGTGCCGATGAGAACGGGAATCAGGTCGGACGGGAACCATTCCTGAATCTTGACCATTTCACTCCGGAATGGTACGTTCGACCACGATGAGGTTCACGACGCAGGCCGAGTACGGGCTGATCTGCAGCCTCCACCTGGCGCGCCACGCCGAACGGGGTCCGGTGGCGGCCCGTGAGATGGCAGGGATAGAGAACCTGCCGGCGGACTATACGGAGAAGATCCTGCGCCGGCTCCGCCAGGCGGGGCTGGTGACCGCCGTGCGCGGGGTCTCGGGAGGCTTCCAGCTCGCTCGCCGACCGGAGGAGATCACGGTCAAGGACGTGATCGATGCCACCGAGGGGTCCACGTTCGAGATCAACTGCCGGGAGCATCCGGTCGCGGAGGACCGCTGCGACGAGACCCATGACTGCTCGATCCGCCCGGTCTGGTTCGCCCTCCGGCGGAGGATCGACGCCCTCCTCTCGGAGATCCGGCTCAGCGATCTCGTGGGAGAGGGAGAAGTCGGTGTCCGCGAGCTGATCGACATCACCTGGGGCCCCGTCGAGGAGGCCCCGCGAATGGATTCCATGAACCGGACAGCCATCGAGGAAGGATGACCGACGAGAAGCCGCTTCTGACGATCGAGGACCTCCACGCTTCGGTCGAGGGCAACGAGATCCTCCGTGGCGTGGACCTCGTGGTCCGTGGGGGGGAGCTCCACGCGCTCATGGGCCCCAACGGATCGGGCAAGTCGACGCTCGCCAAGGTGATCGCGGGCCACCCGGCCTACGAGGTGACCGGGGGCTCGATCACCTACAGGGGCGACGACCTGCTCGCCCTCGAGGTCGACGAGCGCGCCCGGCGCGGAGTCTTCATGGCCTTCCAGTATCCGAGCGACATCCCGGGCGTCACGATCGCGCAGTTCCTGCGCCAGTCGGTGGTCGCGCGGACCGGGAAGGAGATCTCGGTGTTCGACTTCTACGACGACCTGCAGAAGGCGATGGAGCTGCTCGAGGTCGACGAGAAGTTCGCCGAGCGGTTCGTCAACGATGGGTTCTCGGGCGGCGAGAAGAAGCGCAACGAGATCCTCCAGATGGCCATGATGAAACCCGAGCTTGCGATCCTGGACGAGACCGACAGCGGGCTCGACATCGACGCCCTGAAGATCGTGGCGCGTGGTGTGAACACCCTGCACGCCGAGCTGGAGAAGATGGGTGCCCTGATCATCACGCACTATCAGCGGATCCTGAATTACATCACCCCGGACGTCGTCCACGTCATGGTCCGGGGCCGGATCGTCGAGTCCGGCGACCGCACGCTGGCGGAAAAGCTCGAGGCCGAGGGGTACGAGCTCTTCCGCGGCGAAGAAGCGGCGGCGGGGGCGGCGAGCTGAGGAGAGGAGACGAGCGATGCCACACGACCAGACCGTAGCGGCGCTCAACCTGGACGAGTACAAGTACGGGTTCAAGGACCCGGAGAAGTACGTCTTCAAGGCCGAGAAGGGTCTCTCCAAGCGCGTCGTGGAGCAGATCTCGGCGATGAAGGAGGAGCCGGACTGGATGCGGAAGTTCCGGCTGAAGGCGCTCGAGATCTACGAGCGGAAGCCGGTTCCGACGTGGGGCGCCGACCTGTCGGGCCTGAACATGGACGAGATCTACTTCTACGTGAAGCCGTCGGAGGGCGAGGGACGCTCCTGGGACGAGGTGCCGGAGGACATCAAGCGCACGTTCGACCGGCTCGGGATCCCCGAGGCCGAGCGCAAGTCGCTGGCCGGGGTGGGTGCCCAGTACGAGTCCGAGATGGTGTACCACAAGATCAAGGACGAGCTCGCGGACCAGGGCGTGATCTTCGATTCTATCGAGGACGGCCTGAAGAACCATCCGGACCTTTTCCGGCAGTACTTCGCGACCGTGATCCCGCCGCACGACAACAAGTACGCCGCGCTCAACTCGGCCGTGTGGTCGGGCGGGTCGTTCATCTACGTGCCACCCGGAGTCGAGGTCGACATTCCGCTCCAGGCCTATTTCCGGGTCAACTCGGAGAAGCTGGGGCAGTTCGAGCGGACGCTGATCATCGCCGACGAAGGGGCGAAGCTGCACTACATCGAAGGGTGCACGGCACCGACGTACTCGACCGACTCGTTCCATTCAGGCGTCATCGAGATCGTCGTCAACCGGGGCGCCAACGTGCGCTACACGACGATCCAGAACTGGTCGAACAACATGTACAACCTGGTCACCCAGCGGGCGCGGGTGGGCGAGGACGCCCGGATGGCGTGGCTGGATGGCAACCTCGGATCCAAGGTCACCATGAAGTACCCGTCCTGCTTCCTGATGGAGCGCGGGGCCTCGGGCGAGATCATGTCGATCGCCTACGCCGGCGCCGGTCAGCACCAGGACGCGGGTGGCAAGATGATCCATGCCGCCCCGTACACGACCAGCGAGATCGTCTCCAAGTCGATCTCCAAGGGCGGGGGGCGCAGCTCCTATCGGGGCCTGGTCAAGGTCGAGAAGGGCGCCCATCATGCGTCTTCGAACGTGGAATGCGACGCCCTCCTCCTCGACGAGAAGGCTCGCACCGACACCTATCCGTACATCGAGATCGACGAGAACGACGCCTCGATCGGTCACGAGGCGACGGTCTCGAAGATCGGCGACGAGCAGCTCTTCTATCTGATGCAGCGCGGGCTCGGCGAGGACGAGGCGCGGACGATGGTCGTGCGCGGCTTCATCGAGCCGATCTCGAAGAACCTGCCGCTCGAGTACGCGGTCGAGCTGAATCGGCTGGTCGAGCTCGAGATGGAGGGCTCGGTCGGCTGATCCGCCCTTTCGACGGAGCCGGATCCGCTCGGGGGCGAGCGGTCTGTCCGGCTCCATGTCCGGGCTTCCCGAAACAGATCCATGGTTCCGCGTCCGAGGAGGAGGAGTGAGCGAGACGTTGACCAGGGCCATCGAGACGGCGCCGTCCGTCCGCGGTGAGGTCGGCCCCGAGACGGTCGAGGCGATCGTCCGTGACCGCGGAGAGCCGGACTGGATGGCCGAGCGCCGGCGCCGGGCCTGGGAGGTCTACCAGGAGACCCCGACGCCCACGACCCGGACCGAGGAATGGCGGTACACGGACCTCTCGAGGATCCCGTGGCAGGAGCTCAGGATGCACCTGCCGGAGCGGCCGGACCGGGTCGAGGACGTGGAGCGGCTGCCGGAGGAGCTCCGCGAGGCCGTGAAGGAGGCGGGCGGCTCGGCGGCCTTCGGGATCCAGGTCGACGGCGTCCAGGTCCATCGGCGGGTGGCGGACGAGCTGACCGCGAAGGGAGTCCTGTTCCTCGATTTCGAGACCGCCGTCCGCGAGCAGCCCGATCTCCTCCGCAAGTATTTCATGACCTCGGCCGTGACTCCGGAGTTCGGCAAGCTGGCCGCCCTCCACGGCGCCTTCGTCTCGGGCGGCACGGTGGTGTACGTCCCGGCCGGAGTCGAGGTCGAGCTTCCGTTGACGACCTTCCGCTGGCTCGACCTGGAAGGGGTGGCGGTCTTCCCGCACACGCTCCTGATCGCGGGTCCGCAGAGCAAGGTGACGTACGTGGAGGAATGCGCGTCTCCCGCCCGGCCCGTGGAGGGGTGGGCGATGAACTGCGGCGTGACCGAGATCGTCGCCGAAGAGGGCGCCAACGTGCGATACGCGATCGTCCAGGAGTGGGGCCGCAACGTTTTCCACTACCAGGCCGCCCGCGTGTTCGCGCAGAAGGATGCCCAGATCCAGACTCTGCTGGTCACGCTCGGGGCGCGGGTCGCCCGTTCCGACGTCGAGACCGACCTCCAGGCGGAGGGGGCGCACTCGGAGATGCTGGGCCTCTACCTCGGCGACTCCAATCAGCACTTCGACCACTACACGTACCAGCTCCACCAGGCCCCGCACGCGGGGTCCGACCTGCTCTACAAGGGCGCGCTCAAGGACCGCGCCCGGTCGGTCTTCCGCGGCATGATCCGCGTCCTGCCCGGGGCCCAGGGCACCGACGCCTATCAGACGAACCGGAACCTGATCCTCTCCGAAGACGCGCACGCCGACTCGCTCCCCAACCTCGAGATCGAGGCCGACGACGTGCGATGCTCCCACGGGGCCACGATCGGTCAGCAGGACGAGCGGCAGATCTTCTATCTGATGAGCCGCGGGCTGACCCGCGACAAGGCCGAGAAGCTCATCGTCACCGGTTTCTTCGAAGAGGTCCTGTCGAGGCTCGAGGTGGACTGGCTGCATGAGAAGCTGACGCGCGTGGTCGAACGGAAGCTGGGGTGAGGCATGCTGAATGGGGATCGATGGCGGAGTTCGTGAAACTTACGACCACGGACGCCATTCCGGACGGGGAGATGGGGGCGTTCGAGGTGGATGGCGTGCTGGTCGGGATCGCGAATGTGGACGGCAGCTTCTACGCCTTTCACGATTGCTGCACGCACCAGCAGTACCAGCTCACCCACGGCTTCCTCATGGGGGAGCGGCTGACGTGCGACTTCCACGGCGCGTCGTTCGACCTGCGGACCGGCGAGGTGAAGACCCTTCCAGCCACCAAGCCCCTGCCGGTCTTCCCGCTCGAGATCCGAGACGGCGAGATCTGGGTCGCCGTTCCGCCCCTCGAGCAGCTCGACATGCCTCCGGAGTGACCGCTGCGGGCGGAGGCCTGCGCAGACGATGAGCGACGGGATCCAGACTGCCGGCGGGGCCGGCGCCATGGCCGCGGTCGAGGCGGGGCGGACCGCGCCCCTCGACACCGCCTCCCTCCGACGCCGGTTTCCCGTCCTGGAACAGCAGATCCAGAACCACCGGCTCGTCTACCTGGACAGCGCGGCCTCGTCCCAGAAGCCGGACGTCGTGATCGACACGGTCCGTGACTACTACCGGCGCGACCACGCCAACGTCCACCGGGGCGCCCACACCCTCGCGGTGCGGGCGACCGACCGCTACGAGGAGGCGCGCCGTCGGATGGCGAGATTCGCCGGGGCGGGCCGGGCGGACGAGATCGTCTTTACGCGTTCGACCACCGAGTCGATCAACCTGGTAGCGGGGGCGTGGGGAAGCGCCAACCTCGGCCCCGGGGACGTCGTTCTCGTGACCGAGATGGAGCACCACTCGAACCTGGTCCCGTGGCAGCTCGCCTGCGAGGCGAGCGGAGCCGCGATCGGCGCGGTCCAGATGACCGACCAGGGGGAGCTCGACCTGGACGACCTGGACCGCCGGCTGGCGGAGGGGCGGGTCCGGCTGGTCGCGACCGCCCACGTGTCGAACGCGCTCGGCACCCTCCACCCGGTCGAGGAGATCGCGCGCCGCGCGCGGGCGGCGGGCGCCCGCTATCTGATCGATGGCGCCCAGGCGGCCCCCCAGATGCCGTTCGACGTGCGCGCGATCGGCTGCGACTTCTATGCCTTCAGCGGCCACAAGATGTGCGGCCCGACTGGGATCGGCGTCCTGTGGGCGCGGAAGGAGCTCCTGGACGCGATGCCCCCCTATCAGGGGGGCGGCGAGATGATCGAGGAGGTCCGGGTCGAGCGCTCGACCTACGCGCGGGTTCCCTACCGGTTCGAGGCCGGGACGCCGCACATCGCGGGCGCGATCGGCTTGGCGACGGCGGCCGACTTCCTGGACGAGGTCGGCCGGGACCGGATCCACGCCCACGAGCAACGGATGGCCGCGCTGGCGCTCGCGCGGCTGGCCGACGAGTTCCCGCAGATCCGTCTCCACGGCCCCGACCCGGCGACGCCCCGCGCCGGCGTCGTCTCGTTTACCCTGGCCGACATCCATCCCCACGACCTGGCGACGATCCTCGACCACGAGGGTGTCGCCGTCCGGGCCGGCCATCATTGCTGCCAGCCGCTCATGCGGCGGCTGGGGGTCGCCGCCACGGCCCGCGCCTCGTTCTATCTGTACAACGACGTGGACGACCTGGACGCCCTCGTCCGGGGGCTCCACCGGGCGGAGGAGATCTTCGGGGTCGGCTGATGCTCGAGTCGATCTTCCGCGAGCTCATCCTCGACCACTACCGCCGGCCGAAGAACAAGGGCGCCCTCGAAGACCCGACGGTCACGGTCTCCATGCGGAACCCTCTCTGCGGGGACGAGATCGAGCTCATGCTCGGGATCGAGGACGACCGGGTCGCGGAGGTCCGCTTCCGGGGCCAGGGGTGCTCGATCAGCCAGGCGTCGGCGTCGATGATGACCGAAGCCCTGGCCGGCCGCTCGCTGGACGACGCGCTCTCGCTCGAGCGCCGTTTCCTAGATCTGATGCACGGGGACGACGGGGCGAAGGCGGATCGCGGGCTCGGCGATCTCAGGGCGCTCCAGGGAGTGGCCAAGCTACCCGTCCGGATCAAGTGCGCGCTCCTCGGGTGGAACGCGCTGGACGAAGCGGTCCGGGCCTACCGCAAGTCGGGCAGCGGGGTCATGGGCGAGCGGCTCGAGTTCGCGGACATGACCGCCGACGTCCCCGAGGCGGCCTCACCGCCTCCGGAGTTCGATCCGGCGACGCACCGGGAAGAGTTGCCGGAGTAGGCCGGAGCGGGATCAGCGCCGCGGGCCGAAGATCTCCCGCAATCTCAGCCGGAAACCCCGGAGCACATCCTCGCCGTCCAGCTCCTCCTCTTCCGTGAGCAGCCGAATCTCTTCCCGGGAGCGGTAGACCGTGACGGTCCGGGTCGCCGGGTCTGCGATCCAGACGAGCCGCGTCCCCGCGTCCAGGTAATCCAGCACCTTGGAGTGGATCTGCGGGATCGTGTTCGACGAAGACACAACCTCGATCGCCAGATCCGGAGCCAGACGGCCGAAGCCGGGCGGCGCCGGCGTCGGGACCCGACCCTCGGCCACGAAGGCGGCGTCAGGAGCGCGCACGGTCGGCGGGTCCTCGAAGAGCACGAACCCGGTCTCGGAGGCCAGAACCTCTCCCAGGCCGTGCTCCTCGACGAATCTGGTGAGTGCATGGAGGATCCTGTTGGCGACACGGCCGTGCTCGAAGCCGGCCGGAGGCTCCCGCACGACCACTCCGCGCACCAGCTCGCACCGCCACTCGTCGTCGGGTAAGCGCTCGAACTCCTCGATGGTGAGAAGGCTGTCTTCAGCAGCGCCCATCTGCTTCATCCTATCGCCTGTCTTCGAAACGGGTCAAGGAACTGGTCTTCGGACGACGAACCTCCGGCACGATTCGCGCCCTCGTCCGGCAGGAAGGTAGTCGGGGACCGCGAACCGCTCGAAACCGTGAAGATCGTCAGACGACCGACACCGCCCGAGCCGGTCACCCGCTCCCGAACGTGTCGCACGCGTCGACGTCGCCCGTCTCGAGCCCCCTTCTGAGCCAATCCTGCCGCTGCTCGGAGGTGCCGTGGGTGAACGATTCCGGCGAAACCGCCCGTCCCGCGTGCTGCTGGAGCCGGTCGTCGCCGATCGCGGCGGCCGCGGCCAGGCCCTCCTCGACGTCGCCGGCCTCGAGAAACGCTCCGCCGCGCTCCCGGTGGGCGCGGTTCGCCCACACCCCCGCGTAGCAGTCGGCCTGGAGCTCCAGCCTGACCGAGAGCTCGTTGGCCGAGTCCGGGTTCCGCTGCTGGAGGGCGCGCACCTCCTCGGCCGTCCCGACCACGTTCTGGACGTGGTGCCCCACTTCGTGCCCGACGACGTAGGCGGCCGCGAAGTCGCCGGGCCCGCCGAGCTGGGCGAGCTGACGGAAGAACCCGAGATCGAGATAGACGTTCCGGTCGAGCGGACAGTAGAAGGGCCCGGTGGCCGCCCCCGCCGTCCCGCAGCCGGATCGCACCAGGTCGGTGAAGAGAACCAGTTTCGGCGCCGGGTAGGAAGCGCCGTTCTCGGCGAAGATCGAGTTCCAGGCGTCCTCCGTGCTGGCCAGGATCGCGGAGACGAACTGCGCCTCCTCGTCCTCCGCGGGGGGGGCCGGAGCCGGACCCACATCGGAAGAGGGAGCCGGGGGCGCGTTCTGGAGGAGCGCCAGCGGATCGCCCCCGA
>DASZOP010000048.1:0-13840 GCA_035550715.1 Gemmatimonadota bacterium | reverse complement strand
CGGCAGAAGAGCCCAGACGAACCCGACCGCCTGGAGGCTTTCGTAGTTCCAGGCGGCCTGCAGGAAGAGCGACCGCAAGGCGATCGTTCGACGCTCACGGGGGCCGCTGCGGGGGAGGCCGCTCACGGTGCGAAGCCTCCGGCCGACCATGCCGCCACCCCGCCCGCGACGACGAGCCCGGCCAGCCACGCGAGACGTTCCGAGCGTCGCTCCAGGAAGAGCCGTCCCCCGCTCACGACGACGGCCGCCAGGGCCGCCAGACGTAGCGATTCCCGGCTCGCCGGGCCGGCCCAGAGCGTGCCTCGAACGAGCTCGAGACCGGCCAGCGCCAGAGCTACCGAGCCCACCGCCGCGGCGGCACCGATCAAGGCGCCTCGCGAGACCGCCGCGCCGATCGCCCGGCCCGGAGCCTTCAGATCCCCCGCCGCGACCCGCGCCCGCACGCCCGCCGCCGTGCGGCCGTTCCAGCGGCGCTGCAACCCGCTCGTCCAATCGCCCAGGGCGCCCGCCGACAGCGCCGCCGCGACCAGGTAGACCGTCGGCTCCGCGCCCTCCGCCCGAGCCGCCAGCGCCGTTCCGACGAGCGCCGCCAGACCGGCATCGGGATAGCGGGCGGCCCCGACCGGCAGGACCCCCAGGTAGACGGCCTCGAACACGGCGCCCCAGAAGACCCCGTCGGCCGGCGCCCCCAGGACGATTCCCGTCAGGGCCCCGGCGACGATCGGCCGGGACAGCATCGTCTGCGCGACCGGCCATGCGTCCAGGAAGAGGATGGCGCCCAGCAGACCCAGCAGAATCCATTCCGGCAGGCCCACCGCGACGGTCGCCTTCAGAGCACGCGCTCGAGCCGCACCCGCGTGGCGCCGGGGACGTCCTGGGCGGTCACACGGACGCCGGCCGCCTCGAAGTCACGAACGCGTTGCCGATCCTCCGGCCCGAGAAAGACGTACGGCAGGACGGATTCGCGACCCGAGGCCGCGTGGAGGCCCCCCACGTTGACCTCGTGGATCGGGACGCCGGCGGCGGCCAGCCGCCACATGGTGGCGAGATCGGCCGTCAGGACGAGGATCCGGACCTCGGAGTCCATCGCCTCCGGGATGCGGGTCGCGGCGGTGTCCTCGCTCCAGAACTCGGCCTCGAGACCGCTCGGAAGCCCGCTCCTGTAGATCTCCTGCTCGGTCGGCGATCCGGCCAGCTCGTCGCTGACCACGATCACGGACTCCGCCTCCAGCCGGCGCCCCCATCCCACCACCACCTGGCCATGGATCAGCCGGTCGTCCACCCGGAACAGGACGACGGTCACGGCCGGACGCCGAGCGCGGCCCGGCCCTTGGTGAGCATGAGAGGAACGAGCTTCTCCAGGGGCTCGGCCTGGAGGAACACGAACTCGACCAGGAGCGGCAGGTTGACGCCGAAGAAGACCGCCCGCACCCGGCCGTCGGCGAGCAGGCGGCGGCAGGCCAGGCCGCACGATCCGGCGTCCAGGTCGGTGAACAGGAAGATCTCCCTTCCTTTCGCGCGCTCCCCCAGCAGCTCCTCGAGCCGATCCGTCAGCTCTTCGCCGGAGAGCGCCTCGTTCGACAGCGCCCACAGGTTGTCCTGCGGCCCCGCGACCCGGGAGAGGGCCGACAGGAACCCCTCCGCCAGACCGCCGTGGGCGACGATCGCCCCACACAGCTCGGTCACTCGTAATCCTCTTCGAGATAGGTGTCCGCCTCGGCGCGGGTGCGCATACGAGCGATCAGTCGCTCGTTGAAGCGCTCGGCGGCGTGACGACCGGCGAACCGCTGCAGGTGGTTCATCGCCACGACTTCGGCGATGACGGTGATGTTCTTCCCCGGATTGAGCGGCACCCGGACGAGCGGCAGCTCGACCTCCAGGATCTCCGTCTTTTCCTCCTCCAGCCCGATCCGCTCCACCTGCGTCGTCTCATCCCACTCCTCGAGCCGGACCACCACTTCGATCCGCTTCTGCAGCCGCACCGCCCGGATCCCGAAGAACGACTGGATGTCGATGATCCCGACGCCGCGGATCTCCATGTGGAAGCCGAGGACGTCGCTGCCGCGGCCGATGAGGACCTCCGCCGCCCGGCGGGTCACGTGCACCTGGTCGTCTGCCACCAGCCGGTGACCGCGCTCGACGAGATCCAGCACGCACTCCGACTTGCCGATTCCGCTCTTGCCGACGAACAGGAGTCCCACGCCGTAGACGTCGGCTAGGGAACCGTGGATGTACGTGCTGGGAGCGTACCAGGTCTCGAGGAAGGCTTTGATGGCGGAGTAGAAGGCGCCGGTCTTCAGCTGCGTCGACACGACCGGGATCCCGCGCGCGTTGGCGTGCTCGAGGAGCCCTGCCGGAGGGTCCAGACCCTTGGTGACGACCACGACCGGCAGGTCGAAATCGAGGAGGCGGCGGATCGCCGACGCCCGTTCGGGCTCCGGCAGCGCCTCCAGGAACGTGATCTCGGTCTCGCCAAGGACCTGGACCCGGGAGTGGACGAACCGCTCGGTGTAGCCGGCCAGAACCAGGCCGGGGCTGGCCGCCTCGCTGCTCGGGATCTCGCGGGCGGCCGTTCCTTCCTCGGTCAGCAGGGTCAGCGCGAGGGGCTGCGCCTTGCGGGCGAGGAGCTCGGCTACGGTCAGGCTGGCCAAGGCGGTCCCGACCGGCTCAGCTCTCCCCGATCCCGTACACGTCGGCGGGGCCGGACCCGTCTCCGGAGGCCCGGAACGCGCGCTCGCGCTCCTCGCGGGTCGGGCCGCGCTGCTCGAGCTTTCCCTTGTGGCGCTTCAGCTGTCTCCGGAGCTTGTCGACCGTGGCGTCGATCGCCGCGCGCCACTCGTCGGCCGCCGATGTGGCGAAGTGGGTATCGGTCGAGGTGTGGACCCGCACCTCCGCGATGTGCCGATGACCTTCCTGGTCCAGGATGATGTCCGCTTCGACGAGGCGTTCGAAGTACTTCGAAAGGCCCTCGACCTCGCTCTCCGCGTGCTGGCGGAGCCGATCCGGGACATCGCCGTGGCGAACGCTGAAGGTCATCCGCATGGTTTCCCGCTCCTTTCTCGGGGGAATCGACAGCTGCGAAACCGCGACCCCCGCCCGCACTGTGCGATCCCGGAGAGCGCGGGCCATGGAGGCGACCGATCTGGTGGGGCGATTATACCCGCTTGCGGTAACGCGAGGAAAGGATGCCGAGCTGGTCGCGGTACTTCTGGACCGTCCGGCGGGCGATGTTGACGCCCTCGTTCTTGAGCAGCTCAACGATCTGCTGGTCGGTGAGAGGCTTGCGGGAGTCCTCCGTGGCGATCAGCTCGCTGATCCGGGCCTTCACGCCGCGGGCCGAGACGTCCTCCCCCTCGTCGGTGGAGAGCCCGCTCGAGAAGAAGAACTTCAGCCGGAACACGCCGTTGGGCGTCTGAACGAACTTCTCGTTGGTGACCCGGCTGACGGTGGACTCGTGCATCCCGATCTCGTCGGCGACCTCCTTGAGCGTCAACGGTCGCAGGTAGCGGATCCCCTTCTCGAAGAACTCTCCCTGCCGTTCGAGCAGCACGTGCATCACCTTGAGCATGGTCTGACGGCGCTGCTCGATCGCCTGGATGATCCAGTTGGCGCTGTTCAGCTTGTTCTGCACGAACTCCTTGGCCTGCCCTTTGAACTGTCCGTTGCGAGCCAGGTCGCGGTAGGCGCTGCTGATCCTGAGGCGCGGCAGGTTGCCGTCGTTCAGCCCGATCACGTACTCGCCGTCCACCTTGTCGACGATGATGTCCGGCGTCACGTACCCGGGGGCCAGATCGGAGTACTTGCGACCGGGCCGCGGATCCAGGGTCGCGATCCGGTCGGCCGCTTCCTGGACCTCGGCGGCCGAGATCCCCAGCACGCGGGCGATGTCCTGGTATTTGTGGGAGGACAGCTCGGGAAAGTTCTCCTCGACGATCCGGTACGCCAGGCTGTCGGCGCCCATCCGGTCGGCGATCTGGAGGAGCAGGCATTCGCGCAGGTCGCGGGCGCCGACTCCCGCCGGATCGAACTCCTGGACCCGGGCCAGGACACGCTCCACCTGCCCCAGCGGGGCCGAGACCGACTCGGCGATCTCCTCGAGCGAGCACGTCAGGAACCCGTCCTCGTTGATGTTCCCGATGATCTCCTCGGCGATCCGGACGTCGCCGTCCTGGTGGCCGTTGCTCTGATAGAGCTGCTGGAGGAGATGGTCCCACAGGTCGGCCGTGTTCTCGGGGACCCGCTCGTACTCCTCGAGCTCTTCGTAGTTCGATCCGCCCCGGTAGCCGGAGTCGAAGCCGTCCAGGAGGATCTCCTCCCAGTCGATCTCCTCCTCCTCTTCGGCGGTCTCCTCGGTCTCCTCCTGCTCGGCGAACTCTTCCTCGACCTCGTTCATCTCGAGGAAGGGGTTGGCGGTCAGTTCCTGCTTGAGGTGCTGCTCGAGCTCGAGGAGGGGCAGGTAGAGGAGGTCCATCGCCTGGTACAGGCGAGGGTTCATCCTCATCTCCTGTCGCTGCGTTACGGCGAGCTGTTGTCTCAGCGCCATCGCCTATATCCGGGGGTGGGGTCGAGTGGACCGACGGCTGACGTGACCCTGGCGATTTCCGGGAGCCGCATGTTGCACGAAGCGTGCCAGTCAACGGAAGTCTATCCGACCGGGACCCGCTTTTCAACCGCCTCGGGCGAAGCGGCGCCCAGGACGGCGCTTGCGGCGGTGCGCGGCCGGGCGCGCACCGTCGGCCACCCGCCACCCCAGGCGGTCCGGGGTGAAGTCCGCCCGTGCCTAGAGCCGGAAATCCTCCCCCAGGTACAATCGTCTGGCCTCCGGATTGGCGATCAGCTCGTCGGCGTTCCCCGCCATGAGGATCCGGCCGTCGTACAGAAGGTAGGCGCGGTCGGTGATCGAGAGCGTCTCCCGGACGTTGTGGTCGGTGATGAGGATCCCCAGCCCGCGGTCCCGCAGGCTGGCGACGATCCCCTGCAGGTCGTCCACCGCGATGGGGTCGACCCCCGCGAACGGCTCGTCCAGGAGCATGTAGCGGGGCTGGGTGACCAGCGCCCGGGTGATCTCCAGGCGGCGGCGCTCGCCCCCGGAGAGCGCGTACGCCATGTTGCCCCGGACCCGGCGCAGGCCGAGCTCGTCGAGGAGGAGCTCCAGCCGTTCCTCCCGCTCGCGCCGCCTGAGGCCGGTCGTCTCGAGGATGGCCTTGATGTTGTCCTCGACGCTCAGCTTGCGGAAGACCGAGGGCTCCTGGGACAGATAGCCGATCCCCTGCCGGGCCCGCCGGTACATGGGCTTGTGGGTGATCTCCTCGCCGTCCAGGAAGATCCGCCCGCGCGAGTGCTGGATCAGCCCCACGATCATGTAGAAGGTGGTGGTCTTCCCGGCACCGTTCGGCCCCAGGAGCCCGACCACCTCGCCCGGGCGGACCTCGAGCGAGACGTCGTCCACCACGGCACGCCTGCCGTACCGCTTGACCAGGTGCTCGGCCTTGAGGACGGATCCGCGCGGCACCTCCAGGTCGGGCAGGAGCGCCTCGGCCGGGGCCGCGGTGCCCGCTTCCTCGATCATCGTCGTCCTCCTCCCGGCCGTCGCGGACGCGCCGTCCGGCCACCTGTGCCCGGGGTCGCCACGGCGGCCGGCTCGGAGAGCGGGATCGGCTCGCTCGGTCGCCGCTCGGGCCCGCCCACCCGGACCGCTTCGCTCAGGTACACTCCACGATGCCCGCCGGTGGCCACGACCTGGCTCAGGGAATCCCCGCGGAAGTTGAGGCGCAGCCGAGCCCCCTGCAAATAGTTGACGCTCCAGGTCTCGACCGGACCGGGAGGGGATTCCCGCGAGTAGTTGAGGCTCCGCGCGTCGCGCTCGGCCACCAGCCAGTCGATTCCGTCGTCGGCGAACGAGACGTACAGGCTGTCCCCTTCCAGGAACGACGTCCGGCTCACGTTCTCGAACGCCAGCCGCACCGCGGCCGGCACCGAGTCCCGCTTGTTCACCGCGCGCGCCCGGCCGAGCGCGACCAGGGCCGAGACCTCGTTGTCGGTCATCAGAACGTCGATGTCGTCGGCGACCAGGAAGGTTTCGGCCGTCTCGACCTTGGGGGACCGCCGGAGACGCACGATCTCCGTCTCGTCGTCGTAGAAGAGGCTGTCGGCGATCGCGGTGAGGTCGGTCCTCTCGATCAGGACCGAGTCGACCGCGACGACCTCGGATCGGAGCGAGTCGCTCCGGAAGCGCATCTCGTCCGCGTACAGGTCGAAGGGCTCGCCGGACGCCGAATCCCGGGGAACCAGCACGGCGTGGGGCCGCGGCCAGGCCACGATCCTGCCGTCGTCGCGGAAGTAGCGCAGCGAATCGGCCGTCACCTCGGACTTCGTCTCGCGGTCGATGAGCTGCACCCGACCGGTGGCGAGCGCGACGTCGGGGATCTCCTCATAGATGAGCCGGTCGGCATAGATCTCCGTCGTCGCGTCCCAGAAATGGACGTTCTGCTCGAAGTCGGCGATCGACGACGCACGGTAGATGGTCGCCCGGCTGCTCCGCATCCGGACGTCGGCCCGACGGGCGCGAACGTTCCCGATCAGCAGGTAGGTCAGCGAGTCGGCCTCCATCAGCCGGCGGAGCTCGTCGGCATGGTCGATCACGATCGGCTCCTCGGCCTGCTGGGCGTGGAGCCTCCCGGCGCCCGGCCCGAGCACGAGGCCGGCCACGACCAGGACCGGCAGCCCCGCGGCACGGGCTCTACGTAGAGTCATCCGGGACGGGGATGGCCCGCGGCGGCGTCGCGCTCCCCGTCGTCGCCGTGTCGCCCGCCGCCGGCCGCGACCTCGGGTCTCCATCGGCCCGGCCCGCCCCGGCGCCCTCGGCGTCGGCCGCGCGACGCTCCTGCCGTTCCGGGTCGGAGCGCAGGATCGCCGAGCCGCCGGTGATCCGGATGTCGCGGAGGGCGGTGTCGGACACGACCCCCTGGCCTCGGATCACGTTGCCACGCTGGTTGATCTCGGTCCGGCCCTCGCTCGTGAGCTGGTCCGACGTCGGATCGTAGTGGAGCTCTTCGGTGCGGATCGTGGCCTCGCGGCCGCGGACGAAAACGTTCTCGCGGGCGATCATCTCCTGGGTCGCCTGCTCGAGCTCGCCGCTCTTCGCCGTGAGGGTCGAGGTCGGCGCTCCAGCGTCGTCGAAGAAACGGACCTGGATCGTGTCCCCGTAGACCTTCCCCTCCCCGTTGTAGAAGAGGAGCCTCTCGGCCGCGATCTCCGCCTTCTTGACGCCCTGGACCGTGATCACGTGGGTCCCGTCCTCCACCACCTGGTCGGGCGTCGGTAGGCCGGGCCGTCCGGTAGGCGGCTCGACGGTCCGGACGGGCGTGGCGTCCTCGCCGCAGGCGGCGAGGACGACGAGGACACCCGCGGCCAGGAGACCGGCCCTCACACGACACCCGCCCGCATGCAGTCGTGCAGATGGACGATCCCGAGGAGGCGAGAATCCTCGTCGACGACGGGCATGGCCATGATGCCGTGGTTCTCCATCTGGTTCACGGCCGCGGCGGCGAGGGCGTCCGGCCGGGTGACGCGCGGCTTCTCCGTCATCACGTCCCGGACCGGGATCTCGAACACGCGGTCGGTCTCCTCCATGAGGCGCATCAGGTCGCCGTTGGTCACGACGCCGACGACACGATCGCCGTCGACGACGGGCACGGTGCCGCGCTTGTGGGCCATCTCGAGGATCGCCTCGCGCATGGAGGCGCCGACGGGCACGGACGGGCAGTCCTCACCCGTCACCATCACGTCCGACACGGTCAGGAGGAGACGCCTTCCGAGCGCTCCCCCGGGATGGAAGGCCGCGAACTCCTCGGGGCGGAAGTCGCGCCGCGTCAGGAGCGCCATGGCGAGGGCGTCCCCCAGCGCCAGCATGGCGGCGGTCGAGGCGGTGGGCGTGAGATCGTGGGGACAGGCCTCCTGGTCCACCGAGCCGTCCAGGGCGACGTCGGCGTGGCGGGCGAGCGTCGAGCCGGGCTGCCCGGTGATCGCGATGACCGGCAGGTCGAACCGCTTGAAGACGCCCAGGAGATCGATCAGCTCGCCGGTCTCGCCGCTCTTGGAGAGCGCGATGACGACGTCCCCGCTCATCGCCACGCCGGCGTCGCCGTGCACGCCCTCGGCGGGATGGACGAACAGGCTCGGCGTGCCGGTGGACGTCAGGGTCGCGGCGATCTTCCGGCCCACCAGCCCGCTCTTCCCCATCCCTGTCACGATGGCCCGACCCCGGCAGCCGTACAGGAGGTCGACCGCCTGGGCGAAGGCGGGCCCCAGGCGCGGCTCGAGCCCGCGGATCGCCTCCGCCTCGAGACGCAGGGTCTCGCGGGCCGCCGCCAGCCACGCGGCCGGGGCCGGCTCAGCCTTCCGTCGGATCGTCTCCGCCATCGCCCTCTCCGGTCAATCCGTTCCGGTACCGCCGCCGCGCCTCGTCGAGCCGCCCGGCCCGGAAGAGGAGCCACTCGACGGCCTCCCGCGCCGCCCCCTCGCCGCCCCGGCGCCTGGTCACGTGGGTCGCCCGCTCGCGGACCTCCGGAGCCGCGTTGGCGGGCGCCACGGCGATCCCCGCCACCTCGAACACGGGCAGGTCGATCTGGTCGTCCCCCATGTACAGGATCTCGTCCGGCCGGAGGCCCCTCTCGGCCGCCCACACGGCCACCTGGCGGGCTTTGTCGCGCACGCCTTGATACACCGACTCGACCCCGAGTTCCTCCGCCCTCCGGGCGGTCGCCCTCGAGCTCCGGCCGCTCAGGAGCGCCACCTCGTACCCCATCAGCCGGCACCAGTGGAACGCCGGGCCGTCGAGCACCGAGAACCGCTTCATCTCCTCGCCCGACCCGCCGATGTAGACCGATCCGTCGGTCAGGACCCCGTCGACATCGAAGACGAGCGCGCGGATCCGAAACGGGTCGGCCTCAGCCATCGGCGTGTCTCCGGCGAACGGCGTGGATCTCGAGCAGCGTCTCGAGCAGCGTCTCGAGGCGCTCGAGCGGCCACTGGCTCGCCGCGTCGCACAGGGCCCGCGGCGGGTCGGGATGCGTCTCGACGAACACCCCGTCGACGCCGGCCGCCACCGCGGCCCGCGCGAGGAGCGCCACGAACTCCCGCTCGCCTCCCGACTGGGCGCCGGCGGCCGACGGGAGCTGCACCGAATGGGTGGCGTCGAACACGACCGGAAAGCCGATCGCCCGCATCCGCGCCAGGCTCCGCATGTCGACCACCAGGTTGTGATAGCCGAAGGTCGTGCCCCGCTCGGTCAGCAGGACCTTCTCGTTCCCCTCGCCGGTGATCTTGCCGGCCGCGAGGCGCATGTCCTCGGGCGCCAGGAACTGTCCCTTCTTGACGTTGACGACGCGCCCGGTGCGGGCGACGGCCCGGATCAGGAAGGTCTGTCGCGACAGGAATGCGGGCACCTGCAGCACGTCGGCCACCTCCGCCGCCGCGTCGACCTCTTCGATCGAATGCACGTCCGTCAGGACGGGCAGGCCCGTCTCCTCCTTGACGTCCCGCAGGATCTCGAGCCCCGCCTCCAGACCGGGGCCGGCGTAGGCGTCCCCGGACGAGCGGTTCGCCTTGAGATAGGACGACTTGAAGATCGCCGGGATGGCGAGCCGCGCGGAGACCGCCCGGACGTGGGCCGCCACGTCGCGGGCCATCCGGGGGTCCTCCAGCACGTCCGGGCCGGCGATCACGAACAGCCCGCCGTCTCCGAGCTCGAGGGATCCGCAGGGCACGCGCCGGGTCGCGGCCGGCCCGGGCGGGGTCACGTCCCGACTTCCTGGCGGGCGGCGTGCGCTGGGGCGGCTTCGTCTTCGTCCCGCGCGGCGTGCTCTTTGGCCGCGCGGACGAAGTCACGGAACAGGGGATGCGGTCGGAGCGGCCGTGACTTGACGTCGGGATGGAACTGGCAGCCCACGAACCAGGGGTGATCGGCGAGCTCGATCATCTCGACCAGCCGGCCGTCGGGCGAGGTTCCGCTCAGGACGAGACCGTGCTCGGTCAGCGTGTCGCGGTAGGCGTTGTTGACCTCGTAGCGGTGGCGGTGCCGCTCGCTGATTTCGGCCACGCCGTAGATCTGGCGGGCCAGCGTACCTTCGCGAAGCACGCACGGCCACGCGCCGAGCCGCATCGTCCCCCCCTTCTCGCGCACGTCCACCTGATCCGGCATGAGGGCGATCACGGGGTGCTCCGCCTGCGGCTCGAACTCGGTGGACGTGGCGCCGGCGAGGCCGCACGCGTGCCGGGCGTACTCGATCGTCGCGCACTGCATCCCCAGACAGATTCCGAAGAACGGGACCTCGGTCCGGCGCGTCCACTCGATCGCCGCGACCATCCCCTCGATCCCGCGCTCGCCGAACCCGGGCGGGACGAGGACTCCGTCCACGCCGCCCAGCCGGCCGGCCACGTTCTGGGGGGTCAGATCTTCCGCGTTGACCCACCGGATCCGGACCTCGACGTCGTTCTCGATCCCGCCATGGACGAGCGCCTCCTCGATCGACTTGTAGCTGTCCCGGAGGTCGACGTACTTCCCGCAGATGGCGATCTCGACCTCACCCGCGGCGTGGTAGATGCCGTTCACCATGCGCCGCCAGGCGCCGAGGTCAGGGGCGGGCCCGTCGAGGCCCAGACGCTCGACGACCAGCCCGTCCAGGCCGTACTCGTGGAGCGCCAGCGGTACCTGGTAGATCGAGGAGACGTCGCGGGCCGGGATCACGGCCTCCACCGAGACGTTGCAGAAGAGGGCGATCTTGCGGCGCAGCTCGTCGGTCAGCGGGAACTCGCTCCGGGCGAGCAGGATGTCCGGCTGGATGCCGATCGCCCTGAGCTCGCGCACGGAATGCTGGGTGGGCTTGGTCTTCAGCTCTTCGGCCGCCTTGATGTACGGCACCAGGGTGACGTGGACGAAGCAGGTCCTTCCCGGGCCGGCCTCCAGCCGGAACTGACGGATGGCCTCCAGGAAGGGGAGGCTCTCGATGTCGCCCACCGTCCCGCCGATCTCGGTGATCACCACGTCCAGGTCCGGCTCCAGCCGGGCCAGGCTGGCGATCGTCCGCTTGATCTCGTCGGTGATGTGGGGGATCACCTGGACGGTCGCGCCGAGGTAGTCCCCGCGTCGCTCCTTGGCGATCACGGTCTGGTAGATGCGCCCGGTGGTGATGTTGTTCGCCTGCGACAGCGAGCGGTCGATGAACCGCTCGTAATGGCCGAGATCCAGGTCGGTCTCGGCGCCGTCGTCGGTGACGAACACCTCGCCGTGCTGGAACGGGCTCATCGTGCCCGGATCGACGTTGATGTAGGGGTCGAACTTCTGGAGGCTGACCGAGAGACCGCGCGCCTTGAGGAGCATGCCGAGAGAGGCGGCGGCGATCCCCTTCCCCAAGGACGACACGACCCCCCCGGTCACGAAGACGTAGCGGGTCTTCTGGGGGTCGGACATCGGCACCCGGAGACGGCTGAGAGTAAATCTCGAATTTAAGGTCGGGCGCGCGCAGCGTCGAGACGGCGGAGCGCGCGTTCCGCGCGCGGCACGTCGTCCGGTGCGTCCACGCCGACCGACCCGGTCCGGACGGCCGCGCACCCGATTGTGAGGCCGAGCTCGAGCGCGCGGATCTGCTCGAGCCGCTCCGCCAGCTCGCGCGGCGCGGGCGGCGCCGCCGCGAAGCGGTCGAACGCGGGCCGCCGAAAGGCGTAGATCCCGACGTGGATCCAGGGCCCCGCATCCGACCCGGCGTCCGGCGCACGGCCAGCCGCGGGGAGACGCGAGAAGTCGAGCGCCCGGCCGTCGGCCGAGAGGACCGCCTTGACCAGATCGGGATCGTCGATCCGCTCGCCGGCGCGCGGCTTCCGGACCAGGGTCGCCAGGTCGAATCGCTCGTCGTCGAGAAGCCCGATCGCACGATCGATCGCCTCGGGCTCAAGGGCCGGCTCGTCGCCCTGCAGGTTGACGACTATGGCGGCCCCCCGGGCCCGCTGGTCGAGGTCGAGGAGGTGGGCGATCCGATCGCTGCCCGACGCGGCTTCGCGCTCGCTCACGACCGCCCGCGCACCGGCCTCCCGTGCCGCCCTGGCGATCTCCTCGCGGTCGGTGATCACCGCCACGTCGTCGACCCGGCGCGCGCTGCGGGCGGCGTCGACGACCCACGCGATCATGGGGCGTCCCAGGATCGCCACCAGCGGCTTCCCGGGAAAGCGGGTCGAGCCGTGACGGGCCGGGATGGCGACGAGGACGCTCATGCCTGGAGGGGCAGGGAGCGGTCGGTCATCCTCAGCGATCCCTCAAAACCACGGTCTCGCGAGGACGTACGCGTGCCACTCCTCGGACTCCACCCCGTATCCCGCGAACACCCCCAGGTAGACGGCCCGGCCGTGGCCCGCGAGCCCGGCCCCGAAACCGGAGTTCCACCGGACCGGCTCGCCCTCGACCCAGGCGTCGCCCACGTCGGCGAGCCCGACCAGGTAGAGCCGGTCCATGAACCGCCGCCCGGGGAGCGCCAGATGGAAGCGCAGGTTGGCGAAGGCCATCCGGTCCCCCGTGAGCCGCTCGCTGAGCCCGTCGTATCCGATCACCGAACCGGCGCCTCCCAGCCGGTAGAGGAACTGCGGGGCGAGCGTGTCGGCCCCGCCCAGCCGTCCGCCCGCCGCGACCCGCATCGACAGGACGGACGCCCCGAGCGGGAGGTACGCCCGGGCGTCCACCTGGCCGTGATCGAACTCGAAGTCCCCGCCGAACCCCCAGCGGTCGTAGCGGCTCTCCAGATAGAAGCCGGGACCGAGTCCTTCCTCGTCCAGCCGCCGGTCGTAGATCGCCCGGACCCCGAGCGCGCGACCCCGCCCGGCATCGACCTCCGGGTTCACCGGCCAGTCCCTGTCGTCGCCGAAGAGGACGAACGGGGTCTCGCTCGAAAGCGAGTCGAACTCGTCGTCCCGCCAGCGGACCCGCACGGTGAAAGGGGTCAGGACCCACGACCGCTCGGCCCAGGCTTCGTATCCCGTGCGCTCGTGATAGGCGCGGTCGTCGTTGGCGAACAGGAGCGCTGCGACCGAGTTGCCGAAGTCGGGACGGTGCCAGCGCTGGGCGGTGTCGGTGATCGAGTGGGCGTCCGCGCCGAGCCGGAGACCGGCGAGCCGCGGGAGCTCCCGGAAGCCACCGATCCACCACCCCACCTCCTCCATCCGCTCGGTGCGGAAGACCGGCCCCCCCGCCAGCTCGGTCGGCGGCTGCCCCTCGAGGTCGCGCAGCGCCGCCTCGACGCCGAACGCCAGCCCGTCCACCCCGTTGTACTCGTGGAGCACGAGACCGAAGACGCCCTGGAGACCGATCGGAAACAGCCGCTCGCGGGGCACGTACCGGACGCGGACCGTGTCGGCCGCGGACACGACGACTACGCGCTCTTCGGGGAGCCACACCGTCTCCTCGCCCAGATCGGCCATGGTGGTGCCGTAGAAGCGGCCGGCCAGGACCGTCAGACGCCCCCCGATCACCGCGCTCGGCTTGAGCGTCACCTCGCTGTCGATCGCGAGCACGTCGCCCTCGACCCGACCCTCGAGAAGGATCGAGCCGCCGAGCTGGACGATCGAACCGGCGCGGGTTTCACCTCGGGCCACGACCGTCGCGCCGGTTTCCACCGCGGTGGTCGGCCCGGCCAGCGAACGCTCGACGATCTGACGGGTGGCGAACGGGATCCGGGGATCCACGTCGACCGGCATCTCCTGGGCGGCGGCGGACCCCGCCAGGAGCGCCACGGCCAGCGCCGCCGCGAGGGGCGATCGGCGGCCGGGCTCACGCACGCGGGTGATGCCTCCGATG
>DASZOP010000047.1:0-10488 GCA_035550715.1 Gemmatimonadota bacterium | reverse complement strand
GGCCACCGAGCAGGCGTCCAACGTGCGACGGCTCCTCGAGCTCGCCCTGGCGCGGCTGGAGGTGGCCTGGAGGGCGTCCCACGCCGGCCGCGAGATCCTGAGCCTCGCTCCCGCCCGGACTCTCGCCGAGCGGCTGGCGGCTCTCTACGACCTCGCGTACGTCGACACGCTCCTACCCATCGAGTCGGTGGAGGAAGGGATCGCGGTCGGCGGACTCGTCCAGAAGGCGGCTGCGGCGGGAGCCGGCCGGCGCCGGCAGTTCGTGTTCGTGAACGGTCGCCCGATCGACGCCCCGGAGCTGCTCCAGGCCGTCCTCAGGGGATATCGCTCGGCGGTCCCTGCGGGGGTCCGGCCCGACGTGTACCTGTTTCTGGAGCTCGACCCGCGCGCCGTGGATGTGAACGTCCATCCGGCGAAGCGCGAGATCCGGTTCCGCGATCCGGCCCGCGCGGCGCTCGCGGTCGAGGACGCGGCGCGTCGCACGCTGGGGACCAGAGCTGCGGCGGGACGCGTGTTCCGGGAGCGCCCGCTCGGCGTCGCCGATCGGGGCGGGCCAGGTCGGGGCGGCTCGGGGTCCTCGACCGATCAGCTCGGGATGTTCTTCGGCGGCCGGCGCCGGGTTCCGGTGCCCGCGGCGGCCTCCGAGGAGCGTCCGGATGGCGAGACCGCCGTCGTCGCCCGGATCGACCACGAGGGACGGCTCGACGCGGATCGCCCCGCGCCCGGCCTCTGGCAGCTCCACGGTCGCTACATCTTCGCCCAGACGGCGGGCGGGCTGGTGATTATCGATCAGCACTCGGCACACGAGAGGATCCTCTACGAGGAGGTGATCGCCGGTCTGCGGGAGGGTCGGCGGCCCGGTCAGCGCCTCCTCTTTCCGATCGTCCTCCACCTGAGCCCCGAGCAGCGCGCCACCTGGGAGGAGTACCGCGGGCTGATCGACCGGCTCGGGTTCGAGATCGAGCCCTTCGGGGGAGACACCCTGGCCGTCTCCGCGGTCCCCGCCTTCCGTCACGCCTTCGACGCCGAGTCGGCGCTGGGAGGCCTCCTGGACGACCTGGCCGCCCCCGGGAGGGGAAGCGTCGACATGAACCAGCACGAGCGGGTGGCGCGGCTCTTCAGCTGCAAGGCCGCCATCAAGGCCGGTCAGTCGCTCGGCCAGGACGAGATGGTGGAGCTGATCGACCGCCTGTTCGCGACAGGGCTGCCGTACGACGACGTGCACGGGAGGCCGGCCGTGCTGCAGATCGGGCTGGACGACCTGAACCGCCAGTTCGGCCGGCACTGAGGAGCGATGGGCGAAATCCACGAGCCGTACCTGGTGATCGGCGGTGCCACGGCGGTCGGGAAGAGCGAGATCGCCCTCGAGGTCGCCGAGCGTCTGGGGGGAGAGATCGTGGTGGCCGACAGCCGGCAGGTGTATCGCGGACTCGACGTCGGGACGGCCAAGCCGGGGCCGGACGAGCGCCGCCGGGCCCCACATCACCTCCTGGACGTGGTCGACCTCGGAGAGAGGTACACGGCGGGCGACTACGCGCAGGACGCCCGCGCCGCGATCGCCGCGATCCAGGGACGGGGAAGGACGGCGGTCGTCTGCGGCGGCACGGGGTTCTATCTCTCGGCGCTGGCCGGTGCGCTCGATCCGATCGAGGCCGTCGCCGATCCCGAGCGGCGAACGACGGCCCGCCGGCGGACTGCCGAGATCCCCGACTCCGCACGTCACGCGGCCCTGCTCGAGATCGACCCGCCGACCGCCCGACGGTTGCCTGCCGGTGACCGCCAGCGGGTGGACCGGGCGCTCGAGGTGTACTTCCTGACCGGGCGGCCGCTGTCGACTCTCCAGACCGGCGGCGAGCGGCGCCTGCCGCATCTGCCGCTGGCGATCGTCCGGCCGCGGGTCGAGCTCTGCGCGCGGATCGAGCGCCGGCTGGAGGCGATGCTCGGTGCCGGGCTCGAGGCCGAGGCGCGCGCGCTCCACGAGGCGGGCTTCCGACCGGGCGACCCGGGCATCGATTCGATCGGCACCCGCGAGTGGTGGCCGTACTTCGAGGGTAAGCGGGGGCGGACCGAGACGATCGCTGAAATCGAGACCTCCACGCGGGCCTACGCCCGGCGCCAGGCGACATGGTTCCGCCATCAGGGGGGATACCGGCCGGCGGCTCCCGCCGCTGAGGCGATCCTCGAGGCCTGGCGCCGGTACCGGGAAGGGGCCGAGGCGTGACCGCGATCGATGCGGCCGTGCTCGGGCTGGTCCAGGGCCTGACGGAGTTCCTGCCGGTGAGCTCGGACGGGCATCTGGTGATGGGCCAGGCCCTGCTCGGCCTCCAGGGAAGCCACCTGGCCTTCGACGTCTTCATCCACGGGGCGACCCTGCTCGCGATCCTGGTCTACTTCCGCGGCCGTCTCGTCGGGCTGATGCGCCTCTCGGCGTGGTCGTACGTCGCCAAGCTCGCCCTCGCCACCCTGCCCGTCGTCGTCGTGGCGACGACGTTCCATCCGTGGATCCAGAGATCGTTCGGGGAGCCGTGGCTCGTGCCCGTCTTCCTCGCCACGACCGGCCTGATCCTCCTGTCGCTCTTCTTCTGCCCGCGCGACCATGCTTCGGGATCGGGGTTCGTCGAGCCCGGCTGGTGGACCGCCCTCGCGATCGGCTTCTTCCAGTCGTTCGCGCTGCTGCCGGGGGTCAGCCGGTCCGGCACGACGATCGTGGCCGGCATCTGGATGGGGCTGGCGCCCAGAGCCGCCGCCGAGTTCTCGTTCCTGCTCGCGATCCCGGCCGTCCTGGGCGCGATCGTGTACGAGTCCGGAGCGGTACGCGAGGCGGCGAGCTCCGGCATGGCCGGGGTGTTCGCGGTGGGTTGGATGGCCGCCTTCGTCTCCGGGATCGCGGCGATCGGGCTGGTCCTGCGCCTGGTCGACCGGCATCGCTTTCGCTGGCTGGGTTTCTATTGCCTCCTGGCGGCCGGCCTCTTCGGCGCGTGGCTGGCGTCCCGGGCGGGGTGAGCCCGGGGCGGAAGACCTCGGCCGACGGACCGGTCGAGCGTCTCGTCCGGGCAGCCCTGGACGAGGACCTGGGGCGGGGCGACGTGACGACCGCGGCCACGGTGCCCCCCGCCGTCCGCGGACGCGCCCGACTGATGGCCAAGGTGCCCGGGATCGTGGCGGGCCTCCCGGTCGCGCAGGAGGTCTATCGGCAGCTCGATCCGGAGGTCGACTTCGAGGCCCGGGTCGAGGACGGCGACCGGGTCGGGGCGGGCGACCTCATCGCCGCGGCGACCGGCGCGTTCGGCTCCCTCCTCGTCGCGGAACGGACGGCCCTCAATTTTCTGCAGCGCCTTTCGGGGATCGCCACCCTGACCGCGCGGTACGTCGAGGAGGTCCGTGGAACGGGAGCCCGGATCGTCGACACGCGGAAGACGACGCCCGGCTGGCGCGGGATCGAGAAGGCCGCCGTCCGGGCGGGAGGCGGGAGGAACCACCGGAAGGGGCTCTTCGACGCCTACCTCGTCAAGGAGAACCACATCGCGGCGGCCGGCGGCATCGCCCAGGCGCTGGCGGCGGTCGCCCGCGCCAACCGGGAGGGCCTCCCGGTCGAGATCGAAGTGCGCTCGCTCGCCGAGCTGGATCTCGCTCTCGACAGCCCGCACCCGCCGGACCGGGTCCTCCTCGACAACTTCACGCCGGAGGCGCTCGCCGAAGCCGTGAGGGGGGCGCGCGAGCGCCGACCGGGGGCGCTCCTCGAGGCGAGCGGCAACGTCGACCTCACGACCGTCCGCGGCATTGCCGAGACGGGGGTCGACTGGATCTCGGTCGGCGCGCTCACCCACTCGGCTCCGGCGCTCGACCTCTCCTGCCTGATCGAGCGGTCGTGACCGCCGCGCTGTGGGAGCCGGAGCCTCTGGCGCGCCGGCTCGGGATCCCGGTCGTGGTGCACGGCGTGGTCGAATCGACCATGGACGAGGCGCGAGCGGAGGGACCGGTCCCTCGCCTCCACGTCGCTCTGGAGCAGCGTGCCGGACGGGGCCGACACGGTCGGGTCTGGTCCAGCCCTCCCGGGAACCTCCACGCCACCATCGTCTGGCCCGACCCGGATCCGCCCTTCGGGCCGGGTCTCCTGGCGGCGATCCAGTCGGAGATGGCCGACTCGATCCGGGGAGCCGGAGGCCCGGCAGTCCGTTGCAAGTGGCCCAACGACGGGTTCATCGGCGATCGGAAGTGGAGCGGGCTCCTGGGCGAGCGGGAGGCACGGCGCGGGACCCTGCTGCTCGGCGTCGGGGCCAACCTGGAGGCGGTGCCGGAGGGGACGGAGAAGGAGGCGACCGCCCTCCGTGACGACTGGCCGGCCGGGCCGGGACCCTTCGAGACCGCCTGCCTCCTCCTGGAGGCGGCCCTCGCCGTCCTCCGGGACGGGGAAGCCGGCGTGCGGCGCGGCCTCGCGCGGTGGCCCGCCCTCGACCTGTGGGCGATCGGCGACCGTCTCCGGGTGGACGGCCCCGAGGGAAGCCTCGAAGGCCGCTACGGAGGGCTCGCGCCGGACGGCCAGCTTATGCTCGAGGCGGCCGGCGGGACGACCCGGATCGCCGCCGGCGACGCCGTCCGGCTCCGCAGGCAGGGCCCCTGAGAGCCGGCTATCTTCGGGCGCCGTGCTGCTCGTCGTCGACATCGGCAACTCCTCGACCGTCATGGGGATACGGTCGGACGGCGGGTCGATCGCCCGGCGCTGGCGGCTGCGCTCGGACGCCGACCGGACGCCCGACGAGCTGGGGGTCGTGCTGAGGGCGCTCCTGGACGGCGCCCCGAGCGGGATCCGGTTCGGCTGCGTGGCCTCGGTCGTTCCGCCCCTGACCGGCGTGTTCGTGGAGGCGGCCCGTGACCACCTCGGGATCGAGATCGAGGAGTTCCGGTACGGACCCGAGCTCGGGATCCGCCTCGAGGTCGACGAGCCCGGCCGGGTCGGCCCCGACCGGATCGCCAACACGCTGGCCGCCCACCTCGAGCATCCCGGGCCGGCGATCGTCGTGGATTTCGGGACCGCCACCAACTTCGACGTCGTGTCCGCGGAAGGCGCGTTCCTGGGGGGGATCATCGCGCCGGGCCTGGAGAGCGGCTTCGAGCGTTTCGCCGCGCGGACCGCGCTCCTGCCGAGGATCGCGCCCGCCTTCCCGGGCACGTTCATCGGGAAGGACACGGTCGCCAACATGCAGATCGGCGTCTACCGGGGGGCGACCGCGATGGTGGATGGGCTGGTCGAAAGCCTGCGCGGGGAGTGGCGAAGGGACGCCAGGGTGATCGCCACCGGCGGCCTCTCATTGATGGTGGCGCCCCACTGCCGGAGCGTCGACGTCGTCGACCCCGATCTGACCCTGAAAGGCGTCGGATGGGGATACGACCGGCGCCACCCCCGGACGGCCTGAGGACACGCCCCCCAGCCACGGATCGGTTGACACCGCAGCCCGTCGGCGCTATTCTGTTAGCAGTCCTTCTCGGTGAGTGCTAAACCAGTGAATCGCCGAGAAATAGTCAGCAACAACTACGTTCCACACTCTATCAGGAGGCTTGATCTTTCATGGCCACCAAGCTGAATCCCCTCGCGGACCGGGTCGTCGTCAGGCCGCTGGAGGAGAAGGAGACCAAGAAGGGCGGGATCATCATCCCCGACACGGCCAAGGAGAAGCCCCAGGAGGGCACCATCGTGGCCGTCGGGCCGGGCAAGGTCGCGGAGAACGGCGACCGGATCAAGCTCGAGGTGAAGAAGGGCGACCACGTGCTGTACAGCAAGTACGCCGGCACCGAGGTGAACGTCGACGGCGAGGAGCTCCTCATCATCAAGGAGAGCGACATCCTCGCCACGATCTGAAGCGGATCCGACCCTCAAGCGGATCCGAAAGACAAACCACAGGAGGCTCAAGCACACCATGGCCAAGGAACTGAAATTCGACGTGGCGGCCCGGTCGTCCCTGAAGCGCGGGGTCGACAAGCTGGCCGACGCGGTGAAGGTGACGCTCGGCCCGAAGGGGCGGAACGTCGTCCTCGACAAGAAGTTCGGCTCGCCGACGGTGACCAAGGACGGCGTCACGGTCGCCAAGGAGATCGAGCTCGAGGACGCGGTCGAGAACATGGGCGCCCAGATGCTCAAGGAAGTGGCGTCGAAGACCAGCGACATCGCCGGTGACGGCACGACGACCGCGACCGTGCTGGCGCAGGCGATCTATCGCGAGGGTCTCAAGTCGGTGACCGCCGGGCTCAACCCGATGAGCCTGAAGCGCGGGATCGACCAGGCCGTCGACACGGTGGTCGAGCAGCTCCAGAAGCTGTCGGTCGCGACCAAGGGGAAGAAGGAGATCGCCCAGGTCGGCACGATCTCGGCCAACAACGATGCCGAGATCGGCGACCTGATCGCCGACGCGATGGAGAAGGTCGGCAAGGACGGCGTCATCACCGTGGAGGAGGCGAAGAGCCTCGAGACCTACCTCGAGACCGTGGACGGCATGCAGTTCGACCGCGGCTACCTGTCCCCATACTTCGTCACCAATCCCGACAAGATGGAGACGGAGCTCGAAGAGCCGTACATCCTCATCCACGACAAGAAGATCTCGACGATGAAGGACCTGCTCCCGGTCCTGGAGAAGGTCGCCCAGGCGGGCCGGCCGCTCCTGCTGATCGCCGAGGACGTCGAGGGTGAGGCGCTGGCGACTCTGGTCGTCAACAAGATCCGTGGCACGCTCAAGGTGGCGGGCGTCAAGGCGCCCGGCTTCGGTGATCGCAGGAAGCAGATGCTCCAGGACATCGCGGTCCTGACCGGCGGCCAGGTGATCTCCGAGGAAGTCGGCTTCAAGCTCGAGAACGTCGTGCTGAAGGACCTCGGGCAGGCCAAGCGGGTCGTCATCGACAAGGACAACACCACCATCGTCGACGGCGCCGGCAAGCAGGCCGACATCCAGGGCCGGATCAAGGCGATCAAGCAGCAGGTCGAGACGACGACGTCGGACTACGACAAGGAGAAGCTGCAGGAGCGACTGGCCAAGCTCGCGGGCGGCGTGGCGGTGATCAACGTCGGCGCTGCGACCGAGACCGAGATGAAGGAGAAGAAGGCCCGTGTCGAGGACGCTCTCCACGCGACCCGCGCAGCCGTCGAGGAGGGCATCGTGCCCGGCGGCGGCGTGGCCTTCCTCCGCGCCCAGAAGACGCTCGACAAGATGGCGCTCGAGAACACCGACGAGCAGCGTGGCGTCGAGATCGTGAAGAAGGCGCTCGAGGAGCCGGCCAAGTGGATCATCAACAATGCCGGTCTCGAGGGTGCGGTCTACGTCGAGAAGATCAAGGCCGAGAAGAAGACCGTCGGGTTCAACGCCCAGACCATGGAGTTCGCGGACCTCATGGAGGCGGGCGTGATCGATCCGACCAAGGTGGCGCGAACGGCGCTCCAGAACGCGGCCTCGATCGCGGGACTCCTCCTGACGACCGAGGCGGTGGTGGTGGAGAAGCCGGAAGAGGAGAAGAAGATGCCCATGCCGGGTGGCGGCATGGAGGACATGTACTAAGTCTCCTCGCGCGGCATGGAAAAATCGGACGGGGGGCGCTAGCGCCCCCCGTTTCGTTCCCAACGCGGTTCTCGTCGCCGGATCCCGGAAGGGTCAGGCGGCGCCCACCGATCTCCGGAAGCCGGCGAAGGCGGGCGACGACCTGGCGGGGATCACCTGGTGGGAGCGGGCGAGAGCGTCCAGCCATGCCACCCGGTCCCGGGGGATGCGGCGCCCTTCGTCGAGGATGGGCGTCAGGACGTCGCAGATCGGGCGTCCGCGACGGAAACGGAGGGTCTGGGGGATCCGGTGGGTCAGGGAAACCGGATGGCGCAGCGATCGGATCGCGGATGAGGCCTGCAGCATCTGCACGGCCGTATAGTCCCACGAGCCCCGGAGCGCGGCGCGGACGGCCCTGAGAGCCGGCCCCACGGGAAGACCGGAGATCCGCGCGGCCCGATGAACGCCGTCCGGGTCCCGCCACAGCTGGTCGAGGATTCCCTTGCCGTGGAGGGCCCCCCAGTCCGGGCGTCCGCTCCAGCCGAATCCGTTGAAGGCGAACTTGAACAGCCCTTCCGCCCCCGCGCGAAGCTTTCGGAATCCGAGCTCGTCCATCTCGGCCAGCTCGCTCGCGTCCTCGACGTCGAAGAGCCGCGAACCGCGCCACAGGCGGCCGTGGCTCACGTCCATCTCGAGGAACGTCTCCGACTCGTCGGGGACGGCGATCAGGAAGAGGACCGGCGGGACGTGGTTGCAGATGACGACCGGCCCGAGGCCGCGCTGGCCAGCCCAGATCAGGAACTCCTCGGTGACCGCCGGCCAGACGTCGCGGCGCCCGAGGCTGTCCACGTCCCCGCTCCCGTAGAAGGACGAGGCGGCGTTCTTGTAGACCAGCCACTCGGGGATCCGCTCGGTCAATCTCCGGAGAAGCGGCAACCATAGCCGGAGTCGGTCGGTGCAGGGTTGGGAGGTTGGGGCCAAGCCACCACAGGGGGTCGCGGGGGCGTTCTCCATACGGCCTTTCCGCGGACGGGGCATCCTTGGAAGCCACTGGAACGAGGAAGCTCGCGACGCGTATATTATAACGACTCTGGACGCTCTCGTGGGGGCGATACGGCTTCGACGGGGATGGATGGAGCAGAAGCAGCAGGTCGTGCATCTCAGGTCCACACGTTAAACGGTCCTGGGAACCTAGTAGCTGCGAACGACAACTTCGCGCTGGCTGCGTAAAAACACGTAGCCCGATCCCCTCCAGGCCGCCGCCCGCCGGCGGGAGACGGATCGACATCAAAGCGGGCTGGTCGCGCGTCGCGCCTTCTGGCGCGTGACGAGATCCCGGCTTCGGTCGGGACGAGGGCTCACCCGGTGGCTGGCGCGTCGGCGGCAGGCTGTCCGGGGACAACGCTCAGCCGACTAAACCTGTAGCGGCTTCTGCAACGACTTCTTCGGACGCGGGTTCGACTCCCGCCGCCTCCACCAGAGCAGTCACGGCGGGCCTGCTTTCGCCGGGCCCGCTTTCGCCGGGCCTGCTTTCGCTATATTTCCCCGCGCCATGTACCCGATCCTCTTCCGTATCGGCGACTTCACGGTCACCTCCTACGGCGTCATGCTGGTCCTCGCCTTCATCGGCGCCGGGGTGGTCGTGGCGAGCGAGTGGCGGCGGCGCGGGTGGGACGCCGGGGATGCCCAGGACATCGTCCTGGCGGCGATGATCGGCGGGATCGGGGGCTCGAAGCTCTACTGGGCGATCGCCCAGGGGGACGAGTTCCTGGCCGACCCGCTGGGGACGCTCTTCAGCCGCGGCGGATTCACGTACTGGGGCGGCCTGGTCGGCGGGATCCTGTGCGTCGTCCTATGGCTCAAGTGGCGCGGCTATCCGCTCCGCGCGGCGGTCGATTCGTGCGCCCTCGCGATCCCGATCGGGTACATGCTCGGCCGGACCGGATGCTTTCTGGTCGGGGACGACTACGGCAAACCGACCGACCTCCCCTGGGGGATCGCGTTTCCCGAGGGAAGCCCCCCCACCCAGGTGCCCGTCCATCCCACCCAGATCTACGAGATCGGGATGACGCTCCCGATCTTCCTGCTCCTCTGGTTCCAGCGCGACCGGGACTACCCCGATGGGCTCCTGTTCTTCGAATTCATGGTCCTCGCCGGGATCGAGCGCTTCGTGGTGGAATTCTGGCGAGTGAACGTCGAGGTCGCGCTGGGACTGACCGCCGCCCAGTGGATCGCGATCGGCTTCCTCGCTGTCGGCCTGGCGGGGATCGCGTGGGTCTACCGCTCCTCGCCGGCCCCCCAGCCCGCGGGCTGATCAGGACGCCTCAGCTACCTCCACCACCACCACCGCCACCACCGAACGAGATGGCGCCCGCGATCTGGTCGAAAGTGGACTGGATGTTCTGACCCAGGAGCGTCACCGCGTCGTCCACGAGGGCGACCGCGAGCGCGGACCGATCCGCCCTCGAGTTGAGAGCGTGAAGAAGACGCCGGCTGATATTCCACACATACTTGCACCGTTTCTGATGCCGTTGGGCGTGCAACGGCTTCCGGTGGGCCTCAGCCTAGAAGATCTGCAGGTTGATGTACTTGCGCGGGTTCTGCTGCAAGTCCGTCATCAGGCTCTGAGCCTCGACGATGAACCGGTCCAGCCGCTCGTAGAGGGTCGGGTCGTTCACCAGCTTGGCCATCGTCCCCTGTCCGTCCTTGAGTTCCTGGATGAGGGCCTGGCCCTCGCGGATGGTCGTCACCAGCTCGCCGTACAGCTCCTCGTCCTGGATGAGCCGGCCCAGCGTGCCGTCGCCCTGCCGGATCGACGTCGTGAGCTGCTCCAGGTCGCCAGTCGTGGCGACGAGCTGCTCGTAGAGACGCTCGTCGTTGATGAGCGCGGCCAGGGTCCCGTCACCGGTCCGGATGTCCTCGAGCAGAACCGTCCCCCGCTGGGAGAGCGTCAGCCATTCGTTATAGA
>DASZOP010000046.1:0-7353 GCA_035550715.1 Gemmatimonadota bacterium | reverse complement strand
CCGCTTCCCCAGACCCACAGGTAGACCGGGTCGTCGGCCCCGCCCATCAGAAAGTAGGGCCGCTCCATCCCGTCGGGGATGGCGGTCGGGAACTGGACGACGAGCGTATCGAAGGGGCGTCCGAGGGCGAGCCCGCCGGGCGGGGGCTCGCCGGGGCTGAACTGGGAGGCCCCGGCCGGCGCCGTGTCCGCCAGGAGCGCGGCCGCGGCCGGCGTGGTGTCGGCCGCGCCCGGCGTGGTGTCGGCCACGCCGGAGGGGGCCGGGCCCGCCGGGAGCGCCGCTCCGGACATCACCGACTCGATCTTGGCCGTCCACTCGTCCCACGACGGGTCCGGGCTCCGCGAGGGGTCGTTCCACGTCACGAGGACCGCCAGCTCCTCGCCGTCGTGGAGCGCCTGCACCCACACGCCGTCCACGCCCGGGGCGAACCAGCGCGGCTCCTCGATCACCTGCCCCACCAGCGGGACGTAGAACCGCTCGACCCCGGCCCATCGCCCATCGTCTACGGTCGCCGGAAGCTCGCCTTCGCCCAGGAGGGCCGCCCGGATGACTTCCCGGACGCGAGGTGTCTCGGGCGAGAGGCTCTTCACGAAGTGGGCGACCTCCCAGAGCTGGTCCTCGGTCACGACCTCGGCCTCCAGCAGGTCCGAGAAGGACGGCATGGGGGTGCCGTTCATGCCGGTCCGGAAACGCGTATGGATCGCCTCGACCGAGCTCCCGCCGTTGAAGTGCCAGCCCTCGGTGAGGTCCGCGGCCCGGATCGGAAGCCCGTCCTCGTCCTCGAGGGTCGGCGCCGAGGGCCCATCCCCACGTCCGGCTCGGCCGTGGCACTTCCAGCACTCGATCCGCTCGTAGGTCTCGCGCCCCGCCGCGATCGCCTCCTCCCCGCCCCCGGTCGGGCTTCCGGTGTCGATCGGCTCGGCCGGCTCCTCGCTCTCGAAGAACGTGGAGAACCCTTTCAGCACTTCGACCAGGTCCTCGCGCTGATCCTGGCTCAGGTGGTCCTTCCAGCCCGGCATGGCCGTTCCCGGCATCCCCTCGTCGATCACGTGGAGGATGTCGGCGTCGGTCGGGAGCGCGCCGCTCGGCGTACTCCGGATCTGGTACTGCGCGGTCGTGAAGTCGCGAGGCCGGGGCAGCATGGTGGCCGCAGCGGGGCCGTCCCCCTGCCCGTCTGCCCCGTGGCATCCGGCGCACCACCGGTCGTAGACCTGGCGCCCGGGTGCGGGTTCCTGGGCCGAGACCGGCGCTCCCGCCCCGAGGACGGCCAGCGCCGCGATCGGGATCGCGCCTCGCCTCACTCCGGCCCCCCGGCCGCCTCTTCCCATGTCCGCGGAGTGTTGCCGCTCTGCTCGTAGAGGAAGACGATCACCGCCCAGATCTCCTCCTCGGTCAGGATGTCCTCCCACGCGGGCATGGCCGAGTTCCAGGGGGTCCCTTCCGGCGGCAACCCCGGCCCGCCCTTGGCGATCCGCCAGAACACGAAGCTCTCGGTCAGCTGGGAGATGGTCCCGGTGCCGGTGAAGGGTAGCGGGGTGGGGGCGAATCCATGCGCGTAGTGCCCGTTCCCCGACAGGGCGTCGCCATGGCAGGGGAGACAGTTCTGGTAATAGACCCGCTTCCCCTCCTCGACGTCCTCGACGATCGACCCGTCGGCCCGCAGCGGGTTGTTCAGGCCGGCCAGCGTCATGCTCTTCCCTCGAAACGTGATCGAGGACGGCGGGGCGGGATGGATCGACCTGAGGCTCGGCGGGGCGGCCACCGTCTGCCGGACCTGCTGGAAGGCGAGCCATCCGACGAGGACCGGGATCGCCACCAGCAGCGCGACCCTCAGCCACCGGCGGTCGTCCGCTACCATCGTCGAGCGAATGGGATCCTTGAACCGGTCCCACCTCTCTTCGCTGTCGCTGACCCAGATCATGACGCCGGCCAGTACGGTGAGCATGTACTGGAGCACGACCGACCCGGGCACTGGAGCGCTGTCCATCCCCAGGAGGGGCGGCACGTGGGGGATGCCGAACCGGACAAGGAGGTAGGCGATCGCCAGGACTGCGATGGCCTGCCAGAAGGGATGCCGGAGGAGCGATCTCATCCGGGGCTCACCGCTGACCGGCCAGGAAATCCACGACCGCCTCGAGCTGGGCGGCGGAGAGCCGCTCCCCGAAGTTCGTCGGCATGATCCCCGCGAACTGCTCGTAGCCGGGCGCCACCTGGGCTGCGGGATCCAGGATCGAGCCGCGGATGTAGGCGGCGTCCCGCCGCCCGCCGATCCCGTCGAAGGGCGGCCCGACCTCCTGCCCCTGGCTCCCCAGCCGATGGCAGGCGAGACACTGCATCTGGTTCAGGAGCTCCTGCGGGTCGGTCGTGGCCACCTCCGCGACCCCGCTGCCGCCGGCGGGCGCTTCCTCGGTCGCCGTTTCGGCCTCCAGATCGGCCGCCGTGACGTCGACCTGACCGCCCTGGCTCTCCAGATACGCGACGACGGCCCAGATCTGATTCGCCGACAAGGTTCGCGACATGTCGGGCATGATCGGCTGGTAGCCTGCCAGGACGAAGGCTCCAGGCTCGACCATGGAGCGATGCAGATACGCCTTGCAATCCTCGCCCTCGACCCGCGACCCGCAGCGGGTCCCGATCGGCCCCTGGTCCCCTTCGCCCGTCAGCAGGTTCGGAGCGCGCTCTCCCAGGCCGTGACAGGCCGTGCAGCCGCCGGCCCCCGCGTAGAGCTCTTCGCCCGCCGCCACGAGCTCCGCCGCGGTCACCTCGCCCGTGAAGCTGAGCTCCTCGGGGACCTCGGACTCGATCTGCGGGATGACGTTGGCGACCAGCGTGTAGAGGGCGATCGTTCCCAGGGTGACACCGAGGATCTTGAGGTTCGTGGCCCACACGACTCGTCAGCCTCTCTTCGGGACGAGCTGCGGCTTCTCGACCAGCCCGCCCAGCCAGAAGATGAACGAGATGAGGCCCAGGAAGATCAGGACGCAGGCGCTGATCATGGTGGCCGCGTAGCCCAGCGCCGGCGTCGCCGCCCACGGGCTCGTATCGCGCATGACCTCCCAGACGTGCCAGTGCTGACGGATCCCGCTCCGCGCGAAGCCCATCAGGCCCATCAGCCACGTGAAGGTGACGACCAGCACGAACAGCGCGTACTGGGACCGCTCGGGCATCTTCCCCCACCGGACGGCGCCTCGTGACTCCGCGCCGCGCAGCATGAAGACGTCGATCGCCGTGACGCCGACGATCGTGAACAGGACGGCCAGGACCTGGTAGACGCTGAACCCGATTCGCACGATGGCGGTCACGAAATATCCGTACACGCCGTAGAACAGGACGATGGCCGCGGCGATCACGAACAGGGCCGACTGGACCAGCGTCGCCGCCCGAGCCCACGACACGACCGGCCGCTTGTTCGCTCGCCGATAGAGGAGGAACGAGAGGAACGTCGTCAGGATCATCAGGTTGACCGCGGTGTTCTTGGCACTCATCACCCCCAGCACGCCCAGGAACGGATGATGGGAGCCGCCCATCGCCTCGAGCTCGGCACGGTCGGCGATCATCGTGTGCGGCGTCGCCCATACGATCACGCCGATGATGAGGACGAGGAGCATCCACTTCGTGTAAGGAAGGAACCGCTCGGCGCCGGGGATACGCTGCATGCCGACCCACAGGTAATAGTTGCCGGCCAGAAAGAGGACGCCGATCAGAAACGCCTGGATGATCCACAGCCACGACATGAAGCCGCCCATCATGGTGATGCCCATCTGCTCGTTGTACTCGTAGATCTCGCGGCCCAGGTAGTAGCCCGCGAAGGGCAGGACGATCAGCGCCCCGATCGCGATCAGGTTGCCGACGTACCCCATCCAGTCGTAGTGGGCACGCTCCTCGTCGCTCTTGGCGGCAAGGAAGCGGTAGGCGGCGTAGGCCGCCACTACCGCGCCGCCGAAGACGACGTTCGCGATCACCCGATGGATGTTGATCGGCATCCAGGTCGCGTTGTTGATGACGCTCCATAGCTGGACCATCCCGGAGGCGGTGTCGGTGGTGACCGTCGCCGGCGGGCTCATCATGTAGGAGAGCCAGGAGTCGGCGATGAACATGACGGCCGTCCCCCATACGTTGAGGAGGATCGCCAGCCCCCAGTGAGCGTACTTGGCGCCCCCCTCCTGCATCCGCTCCCAGCCGTAGTAGTACAGATAGAGCGTGAAGCTCTCCAGGAAGAAGAGCCCTACGTAGATCCACATCGAGACCTCGAAGATCGAAGCCATATGGGACCAGAAGCGGGGGTAGAGCGTGGTCAGGAAGAAGAGCAGGACGGCACCCCAGATGGCGGTCGCGCTGTAGGCGATCAGAAGGAGCCGGGTGAACTCCTTGGCCAGCCGATCGTACCGTTCGTCCCCGCCGAAGATCCCGATCGCCTCGGCCACCATGGCGAACATCGGGACGCCCAGAACGAAGGCCGCGAACATGAGATGGACCTCGGCCGCGATCCAGATGGCCGCGCGGCTGCCGATGCCGGGGAACTGGCCGTACTCCCGCGCTCCTGCCGCGGCCCCACCGGCCGCCTCCTGAGCCCACGCGGGGAGCACGGCGACGAGGAGCGCCAGGCCTGCCCCCAGGGCGGTGGCCGTCGCCCATCGGACGCGGCGGCTCTCGATCACGGGCCGGAGCGCGGCGGGTCGCCCACCGTCATGACCCACGTTCACGGCTCCCCAGGTCGAGAAAGAAGGGCCGCGTCTTCGAGAAATCGACCGGCATCTCGCGGCGAACCTCCTCGAGCACCGATTCGGTGATCTCGTCGTAGCCGCGTTCGCGGGCGAAGCGCTCGACCCGTGCGGCGATCACGCTGCGGACGAAGCTGGGCACCCGGTCGAAGCGGTCCCGCGCCGCAGGCGCCCAGCGTGGAGCGGAGGAGCTCCCCGCCTCCCACGGCCCGTCGCCGTAGACCACGCCCGCGGACTGCACCAGCTCGCGATCCCCCCGGGGCTCGTAGGCGCACGAGCGGTCGGCTGCCAGGACGTCCCCGCTGTCGGCGAAGGCCCGCGCACGGCAGCCCCCGCACACTTCGCGAAACTCGCAGCGCCCGCACTTGCCGCCGAGCGCGCCCTCGCGAAGGCGCGCGAACAACGCCGAGTCCCGCCACACCTCGCCGAAGGACTGCCGCCTGAGATCCCCGGCGGCCAGCGGCATGTAGGGACACGGCGTGACGTTCCCCTCGGGGGTGATCCGGCAGTACTGGACCCCGCACGGACAGCGGGTCGAATACGCCATGAGCGGCGAATCCCCGCCGCGGGCGTGCACGTGGCGCATGATCTGCGGCATGCACTTCGATCTCACCATCATCCGCCCACGGTAGCTCGCCTCCAGCCGGGCGAGCTCCGCCAGGACCTCCTCGTTCTCCGCCGGTGTCAGGCCGCGCATCCCCGAGCCACGGCCGGTCTGGACCAGGAAATAGACGTTGAAGGCGACCGCGCCCCTGCCGGCCGCCCACTCTGCGATCACGGGAATCTCGCTCCGGTTGCCACGTGTCACGGACGTCTGGACGATGAAGTCCAGCCGCTGCGAGCGGAGACGCTCGACCGCCGCCAGCGTGTCCTCGAGTGCGCCGTCGCCATGCCGGAACCGGTCGTGATAGATGGGATCGAGCGAGTCCACGCTCACCGCCACCCCCTGGACGCCGGCCCGTTTCAGGGCCTCGATCCGGTGCGTCGTCAGGCGGGTCCCGTTGGTGCCGACCACGACGGTGGCTCCTCCGGACGCGAGGTGCCGGGCGATCTCCTCGAGGTCCTCCCGCAGGAGGGGTTCTCCTCCCGAGAGGATGACGAGCGGTCGCGGATTGACCTCCAGGATCTCGTCCGCGATCCGCCGGCAGTCGGCCGTCGGCAGCTCCTCGGTGGCGGCGTGCCAGGAGCCGGCTGCGATGTAGCAATGGGAGCACGCCAGGTTGCAGCGGCGGGTCAGGTTCCAGGCGACGACGTGGGGCAGGGTCACCCGGCGGCGTCCTCCTCCGGGCCATTGCTCCCACCCCGCTGGCCGGCAACCAGCCGCTCGACGGCGGCCCTCGCCGCTTCGGGCGTCGCGACCTTGAAGTCGACCGGGCAGCGCTCGGCCTGGGCCTCGATGTCCCGGATCGGGCACCGCGTCACACCGGCCGCCTTGGCCTCGTCGATGAAGCGCCTCATCTCGGACGAGAGACCGTCCACGCCCTCCGCGGCGGCCCGGAGCTGCTTGGACTGGAGCTCTTTGAACATGACCAGCATGGTGTCCATGTCGAACTCGTCGGCCTCGATCATGGCCTGCTTGTTCTCATCCATGACCCTGGTCGTGATCCGCCAGAGGGCGTTCTCGCGGGCGAACCGCTCGACCGTGTTCCGGGCCAGCGGCCGGGCGATCAGCGGCACGAGCGCGAGTCGCTGGAAGGCCTCCGCGGTCCAGACGACGGCGTCCTTCGGGGTCCACTCACGCGTCTGGGCGTGGCCCGTGTAGGGACACTTCGCTTCGACCAGCCGGGTCTCCGGAACCGCGTCCTCGTCCGCTCCCTCGACGACCGTCCGCCTCATGGCCTCTTCGGCCTTGATCTCCGCGAGCGCCAGCTCCTCGGCGGTTCCGATCCCCATGATGAGCTGCATGTGGGTCGGCAGGAGCTTCCGGATCGCCTCGTCGAGACGCTCGTCGGTCACGACCGGCAGCACCCCGTGGCCGTTTCCGGCCCCGTCCGCGTCGGAGCCGCCGCTCGGGGCCGGGGCGTACGTCTCGATCACGTACTCCTCGACCGCCTTGCGGGCGATGCCGAGCGCGAACGGCGGGACGCGCAGGATCCTGACCTCCGCGCCGGGCGCCCATTCGAGCCCGGTCTCGCCATCCTCCTCGATCCACGGAATCTCCTCGGGGTGGACCTCGGTCGTGCCGACGAGCAGGAGGTTGGCCCCCGCGAGTCGGACCAGATTGTCGGCCTGTGAGCCCAAGTCCGTGCCGTCGACGCGGTGGCTTCCGTGGCGGGCCACGACGATCAGGGTCGGCTCGACCTCTTCGGCCCACTGAAGAACGACCTGGAACGGCTTGCCGATCAGGATCTGGGTCTCGATCTCGACGTCCGGGTAGTCCGACGCCATCACCTCGGCGCGCTTGATGTTGGCCTGGCAGAGCTTGAGGAGCCCCTTGTCGATGATGTTGTTGTGGAGCTCTTCCTGCTCCTCGAACTTGAACACCTTGGACGCCTGGACGGAGAGAACGTCCTTGATGTTGTGGAAGACGACGTGGTGGTACTCCACGTCGAACGCGCTGCATACGAAGAGCCGGGCCCCGAACTCGCGGGCCATCTCGAGGGCGACCCGCATCGCCTTGTAGGAGTAGGCT
>DASZOP010000045.1:0-9849 GCA_035550715.1 Gemmatimonadota bacterium | reverse complement strand
CCGGCTGCGTCTCGACGCGGCCGGGGACGTCGGGCCGCTCACCCTGACCGGCGACCCGGAGCGGATGCTGCTCTACGTGCCGTCCCTGGCGCAGTTCGCCCGCCGCCCGGGCGGGCTGGGTGGCGGGGAGTGGCTGGGATTCGACCTGAGCGCGGAGCTGGCCGCGATCCGGGGCCGTCTGGACGCCGGCTACCCGCTGCTCGTTTACCGTGGCCGGGAGGAGATCGACGGGCGGTCCGTCGAGGTCGTGAGCGACACCCCCGAGCCCGGCGCCACGGCGACCTGGTGGATCGACGCCGCGACGTTCCTGCCCCGCAGGTTCATCCTGACGGGTTCCGGCCGTGGGGACGTGCGTGTGGACTTGGCCTACGGCGGCGGGCCACGACCCGTCCGGGTGGACGTCGTGAGCCGGGGGGATCGGGAGCTCCGCCTGGCCCTGACACCGAGCTACGACGGCACGGGCCGAGTGAGCCGTCTCCAGGCCGTGGCGACGCCCGCCGGCGGGAGCTCCCTCACGACCGATCTCTCGTTCGACTGGTCGCCCGAGACGGGGGCAGGCTTCTTCGCGTTCCAGCCGCCCACAGGGGCGGTCGAGGTCCCCTTCCAGCAGCTCGCCACGGGTGTCCTCCTGACGGCGGCGGGCAGGCTCGGCGCGGTCCTGCAGATCCTGTCGGGATCGGCCTGAGCGGCGGCGCTCCCGGCCGCTCCCGCGTGTGGCCCGGGTGGATCGGCTTCTGGCTCAGCGCCTTCCTCACCCTCCCGCTGCCGGCGCGGGGACAGGACGATCTCGCGGCCGACCGCGCGACGATGGCGATCGCGGAAGGCGAGGCGGCCCTTCAGGAGGGCCGGACGGCCGACGCGATCGACGAGCTCCGCCGGGCCCAGGCCCTCCTCGGCCTCGAGCAGATCTACAGCGGTGGCGGCGAAAGCCGACCGCCCGCCGCCTTCGAGGCTGCCAGCGCCCGCATCCATCGCGGCCTCGCCGAGGCGTACCTGAAGGAGGGGCGGGCCTATGCCGCCGCCGTCGAGGCCGATTACGGCGTCAACGCGGACCACGAGGATGCGCGGCTCTGGACGCTCCTCGGGCTCGCCCGGTACCGGCTGGCCGAGGTGGATTCGGCCGCGGCGGCTCTGGGTCGCGCGGCGGCGCTCGGCGCCGACGACGCCGACCTGCACTGGGGCCGGGCCCTCGTGGCGGTCGCCCGGAACCAGGTCGCCATGGGGATCGAGGAGGTCCGGCGGGCGCGTGAGCGGCGGGCCGACTCGCGGTTCGCCCTGGCCCTCGCCCGCTGGGCCGAGCTCCAGGGTGACCACGGGGGGGCGGCCGCGGCGCTCGAGGACTTCCTGCGGCTCGCCCCCGGCGATCCCCAGGCCGAGGGGACCCGCAACCTGGCGCGCTTCCACCGCGAGGTCTCGCGGGCGCCGGCGGGCGTCGTCGATCCCGGCGTCACCCGGGTCCAGATCCGGTTCGACCTCAAGCCCGGGGACGAGATCCCCTACGTTCCGGCGCGGCTCGACGGCCAGCCCGAGGCGTACGTCCTCTTCGACACGGGGGCGGAGCGGAACCTGCTGGATCGTGCCTACGCGGAGTCGATCGGGATCGCGCCCATCCTCCCGGGCGGGGCGGTGCATGGCGCCTGGCGCTCCTCGCCCGCCGGACACGCGATCGTGGACAGCCTCGAGCTCGGGACCGCCACGGTTCGCCGCGTGCCGTTCGCGGTCACCGATTTCGCGAACCTCCAGCTCCGGCTCCAGGGCGAGTACTACATCGCCGCGATCGTGAACCCGGCGCTCCTGTTCAGGGACTTCCTGGTCGTTCTCGACTACCACACGCGGAGGATCGAGCTCGAGCGGATGGGCCCCGCGAGCGAGCCGTACGGAGTGCGCCGGACCCGGCTCCGCAAGGCCACGACCCCGTTCCACTTCGCGGCCAACGGCGTATGGCCGGTGCTCCCGGCGAGCATCGACGGATCGCGGGTGCTGCCGTTCCTGGTGGATACCGGGGCCAGCGACGTCCTGATCGATCGCGAGACCGCCGCCGCCCTCCGGATCGACCCCCTTCACCTGGTGGTCGGGGCCGCCGGTCACAGCAAGGAGAGCCTCAGGGCGATCCTCCTGGACGGCAAGCTGAGCGAGCCCTGGGAAATGGAGCTCAGGGGCCTCCTCGGGTACCCCTTCTTCAGGGGGATGAGGGTGGCGTTCGACTACCGCAACATGACGCTGACCCTGGAAAATTGACGCCCTGATCGCCCTCCCGGCAGGCTCACGGGGCGCGCGGGAAGCCCTGTGGCCCGGAACTTTCAGCGGGGGTTGAGCGGATGGGCCGGAGTGGCTATCTTCGACCCTCGGCGGAGATCCCGAACCGCCGCCACGAGACCTTTTTTTCGACGCCCCGGTCCGGGACGACCGGGACCCGATAGAGAGTCGATTCTTTTTTCGAGTCATCAACGTTGAGCCCTCACGAGCTACCCCCTCTGTCCGCGGCCGCCCGATCCGCCGCGGCGCCCCAGATCCCTCGATCCGCCGCGGGTCTCCGCGCTCGTCTCCCCCTCGTTCTAGGCATCGGTCACGCGCGAGTCGAAGCGCCCGATGCACGGGCGGGAGCGAAACGGACCCCCGGCCGGCGCGGCGAACGCGCCGCGCGATCGAAGTCGAGCGCGAGGCGTAGGGCGTGACGGCTCGCGTCGGCGTGGCCCCGGCCACGGCGGCGCCAGCCCGAGGAACACGCAGATGCACATCCCCACGCGCGGGCGGACGGCGGTCCGCCCATGAAGCGCGAGATCCTGGTCACCGTATCCCCCAAAGAGACCCGCGTGGCGATCCTCGAGGACGACCAGCTCGTCGAGCTGATGGTCGACCGCGAGGAGGAAGAGCGTCATGTCGGCGACGTCTACAAGGGGCTGGTCACCGCCGTCCTCCCCGGCATGCAGTCGGCGTTCGTCGACATCGGAATGGAGAAGAGCGGCTTCCTGCACGTCTCCGACCTGGCGGGGGCCGAGCTGCTGGACGACGACGACGACGGAAACGGACGCAGCGACGGCCGGGGCGGAGCCAACCGCCGCCGCCGTGGTCGGGGCCGCCGGGGCTCGAACGGGATGGCCATCCAGGACCATCTCAAGCGCGGTCAGGAGATCATCGTCCAGGTCACCAAGGAGGCGATCTCGACCAAGGGGCCGCGGCTGACCGGGCAGGTCTCGCTGCCGGGCCGGTTCCTGGTCTTCATGCCCGGGGTCGATCACATCGGCGTCAGCCGGAAGATCGAGGACCGCTCCGAGCGTGTCCGGCTCCGGAAGATCCTGGAGGAGGTGAAGCCCGACGAGGGCGGCGTCATCGTCCGGACGGCGGCCGAGGAGCTGACGCGTCAGGAGTTCGAGCGCGAGGTGAAGAGCCTCGTCGAGACATGGCGCAAGGTCGTCAACAAGTCGGGACGATCGAAGGCCCCGGCGCTTCTCCATCAGGAGGCCGAGCTCACGAGCGGCCTCATCCGGGACATCTTCTCCGACAAGGTCGACCGGCTGGTGGTGGACGACCGTCAACTGTACGCGCAGGTCCGCCGGTATCTCAAGCGGCTCTCTCCGGAGCTCCTCGAGAGGGTCCAGCTCTACCGCGACCGCATCCCGCTCTTCGAGGCGATGGGAATCGAGCCCGAGATCGAGGCCGCCTTCCATCGGACGGTGCCTCTCAAGTCGGGCGGCTCGATCGTCATCGAACCGACCGAGGCGCTGGTGTCGATCGACGTGAACACCGGCCGTTACACCGGAAAGAAGGACCCCGAGGCCACGATCCTTCGGACCAACCTGGACGCCGCCCGGGAGATCGCCCGTCAGCTTCGTCTCCGGGACATCGGGGGGATCGTCGTGATCGACTTCATCGACATGGAGCTCCCGGCCAATCGCCGCAAGGTCCTGTCCGAGCTCAAGACGTGGCTCGGCCGCGACCGGGCCAAGACCAAGGCCTTCGAGGTCAGCGACCTCGGGCTCATCGAGATGACCCGGCAGCGCCGGCGGCCCAGCCTCTACCAGAGCGCAACCGAGCGCTGCGACGACTGCGGCGGGTCGGGACGCGTCATGCAGTTCACCGCCCTCGCGCGGAAGATCGAGCGGCAGCTCAGACGGGCGGCGCTGGACGGAAAGAACAAGAAGATCCGGGTGCGCTCCCACCCGGCGGTGGCGCTGTATCTGCTCGAGCACGAGAAGGACACGCTGGACCGGCTGGGGCGGGACCACGGCCTGGAGATCCAGGTGGGGGACGACCCGCTGCTCCACCGGGACGACTTCGAGCTGATCTCGCTCCCCAGCCAGCGCCCGATCAAGCTCGACCTGACGGCCTGACCGAGCTGTCCGGCGGCCGCCCGGGCCGGCTCCCCGTGTCTTGACAGGACGGGGTCGGCCGGGGTATTTTTTCATTCTTCTATCTACGTCATTTCGAACCGTTTACCAGCGCACCCGAGAGAGCCGTGCACGCCATCATCGAGACCGGCGGGAAGCAGTTTCGCGTCGCCGCCAACGATACGATCCGCGTCCCCTCCCTCGGCGGCGAGCCCGGCGAGACCGTGACGTTCGACCGCATCCTCTATGCCCGCGACGGAAAGGCCGTCCACGTGGGCGCCCCGATGGTCGAGGGGGCCACGGTGACGGCCGAGATCGTCAAGCACGGCCGGGGGCGCAAGATCACGGTCTTCAAGTACAAGCGTCGCAAGAGATACAGCCGCAAGCAGGGGCATCGACAGGGTTTCACGGAGCTCCGGGTGACCGGTCTCGCGCTGGGGCGTCGTAAGGTCGTGGCCCCGGAATCGGAAGCCGCGGCGGAGGCCGACGAGTCGACGCAGTTCGTCTGCCCGGAGTGCGGCAAGGAATACGGATCCGAGCGCGGGCTCAAGCAGCACATGAGCCTGTCGCACAAGGAGTAGGTCATGGCTCACAAGAAGGGACAGGGAGCGAGCCGGAACGGGCGTGACAGCGCCGGCCGCCGGCTCGGCATCAAGCGTTTCGGCGGGCAGCACGTTCGGGCCGGCCACATCCTCGTGCGCCAGCGGGGCACGAAGTTTCATCCCGGCGTGAACGTGGGGCGCGGCAAGGACGACACCCTCTTCGCTCTCGCCGACGGGATCGTGCAGTTCGAGCGCGGCAGCGGCGATCGTCGCCGGATCTCGGTGCTCGTCACCGAGTAGTGCCGACGGCGGGTGGCGTGAAGCTCACCGTCGTGGGCGCCGGCAACGTCGGCGCCACGACCGCCCAGCGCCTCGCGGAGCGCGAGCTGGCCCGCGAGGTCGTCCTCATCGACATCCTGGAGGGGGTTCCGAAGGGCAAGGCCCTCGACCTCTGGGAGTCTGCCCCCGTCGTTGGCTACGACACGCGGCTGGTGGGCGGGACGGACTACGGCCTCATCGAAGGCTCCGACCTGGTCGTCGTCACGGCCGGCCTGCCCCGCAAGCCCGGCATGAGCCGGGACGACCTCCTCAAGAAGAATGCCGACATCGTCCAGGGGGTTTCGGGCGAGATCCGGGATCGCTGCCCCGACGCGATCGTGATCGTCGTGTCGAACCCGCTCGACGTGATGTGCTACGTGACGCTCGAGGTCACGGGCTTCGACCGCGCCCGGGTGGTCGGGATGGCCGGGGTCCTGGACACGGCCCGTTTCCGCTCCTTCATCGCCCTCGAGCTGGACGTCTCGGTGCGTGACGTGTCGGCCTTCGTTCTGGGAGGCCACGGGGATTCGATGGTGCCGCTGGCCCGCTACTCGACCGTGGCCGGCATCCCGCTGCCGCATCTGCTGGACGACGAGAGGATCGAGGCGCTGGTCGATCGGACCCGGAAAGGGGGCGGAGAGATCGTCGAGCTCCTGGGGAGCGGAAGCGCCTACTACGCGCCCTCCGCGGCGGCCGTCGAGATGGCCGAGGCGATCCTCAGGGACCAGAAGCGGATCCTCCCCTGCGCGGCCTGGCTGGAGGGGGAGTACGGGCTTTCCGACGTCTACGTCGGCGTGCCGGTCAAGCTCGGCACAGGCGGCATCAAGGAGATCATCGAGATCGAGCTGACCGGGGAAGAGAAGAAGGCACTGCATGCGTCGGCGGCGCACGTGAAAGAAACGATGTCCAAGCTCTCGCTGTAAAGGGCCCCTGAAGACGTCCTCGACGGGCAATCCCAACCCTTAGATCCCTGGTTCTTCCGTTCCCCAATAACTAGAGTAGCCGCCGTGGCGACGGCGACGGCAGCGCAACGGGAAGCGGGGGAGGAAGCCCTGAGCCGACGCCGGTTTCTCCTGCGGCGGCTCCACAGCCTGACCGGCGTCTTCCCGATCGGGCTCTACGTCCTCATCCATCTCGGTATCAACTCCTTCGCCGCCAGCGGCGAGGAGATCTATGACGGCGTGGCCGAGTTCCTGGAGAGCCTGCCGTACCTCCTTCTGATCGAGATCCCGTTCATCTGGGCGCCGATCCTGTTCCACTCCCTGTATGGCATCTACGTCCACGCCCGAGGGGACGGGAACGCCTTCCGGTACGCCTACCCCAACAACTGGCTGTACACCCTCCAGCGGTGGAGCGGGATCGTCGCCCTGGTGTTCATCGGCTGGCACTTCTGGCAAACCCGGCTCGCCAACTACCTCTTCGGTGTCCCGGTCGATTTCCGGATGATGGCCGACATCCTCGCCGATCCGGGGTGGGTCGTCTTCTACGTGATCGGCCTCGTGGCCGTCTCCTTCCATCTGGCCAACGGGGTTCGGACCTTCCTGATGACGTGGGGTGTCGTGAGCGGACCGCGCGCCCGCCGCGCCGCGGCGAAACTCTGCGCCGTGTTCGGAGTGCTGGTCCTGGCCGTGTCCCTCGCCGCCGTGTGGGCGTTCCTATCGTAGTGGGAGCGGGCGGCAAGCCGAGGTTCATCGTCGTCGGCGGCGGGCTGGCCGGCCTCATGACGACGATCCGGATCGCCGAGCGCGGGCACTCCGTGGACCTGTTCAGCCTGGTCCGTGTCTCCCGCAGTCACTCGGTCTGCGCGCAGGGGGGAATCAACGGGGCGGTCAACACCAAGGGCGAGGGGGACTCGCCGTGGGTGCACCTCGACGACACCGTCTACGGCGGCGATTTCCTGGCTCATCAGCCGCCGGTCAAGGAGATGACCGAGGCCGCGCCCGAGATCATCGATCTCTACGATCGCATGGGGGTCATGTTCAATCGGACCGCCGAGGGGCTGCTCGATTTCCGCCGCTTCGGTGGCACCAAGGTCCACCGGACCGCTTACGCCGGCGCCACGACGGGGCAGCAGCTCCTGTACGCCCTCGACCAGCAGGTTCGCCGCTGGGAGGACCAGGGGCTGGTCACCAAGCACGAGGGGTGGGAGTTCCTGGGAGCCGTCCGGGACGGGGCCGGTGTGGCCCGCGGGATCGTCGCCATGGACCTGGCCTCGCTCGAGATCCGTGCCTTCCGGGGGGACGCCACCATGGTCGCGACCGGCGGTCCGGGGGTCGTGTTCGGCAAGTCGACCAACTCGATCATCAATACCGGCGCCGCCAACGCCAACCTCTATCGCCAGGGCGCGAAGTACGCCAACCCCGAGATGGTGCAGATCCATCCGACCGCGATCCCGGGCCGCGACAAGCGGCGGCTGATCTCCGAGAGCGTGCGCGGGGAGGGGGGCCGGGTATGGGTGCCCCGGGACGGCAAGCCGTGGTACTTCCTCGAGGAGTGGTACCCGGCGTACGGCAACCTCGTCCCGCGGGACATCGCCGCCCAGGCCATCTACAAGGTCGTCTACGACATGGGGCTGGGGGTGGATGGAGACGAGGCGGTCTATCTCGACGTCACCCACATGGACCCGAAGGAGCTCGACGTCAAGCTGGGCGGCGTGCTCGAGATCTACGAGAAGTTCATGGGCGAGGACCCGCGTCGGGTGCCGATGAAGGTCTTCCCGGCCGTCCACTACTCGATGGGCGGGATGTGGGTCGACTACGATCTCATGACCTCGATCCCGGGGGTCTTCTCGGGCGGCGAGGCCAACTACGAGTATCACGGGGCGAACCGGCTGGGGGCGAATGCGCTCGTCTCGTGCACCTTCGACGGGATGAAGGGCGGGCCGAAGATGATCGACTACGCGGCGGGGCTGGGTGAGCTAGCCGCCGACCAGGAGGAGTCGATCTACCAGACGGAGGTGGCGGCACAGGAGGAGCGCCGGGGCGGCGTCCTGGGGCTCCAGGGAGGAAGCGAGAACCCGTACGCCCTTCACCGCGAGCTGGGGGACTGGATGACTCGTTACTGCACCGTCGTCCGCAAGGAGGAGCAGCTTCGGCAGACCGACGCGAAGATCCGCGAGCTCGGGGATCGGTGGAACCGGATCGACCTGCCCGACACCGGTGGTTGGGTGAACCAGTCGGTCGTGTTCACGCGCCAGCTCCAGGAGATGCTGGAGCTCGCCCGGGCGATGGTGCAGGGGGCGATCGCGAGACAGGAGAGCCGGGGCGTCCATCTTCGCCCGGACTTTCCCGGCCGCGACGACGAGAGGTGGCTCAAGACGACGATCGCCGAGTGGACGCCGGAGGGGCCGAGGCTCTCGAGCGAGCCCGTGGACGTGTCCCTGATCCCGCCCCGGCCCCGACAGTACAGGAAGGACATCCGGTGATGGCGGAGCGGGACGAAGCGCGCAGCGACATGGACATCGAGATCCCGCCTCCCGGAACGGGAGAGAGGGAGGCGATAGGGACGGTGCGGCTCAGGGTCAAGCGGCAGGACGGCCCCCAGACGCGGTCCTACTGGCAGCCGTTCGAGGTTCCCGAGCGTCCCAACATGAACGTGATCGAGTGCCTGATGGAGATCCGCCGGAACCCGGTGGACGCCGAGGGCCGGCGCACGACCCCGGTGGCGTGGGCGATGAGCTGCCTGGAAGAGGTGTGCGGGATCTGCACGATGCTCGTCAACGGCAACGTCCGGCAGTCGTGCTCGGCCCTGGTCAAGGACCTCGAGCGGCCGATCACGCTCGAGCCGATGACCAAGTTCCCGGTCCGGCGCGACCTGGTCGTCGACCGTCAGCGGTTGTTCGACCACTATCGACGAGTCGAGGCGTGGATCCCGATCGACGGAACGTACGCCCTGGGGCCGGGCCCCCGCATGGACGAGCGGGACCGCGAGGAAGGGTACTGGCTCTCCCGCTGCATGTCCTGCGCATGCTGCATCGAGGCGTGCCCGCAGGTGAACGCCGCCCACGACGAGGACACGATCTTCATGGGTGCTGCGCCGATCACCTGGGCGCGGCTCATGAACCTGCATCCGACCGGGAAGATGCAGGCCGTCGAGCGCTACGAAGGCCTGATGGGTCCGGGCGGGATCGCCGACTGCTCGAAGGCCGGCAACTGCACGGTCGTCTGCCCCAAGGAGATCGAGAACCTGGAGTCGATCGCCGCCATGAACCGGCAGATCAGCCGGTACCTGCTCGTCGACTGGCTGAAGGGGTAGAGAATCCGGGGAAGGGGATTCCTTCTTCGGCTCCGTGGGATGTTCGTGATGTCCGGACAGGGAGGTTGGTCGTGGAACCAACGGGGCTCAAGATCGATTGGACCACGATGCCCACCTACAACACCGTCATGGCGGTGGCTGCCGGTGCCGCCCTGATCATGCTCGTCCTCTTCGGGCGCGAGCTGATCCGGGACCCGAGCAAGGTCGTACCGGAGGCCTGGGCGCTGGGGTTCGGGGTGGTCGGCGCCATCCTATCCGCCACCGGGCTCCACATGACGCTCACGTGGCCGCTGGCGGTCGACTTTCCGTTCGACAACATCATCTTCGGCGAGCCATCGCTCGCCTTCGGCGTCCTGCTCCTGGCCGCGGCCTTGTATCTCTGGCGCCACGGCTCGGCGACGCTCGCC
>DASZOP010000044.1:0-2732 GCA_035550715.1 Gemmatimonadota bacterium | reverse complement strand
CGGGTCGGCCACCCTGGAGGGGTCGTAGAGGGGGTCGGTCGGGTCGTGCTCCCGGGGATCGAAGAGCGGGTTGTGGACGATCAGGACCCCGCTGCCGTCGAGTCCATGGCCGGTACCGGCGCCGGTGCCGAAGTCGCCCGTGATGTAGACGATCCCTTCCAGCGGGACGACGGGGTCGGCCGCGAACTCGGCGGGGGTCCGCCGGAGGTCGTCGAGGGCGCCCGCCGGCAGCCCGAGGACCTCCTCGGGGGTGACCGGCGTCGGGGACGGGTCGGCCACGACGTAGGGGGGATCGTTGCCGGCGTAGGTCGGGTTGCCGTCCAAGTCGGCGCTGCCCTTGGCCTCCACCCCGTCCCCGTCCTCGACCATGAACGCGGCCTTGTTCTCCTGACACACCCCCGCCGTCGACGGGTTCGTGGGGTCGACCGGCTGGCCGTTCTCGTCCACGTTGACGCCCGAGACGGTGGCGTTGCCGGTCAGCCCGAACGTGCCTCCGGCGGCGATCGCCGAGCCGATCCCGATCTCGAGGCCGCTGGCCGTCACCCGCATGATCTCGGACGCCCGCCAGGGGCCACGCACGGCTCGGGACGTCAGCACCCACACCGGCTGCCCGTCCCCGGCGTCGTTGAGGCCCCGGTCCCCGCTCCAGTGGACGGCCGCGCGGCCCGAGCCGAAGTCGAAGCTGTCGGCGACGATCGACACCACGTAGTCGAAACCGCCTACCTCGCCTTCGACCGGCCAGCCGGTGGTCGGCCCGTCCGTGCCGAAATGGGCGACGGCGTGCTCGAGCCCGGCCGCGGCGACTTCATCGGCGCGGTGGCCGATCCCGGTCATCCCCGCCACCCGCATCTCGGTCGAGGTCAGCAGCGCCGCCGCCCCGCCAACCAGCCCCAGGGCGAGGAGGATGACCAGCACGGCCGGCAGGACGAACCCGGCGGGCCGGGCGATCGGCTGAAGGGCCTTCACCGCCACGCCCGGTTGCGCAGGGCGACCTGCGTCTCCAGGGTCGCGCTGGCTTCCCCGTGCGGCGTATCGTAGACGAGCCTGACCGCCACGAGCTCGATCTCGTCGGCCGAGGCCGCCGGCGTCCCGTCGACGTCGGCGAAGTAGGTGAACCGGAGCTCGGTGACGTGCTCGGCGACCGGAACGTCGACGCCGTCCTCGCGACGAGCCAGCGTCCCCTCCCCGGCCAGCCTGTACTCGACCCGCTCGCCCTCGCCGTCGGCCGTTCCGTCCGCGTCGAGATCCGCCGTCCAGCCGAAGGCCTCCGCAGACCACGTGGTTACGCCGGCGGCCGCGGTCCCGCGGGGATCGTACCCCGCGTTCCGCATCTCGCGGGTCATCAGGTCGAACCCCGCGCGCGCGTTCTGGGTGCGCCGGATCCCCTCCCCCTGCCGGACGAACGCCTGGTGCTGCGCCACGAAGAGGCGGACCGCGGCCACGCCGAGGACTCCCGTCAGCGTCATCGCCAACAGGAGCTCGACGAGCGTGAAGCCGGTCCGGCGCGCGGGACGTGCCGTCGACGGAACGTTCGCCAGCCTCATTCCGCGCTCCTCAGCGTCGTGGCGTGGATGGTGAAATCCCGGCCTCGCTCTTCCCAGGACGCCTCGAGCAGGATCGTCTTGACGCGCGGGACCGGCTGGTCCTCCGTGACCTCCCAGGTCCGCTCGAAGATCTCGGCCCCGAGGGACTCGGCGTCGAAGCCGTCGACGACTTCGGTGTAGGCGGTCGCCTGGAGCTCTTCCACCTTGGCGCGCAGGAGCTGATCGGCCTGCCCGCGACGGCCGGCGCCGGTCTGCGCCCGGACCGAGACGAGCAGGAAGGCCGCCACGGCGAGCGAGCCGACCAGGAAGACGACCAGAGCCACCATCACCTCGATCAAGGTCGAGCCCTGCTCTCCAGCCGGGCCGGTGCCCATTCTGGCGTACGTCACGGTCGCTCCCAGCGGAGCAGCCCCCCGGCGAGAACCCGGATCCCGTGCCGTGACGGCGGGTCGCCGACGGTCACGGTGGCCGGAAGCTCCACCCGACCGTCCGGCTCGAAGACGATCGTGCCCCCGCTTCCACCCACGACGCCGACGGGCGCATCGGGCGGAAGCGAAGTCTGGAAGGCCGTCCATGTGCCGGCGTCGTCGCGGGCCTCCAGCTGGAACCGGCCGTCCGCGAGGACCCGGAAGCGGTGCGGTCGCCTCTCGGCCACCGCGCGCGCGCGCGACTGGACCAGGGCGCCATGGACCTCCCGCGCCTCGCGGACGACCCGATGGGAGCGGGCCCCGGCGCCAAAGCTCGGCAGGGCGACCGCGGCCAGGATCCCGAGCAGGACGAGGACCAGAAGCAGCTCGATGAACGTCAGGCCGCGACGGCCGGACGCCCCGCCGAGCAGGAGTCGGAGGGTCCGCGATTGGCGTGGGTCCATGGTTCTCCGGAAACGAAGGCCGGCGGCAGCGCGCTACGCCCTCCCTGCCGTGCAAGCTTCATTCCATCGAATCGTCCAGATTTAAACAGAATCGATCATCTATGATAAGCGAAATGACCGTGCGAGCGGGTAGTGGCGGATTGTCTGCGGGAGATCAGGGGCATCGAGCTCAAGGCGGCGGAGCATCCGGAGGCAACGATCAGGGAGCTCAACGCCGACCCTGCCGTCCGGAGCGTCCAAGGGCGCCGAGCTCAAGGCGCGCGACTGAAGGCGTCCGAGGCGCATGTGTCTTGTGCGCCGCACGACGACTGAGGGAG
>DASZOP010000043.1:0-2668 GCA_035550715.1 Gemmatimonadota bacterium | reverse complement strand
GGTGTTCCTGCCGGACGTCTTCGTGATGTGCGAGGCGTGCAGAGGGCGACGGTACCGGGACGACGTTCGCGAGGTCCGGTGGCGGGGACGGTCGATCGACGAGATCCTGGAGCTGACGGTCGACGAGGCGCTCGTCTTCTTCGCGGGGGAGCCGAAGGTGGGACGGGGGTTGCGCGTCCTCCAGGCGGTCGGGCTCGGCTATCTGACGCTGGGTCAGCCGGCGACGACCCTTTCGGGCGGCGAGTCGCAGCGGCTCAAGCTGGCGCGCGAGCTCGCCCGCCGGCCCGGTACTCGCGGCCGTGGCGGCCGCGGGATGCTCTATCTCCTCGACGAGCCCACCAACGGGCTTCACGACGACGACATCCGGATCCTGGTGCGGGTACTGGACGAGCTGATCGCGCGAGGCCACACGGTGGTGGTCGTGGAGCACCATCTCGGCTTCGTCGCGCGCGCCGACTGGGTCGTCGATCTGGGGCCCGAGGGCGGCCCGGGGGGCGGCCGGGTGGTGGCGACCGGCCGGCCCGAGGAAGTCGCCGACCGGGAAGGATCGCACACGGGCCGGGCGCTCGCCGAACGCCTCGCGGGCGGCGTCGCAGAGGCGGTGGTTCCTGCGTAGGCGAACCCCGTTCCTCCTGATCCTTCTCGCGCTGGCGTGCAGCGAGAAGCAGGGCCCGGTAGGGGCGCCCGGCGGCCGCGACGGGATCGTCCTCCGGTACGTGACGCCGCGGGCCCAGGTCGTGACCTCCTCCACCCCTCACGTCGTCACCCTGGCGCTGTCGGTGAGCCGGACCGCCGACGCCGGCGAGCCGGTCCCGTTCGAGGGGGCCCTCCTCGAGGCCGCCATCGAGGAGGGGCGGGGCATCCTCCGAAGCCACTTCGAGGCCGCCGATCGGCGCGGGATCGCGGTCTTCCAGATCGAGATGCCGGCGCAGGGGGACCGGACGCGAGTGATCGTGACCCTCGAGCGCGACGCCCGCTCGTTTCTGCCCTTCGAGGTCGTCTCCACGTCCGTCGTTCCCCTCGAGGCGGGGATCGGTCAGATCCAGGAGGTCCGTCCGCCCGCCGAAGGCGCGATCCTGAGCTTTCCGGGCGAGCCCGGGGCCGAGTACGTGCTGATCCCGTATCAGACGGATCTGGAGCGCCGGACCGGCTACCGGCTGCTGTACCAGGTGCCGGGGGACGTTCTGACGGGTTCCTTGGAGGTCCCGCCCCTGCCCCGGGACCCGGGCCCGGCGGGGTCCGGGACCGGCGACGTCCGGCGCGGGGAGATCGACCCGGCCGGGCTGACCGCGTCGGCCGCGCTCCCCGTCGCCGTCAACATCCGGTCGTGCGGCATCGAGGCCGATCGCCTGGCGCCGCTCCGGTACGACGGCGAGAGCGTCGCCATCTACGTGGACGCTCCGGCGGGCGCGCATCAGGCCCGGATCGACTCGATGGGGCGCGCCTTCGACGAAGAAATCCATCCCACCAACACCCGGCTCTTCGGGTTCACGACCGACCTCGACCTGAACGGCCACCTGCTCGTGATCATGTCGCCCGAGCTCGGCACCAACGGCGGGATCTACTGCGACACCATCCGGACCCTCGGCGTCGAGTCCTTCTACGCGAACTGGATCCCGAGCGACCCGATCGATCGTCCGCTGGCCACCCTCGCCCACGAGCACCAGCACGTCATCAACGCCGGCCACCACCTCACGACGACCGGGGCGATCGGCGACGAGGAATGGCTGAACGAGGGGATGTCCTACGCCGCCGAGGCGCTGAACGGCTACTGGAGCGGCTCGCTGCTCCGGCTGTGGCAGTTCACCGGCGGACAGAACGGCGGCCTGTCGATGCTGCCGCTGGACTACGTCGACGCGTTCAAGCACCAGTACATGATGTTCGCCCTCTATCTGGGGGACCGGTTCGGACCGGTCACCTACCGGAATCTGGGACAGAGCGGGCTGCGGGGGGTGCGCAACGTCGAAGGCGTCACGGGGTTGCCGTTCGAGGAGATCCTGAGGGACTGGTTCATCACCGCCGCGGTCACCAACCTCGACCTGATCGAGGGTCCTCGCTTCAACTATCGGACCGTGAATCTCCACGGGATGGCCGAGGAGATCGGCCGCTGCGGCTGCCTTCCCGGGGACCGTCTCCGGGGGATGACGCTCGAGGAGCTGCATCTGGACGCCAGCTTCAACGTCACCCGGACGCTGGACCGCGCGGACGCCGATTACTATCGGCTGGCGCCCCAGACGAGCAACGGGGTCGAGGAGGTGTTCTTCGACGCGTTCGGGAGGACGACGGTCAGGATGGCGGTCGTCCGCACGAACTGAAGAGCGCCGGCGCGCTTTTTTGACGGTGGCCCGGCCGCGAGCGTAGACTTCACCCGCCCGGGTCCCAATCGAACATCGAGGGAGCGCACGCGTGGGAAAGTGGAAGAGCGTGGTATGGAGCCTGGTCGGCGCCTCGGCGGCGATCGTCGCGGGAACGTTCGCGCGTCGCAAGTACGAGCAGTCCGTCCTCCAGATCGGCCATGAGTTCAAGACCGGCGAGGTCGTGGCGCGGGAGGGCGGGTACCAGTGCGAGCAGTGCGGATACGTGCTCGCGCTGGCGGCGGGCAAGCGCATTCCCCCCTGTCCGAAGTGCAGCCACACCCGGTACCTGAAGATCTCCTGACCCTCCAGCC
>DASZOP010000042.1:0-2808 GCA_035550715.1 Gemmatimonadota bacterium | reverse complement strand
TCGTCGGGATCCTCGATCCGGAAGACGACCGCGACCTCGGGATGGAAGCTCTCCACCCCGCGCGCCTGAAAGTAGGGGCCGGTAGCGAACGTGAGCCGGAAGACGCCGGCGGCGATCCGGCCGTCTCCCAGGAGATCCCGCACCCGGCCGTCGGCGTCCGTCCGGCCCGACCCGAGCTCACGCCAGCGGTCCCCGTCCCGTGCCTCCAGCCGCACCTCCACCCCGGAAGCGGGATGACCGCTCGAGGTATCCAGGACGTGGGTCGTTACGCTCATCCGCTTCCTCCTGCGGCATCGCCGAAGAGACGCTCGAGACGGAGGCGCGCGATCTCCCGAAGCTCGCGGGCGGCGACGGCGAGCTCCGTCTCCGGGTCGTTCCTCATCCGGCGCTCGATCTCGGCGAGGATCTCCGCCGCCGAACGGCCGCTCGCCCGGATCAGGAAGATAAAGCCGAACCGGTTCTCGTACTCGCGCTGCGCGTCGGCGATGGCACCCCGGATCGCCTCGGCCGCGTCCAGAACCCCCGCCTGCTCTTTCTCGGAGAGGGAGCGCGTGGCGTCGAACTTCCGGGCCGCGAGGCCGGTCCCGCCCAGGCGCGGGTGATGGTCGATCGCCTCGCGCCAATCCGACGGCCCGAGCGCTGCCCACTCGACTTCGGCCGCTTCGAGGAAGCGGGCCAGATCGCCGAACGGGCGACGGTCGGCCATGGCCAGCGCCCAGCGCTCCGCCCCGCAGCAGGCACGAAGCCGCTCGATCGCCTCGGACCGGGGCGCCGAGTCGAGATCGAGGACCGCTCTTTCCTGGTTCGGCCCCGTCATCCGCCGCCTCGACCGGATCCTCCGGCCGGCACCGGATCGCCGTACAGCCGGAAGCGCGCCACGCCGCCATCCGGGTAGATCGACAATCGAACGTGGGTGACGGGTCCGGGGTTCTCGACGTGGACCTCATGGGCGGTGTCCGGCCCGAGGGGCGTCTTCGGCACGATCTTCCGCCATCCGGCGTGTTCCTCGGGCGGCGCCCGGAGCCCCGACCGGGGATCGCCGAACTCGCCTCCGTCGTCCAGCCCCTCGAGTCCGAAGCTCTCCGGATGGTTTCCCTTGAAGTGGGTGGTCTCGATCACGACCCGCCGCGGCGCGCCTCGCTCCGAGAGACGGATCACGACCCAGTCGTGGCCCGGACCCCGGCGCCGGCGGGTCTCCCATCCGTCCCCCATATGGCGGGCCCGGTCAGGTAGGAGGATGCGATGGGGCGGACCGAACCGGGCGTCGCTCCAGCCGAGGACCAAACCGCCTCGCTGGACGGCGGCCAGGTCCACGGGGCCCGGTTCCTCGGCCGGACCGGGCACCGGCACACCGTGAACGCGGAAGCGCGCCACTCCCCCGTCCGGAACGATGTTGAGCCGCACGTGCGTCCAGCGGCTCCCGTCCCGTACCGGGAAACGGTTGTCGGCGTCGGGCGCGAGCGGAAGCGGCGGTACGATCGTCGTCCACGCAGAATCCTCGAACGTCCCCTCGGTCTCCAGCCCGACATCGATCGCGCACGCCTCGATCGATGCGCGTTCCGGGTGGTTCCCCCGGAAGTGGCTCGTATCCACGTTGACGCCGTGGATGACGCCCGGGGCGCCCAGCCGGATCACGACCCAGTCGTGCCCCGGCCCCCGCCTTCGCCGGCTCTCCCAGCCATCCATCCACTTTCCGTGATCCGTGTAGCGCTCGGGTTCGAACCGCGCGCGACCCTCGCGGAGCAGGTTCTCCTTCGGCGCGAAGAACTCGTCGCTGGCCGACAGCGCGATGCCACCCAGCCGCTCTCCGGCCAGATCCGGATAGATCTCGAAGCGGAACTCCGTGTCGGGGTTCTCCATCGCGACCATGGGAACTGGAGTGTATCATCCGCGAGTGGGTGAGGCGAAGGTCATGCGGGTCGATCGGTGGCTGTGGACGGCGCGATGGTTCAAGACGCGCGCCCTGGCGACCCAGGCCGTCGCCGGCGGCAAGGTCCGCCTGAACGGACGGCGCGTGAAGCCGGCCGCGGATCTCCGGGCAGGCGAGGAGCTCGAGATCGTGCGAGGGCCGTACACGTACGTCGTGGTCGTCCGCGGGCTGGCGGAGCGCCGGCGCTCGGCCGCCGAGGCCGCGCTTCTCTACGAGGAGACCGAGGAGAGCCGGGAGGCGCGGGAGGTCCGCCGGATCCAGATGCGCGACGTGCCGGTCCCCTCCTACGAGGGCAAGGGCCGGCCGACCAAGCGCGAGAGGCGGAAGTTGGAGCGGGCGCGCCGGCGGCCGCCGGATTGATCCCTCTTCACAGAAGCTCCTTCAGCCGCTCCAGATCCACGTTCCCACCGCTCAGCACGCAGATGACCGTCGCGCCCGCCGGGACGTCGAGCCGGCCGGAGAGGAGGCCCGCGAGGGAGGCCGCCGCCGCAGGCTCGGCGAGGAGCTTGACGCGTGCCAGAATGAGACGCAGCGCTTCGGCGATCTCGGCGTCGCTCACGAGGACCACGTCGTCCACCCGCGCCTGGACGTGGGCCAGCGTGTGGCGACCCGCGAAGGGGGCGTTCAGCCCGTCCGCGATCGTGTCCCGATCCTCGAGCGCGATCGGCTCGCCCCGCTCGAGGCTCCTCGTCACGACCGCCGATCCCTCGGGCTCGACCCCGAACACCTTCGCTTCGGGCCGCAGTCCCTTGACGGCGGTCGCGATCCCCGAGATGAGGCCCCCACCACCGACCCCCACCACGACCGCGTCCACGTCAGGGACGTCCTCCATGATCTCCAGGCCCACCGTTCCCTGGCCGGCGATGATCCGCGGATCG
>DASZOP010000041.1:0-11408 GCA_035550715.1 Gemmatimonadota bacterium | reverse complement strand
CTCCCGCGACGGACACTTCGCGGTGCGGGTCCGGGACTACGATCGGACCCTGGCGCGGCTCCAGAAGCACGGCGTGCCGCTCAAGGAGAGCCCCGTGAACGTGACCCCATGGGCCCAGATCTACGTGACCGATCCGGATGGAAACGTGATCGAGCTGAACGTCGAGCGGGCTGATCGAGGTCCGTCGTTGTCTGCAGGCCTGGATCGCCAAGGCAGACGACCTGCTGGCCGAACCGATGGAGCTGACGCGTTGGCACCAGATCGGCTAGCGACCGAGGCCAGGTAGCTCCCGGTTCAGAAAGGCGGCACGATGGCGTGCGCGAAGTCCGCCGCCATCCCCCGCTCCAGACCTTCCCGAAGCAGCTCGAGCTCGCCGCCGTCCAGCCAAACCCCCCCGCATGCCGGGCAGCGGTCGAGAACCAGGTTGAGGACGATCTCCTTCGTCATGACCTGACCGTCCCCCAGACAGCGCCGCGGCTCCTCGGCGTCGGCCTTGAGCCGGGCCCGCAGCGTTTCCTCGCAGGCCTCGCACGTCGGGAGACCCTCGTACGTGTGCCTGGTACGCTGACTTCCGCAACGAACGCATTTCTCTCCCCACAAGGCCATGGCGCGCTCCGGGGCGAAGGGTTGAGCGGGATCCGGGTCGGACGGACAAAGTGGCGTCCCGGCAGGCCTCGGTCCAGGGGTCGCGCACGCTGGCCGCTCGCCGGGGGCTCCCATAGTCTCCCAAGCGTGGAGTCCATCCGAGCGACGTACCGGATCCGGGAGGCCGCCGATCCGACGAGGCGCGCCGAGCAGATCGCGCTCGAGCAGACGGTCGAGCTGCCGCGGGAAGCCCTGGTCGGCAAAGCCGCCCGGTACGGGCTGACGGCGCGCGTCACCGCGGTCGAGCCTCTCGCCGAGGACGCCCACCGGGCTCAGCTCGCGATTCCCGCGGAGGCCGCGGCGGAGGATCCGGCACAGCTCCTGAACGTGCTCTTCGGGAACGTCTCCCTACAGGGGGACGTCGAGCTCGTCGACGTCGACCTCCCGAAGTCTCTGCTGGCAGTCCTCGGAGGGCCGGGCTTCGGGGTCCCCGGTCTCCGGCAGGCGTGCGGGGTGGAAGGCCGGGCGCTCTCGTGCGTGGCCTTGAAGCCGATGGGGCTTCCGCCGGAGGATCTGGCCGACCTGTGCCATACGCTGGCGGCGGCCGGGATCGATCTGATCAAGGATGACCACGGCCTGGCCGACGCGCCCGGCTGCCCGCTGGCCGCCCGGGTCGCCACCTGCGTCGGGGCGCTCGATCGAGCGGCGGACGCGACCGGCCGCCGGGCCGTCTACGCGCCCAACCTGATCGGAACGCCGTCTGCGCTCGCCCGGCAGCTGGACGCGGCGGCCGGCGGCGGTGCCGGCGCGGTCATGGCGGCGCCGCTCGTGATCGGGCTGCCGGCTTTTCTCGAGCTGGTCCGGGCCTCGCCGGTCCCGGTCCTGGCGCACCCGGCCCTCGGCGGCGGTCGCGGGATCGTGACCGGTCTTCTCCTCGGGACGATCTTCCGCCTCTATGGCGCCGACGCGGTGATCTTTCCCCACGCCGGCGGCCGCTTCCCGCTCGACCTGGAGACGTGCGGCGACCTGGCGGCGCGGCTCCGGGCGCCGCTGGGGGAACTGCGCCCGGCCCTCCCCGTCCCGGCCGGCGGGATGAGCGTGGGCCGCGTCCGGGAGATGGTCGAGTTCTACGGGATCGACGCCATGCTGCTGGTCGGAGGAACGCTCTATCGGGCCGGCGACGGGCTCGCGGAGCGGGCTCGCGAGTTCGTGGCACGGGTCGCGGACGCGGCGCAGCAGGAAAGCGCTCCCCGGCGGGCGGTCGGAAGGAGGGGCGAGTGAGCGGCCCCATCCGTCGTGGCCATGGATTCCGGTGGGAAGAGGTCCCGGTCGAGCCCTACAAGGAGGACGGCAGCGCCTTCCGCGACGTCAGCCGCCAGCTCCTCTTCGGTCCCGGCGAGGGTCTGGCCGCGGATCTCCGTTACTTCGAGGTCGGGCCGGGCGGCCACACCACGCTGGAACGCCACGAGCACGCCCACGCAGTCGTGATTCTGCGCGGGGCGGGACGGGTCCTGGTGGACCCGGAGATCCGCGAGATCGGGCCCTTCGACCTGGTCCACATCCCACCGCTCACGTGGCACCAGTTCCGAGCCGCCGCCGACGAGCCACTGGGTTTTCTGTGCATGGCCGACACCGAGCGGGACCGGCCGCAGCGCCCGACCGGCCTCGAGCTCGAGGAGCTCGGCCGGCGACCCGAGGTGGCGGCCTTCGTGCGCGTATGAGCGTGCGTCCTCATCGCGGGTCGCCCAGCCACGATCGTCCCCGGCCCAGATAGAAGACGGCCGTACCGGCCACGAGCCCGACCAGGAAACCGTACGGAAGCGCCAGGGCGCTCAGCGCCACCAGCAGCACGACTCCGAGTTCGAAGCCGTCCCCCGTCATGTCCCTGACGAGCCGGACGAGGGCGAGGCCCTCGAAGAGGAGGATCACGCCCAGGACGGGAAGCGGAAACAAATGCACCACCTGGTCGAACCCCGCGCTCAAGCAGAGGCCCAGGCCGAGGTACAGGGCGCCGTAGATCAGGGGTGCTCCGCCGGTCCGGGCGCCGAAGGCGTAGTGACCGGCCATCCCTCCCGACCCATGGCACGTCGGCACGCCCGACAGGAACGGGTTGACGAGGTTCATGGCGGAGTAGGTGAGGGCGATCTTGCGGACGCTCATCTCCCGGCCAAACAGGTCGCGGACTAGCTGCCGGGTGGCGAAGAGGGAGTTCCCCAGCGAAAGCGGGAGCTGGGCCAGCCCGAGGACGAGGAACCCCTCCAGGACGTGACCGGGCGCCGGGATCCTGGGTTGGGGCAGCTCGAAGCCGAACGCCGAGCCGATCCCCACCGCACCGGGGTTCGAGAGCAGGCCGTAGACGATCCCGATGCCGATCACGGGAAGAGCGGCAGGAAGCCGGCGACTTCCACTCAGGGCAAGGACGAGGGCGAAGCAGATCGCCGCCAGGAGGTAGCCTTCGATCCCCGCCGACTGCACGTAGTCCCCCAGCGCCAGCTCGGCCAGCTTCAGACCGAGCCCGACCTGGATCCCCCGAACGACGGCCTTGGGGATGCGTCGATCCAGCCACTCGACGAGGCCGGTCACGGTCAGGAGAAGCATCGCCAGGCCGATGGCCAGCCCGCCGCCGTAGAGAACCTCCGGGGTCACGCCCCCCGCGATGACCAGGACGGCGACCGCCTTCAGGGGCTGAGCCGGCATGGGCAGGCCATAGAGGAGCCCCGTCATGATCTGCATGGCTCCGAACATGATGAGGACGCTGGCCGCATCCAGACCGCCGGACAGGATCATGCCGGTGATGAGAGGAAAGTCCGTCCCGATGTCGCCGAACGATCCGGCGAGCTCGTGGCGGTCGATTCGGATCCGGCGCTTCAGGCTGTCCATCGACGACCTCGATCTAGCCCGGGCCGGTCCAGCCGACCAACCGTCGCCGAGATCCGGCGCGTCAGATCCCCGCGCGCGTGGAACCCCGGAACGGGTCGGGGGTCAAACTGACACGAAACCGCCGCCTGTGGCCATTGTTCGCTGGCTTACTGATGGGGAGCGGGACCGCCGTTATGGTCGATGTGGGCCCGCAGTTCACGACGAATGCGTGCGGCACTGACCCGCTCCCGAGGGGGAACAAGATGGACATGCCGAAGATGAGGAGAGAGGTCGGCAAGCGTCTCCAACAGATCCGGGGCAACCGGGACCAGAGGAGCTTCGCCGAGAACGTCGACTCCGTCCAGCAGACGATCAGCAAGTACGAGCGCGGCGAGATCCCCCGCTCGTGGATGTTCCTGGCCCGCCTCCACCAGGAGGAGGGCGTCGACCTGAACGACCTTCTCTCGGGAGCCCTCGTCCAGGTGGACGACGGTGGGAACGGTCGGAGCGCGAACGGTCACTCCGGGAACGGCCACCCCGGGAACGGGCGGCAGCGGGAGGAGTCCCGCCGTCCTGCCTACGCCGCCGAGGGATCCAGGCCCGCCCTGTAGGACCCGGACCTCGGTACCTGCGATGAGCGGGCGCCGTCCGACGACGGCGCCCGCTTTCACATCGGGAGCTGCCCGCCTGAGGGATGCTCGTACGACATCGTCGTGCTAGACTGACGAGTTACGAGATGCGTATCCGTGAACTCCTCCAGAGCGGCCTCGCCGCGGCCATCGTAGCGCTCTTCCTGGCGGGGAGCGCCGCCGAAGCCGCGGGGCTCCACCGGTGCCCGCACCACGACACGGTCGCCGGACACTCCGTGCACGGCGATGCCTCGCACGGCGAGGAGGACGGCGGGCACGGATGCACGTGCTTCGGGACCTGTCACGGCTCGGCGACGCTCGCCCTCCCGGTGGCGCCGGACGACGCCCACGTCCGCTCGCACGACGACGTCCACGGCCGCTCCCGGACGACATCGGCACCCGCGGCGCGCGTCGCCTCCTACCTCCTCCCGTTCGCGAACGGCCCACCGACCCCGTAGGACTTCGTCGAGCTCATCGGGAGCGGGCCTGATCGCCCGCGCTCCCTCTTTGGACGGATGACCTGCGGGAGGTTTCATGCACGAGCTTCATTCGAGTCGGACGGCGTGGCTTGGCGCCGTTTTCGCGTTCCTGCTGCTGGCCGGCCCGGCCGGGGCTCAGGAAACGGCGGAGTGGCTGAGCGGTCGAGTGACCGATCCGGCCGGCGCCCCTGTCGCTGGGGTCACCGTTCATGTCGTGGGGACCGACCGGGTCGCGGCGACCGATCGGACCGGCCGCTACCGGCTGCCGGCCCTTCCGGCCGGCTCCTATCGGGTCCGGTTCGACCGCCTGGGTTACGCGCCCGGGTCGGCGAACGTACGGATCGGCCCCGGCCTCGAGGCCGGCCTCGACATGGTCCTGACCGCGCACCCGATCGAGGTCGAGGGCGTTACCGCCATCGGGAGCCCGCGCGAGCTCGTCGAGGTGCGCGAGCGGATGCGCGAGATCCCCGGAGCCGTAGATCTGATCGAGACGGCCGAGCTCGAGCGGACACGGCTGGCGCATTTCCGGGACGTCCTGCGGTTCTCCCCGGGGGTCTACATCCAGCCCCGATTCGGCGCCGCGGACGAGAGCCAGCTCTCGATCCGGGGGTCCGGGCTCAGGAACAACTTCCACCTCCGCGGCGTCAACGTGCTGGTCAACGGGATGCCGTATCGGAACGCCGACGGTTTCACCGACTTCGAGTCCCTGGAGCTACTGACGGCGTCGAACATCCAGGTCTACAAGGGCGGGAACGCGCTCCGCTTCGGCGGCTCGACCCTGGGCGGCGCCATCAACGTCGAGACCAAGACCGGGTACACGGCCGAGCCGCTCCGGTTCTTCGGTCAGGCCGGGTCCTTCGGATTTCTCAAGGGCCAGCTCTCTTCGGGCGACGTGTTCGGGAATGCCGACTACTACGCCAGCTACGCGCACACGACGCTGGACGGGACGCGCGAGTTCTCCGAGCAGCGGCGCGACCGGTTGAACGCCCACCTGGGTGCCGTCCTTTCGGACCGGGTCGACCTGCGCGGGTTCTACTTCTTCGCGCACGTCGAGGAGGAGCTCCCCGGGTCGCTCACGCGCGAAGAGATGGAGGCGGATCCCGATCAGGCGAATCCGACCAACGTCCTGGACCGCTGGGGGAGGGACTACGACCTCCATCACCTCGGGATCCAGCTGCGGGCCCAGCTCGGCCCGAATCAGCGGCTGGAGGTGTCTCCGTATCTGCAGTACCGCGACATCGTGCATCCCATCTTCCGCGTCCTGGATCAGGTGAGCCTGGACGTCGGGGCCGAGGTCCGCTATGAAAACCGGGCCCCGCTGGCGGGAATGGAGAGCCGCCTCACGGCCGGCTTCCAGCCGGCTTTGGGAGAGACCGACAACCGCCACTTCGAGAACGATGGCGGGCGTTCGGGCGAGCTCGTCAAGGACCAGACCGACGAGGCGGGGAGCGTGGCCTTCTATCTCGAGGAAGTTCTCGCCTTTGCGCCTCCTCTTTCAGCCGTGGTCGGGCTTCGCTACGACCGCGCCCGGCGCGGCGTCAAGGACGACTTCCTGGCGGACGGCGACCAGACCGACGAGCGCGATTTCGAGGCCTGGATGCCGAAGATCGGCTTCCTCTACGAGCTGCCGCGGGTCGAGGGCGAGGTCTTCGGGAACATCAGCCGCTCGTTCGAGCCGCCGCTCCTGATCGAGCTCAACAGCCTGACCGTTCCGGGCTTCGTGGACCTCGAGGCGCAGGACGCCTGGCAGATCGAGCTCGGGACCCGCGGCCGGCGGGGGGACCTGAAATGGCAGGTCGCCGCCTACGACATAGAGCTCGAGGACGAGCTCCTGAACCTGAACGTCCAGCCGTTTCCCGACGCCACCTTCACCGTCCCTACCTACCGTAACGCCCCCCGGACCCGACACTACGGGCTGGAAGCGGGGATCGACTACGGCGACGCGCCGGGCCCGGGGCCGGATCCGAGGCCGCTAGGGTTCCGCCTGGCCTACACGCTGGGACGTTACGAGTACGTGGATGATCCGGACTTCGAGGGGAAGGAGATCCCGGGGGCGCCGACCCACGTGGTACAGGCCGAGCTCGTCCTGCGTCACCCCGCCGGTCTGACCGTACGTCCCAACCTGGAATGGGTCCCGGACGAGAGCTTCATCGACAGCGCCAACACGGCGACCAACGACGGGTGGGCTACGTTCGGGGTGCGCGGCGAATGGAGCCTGGCCGACGCCGGGGTCGTCGTCTTCGCCGAGGCCCGAAACCTGACCGACGAGGTGTACTCGCCGGCCGTGACGGTCGATGACGCGGCGGGCCGGTACTTCCAGCCCGCCGACGGGCGTTCGCTGTACGCGGGGGTCCGCTGGGAGCGGTAGCCGGGAGGGTCGGTCCGCGCGCGGCCGGGGCCGGGCTGCTCGTGGCCGGTCTCCTAGCCACGGCGGTCCGGTCGGACCCGGCCGGGACGGCCGTCCACGCCCATCTGGTCGCCTCGACGCCGGCGGCCGGGGACACCCTCCGGCTCCCGCCTGCGCAGATCCGGCTCGCCTTCAGCGAGCCGGTCGAGGGGGTGATGGCGGAGATCCGGATCGTCCGGCCGGACGGTTCGGTCCTCCAGCCGGTCGCGGCGACGGACCCGAATGACGTCAAGGTGGTCGTGGCGTCCCTCGCGGCGCTCGAGGCGGGCGGCTACCGGGTGGTGTGGCGGGTCGTCTCCGCCGACGGCCACGTGGTCTCCGGCGACTACGCGTTCTACGTCGCGGGGGCGGAGCCGCAGGTACTGGCCGCTCCGCCGCCCCCGCCGGTCGAGCCGGAGCCGGTCCCGCCGCTCGGCCTCCGGGCGGCCGTCGAGGCCCTCGCCATGGCCGCGCTCCTCCTCTTCGCGGGGAGCCTCCTGTTCCTCGAGCCGGGGACCAGGAGGGTGCCACGGCTCCTGGCCGCTCTGGCCCTCCTGGCGCCCCTCCTCCTGGCCGGGGATCTCCTCGTCTGGGCGCTCACCGCCTCGCCGGGGACGGACCCGGCGGCCGCGCTGTCGAGGGCCAGCCGGACGACCTCGGGTCGGATCGAGTTGGTCAGGCTGGGCCTGGTCCTCCTGGCCGCCTGGGCGCTCGCCCTCGCCCGCCGGCCGCGAGCGGCGGCCGTCCTTGCCGTGGCGGCCGTCCTGGCGAGCGGTGCCGCCGGCCACGCGCTGGCGCGGACGCCTCTGGTCGAGATCCCTGCCAAGGCCGTCCACCTCGTGGCGGCCGCGGCGTGGCTGGGCGGGCTGGTCCGCCTCGCGGGGGCCGATCCCGACGCCGCCGACTTTTCCCGGCGCGCCCGGCGGGTCTCGACGGTGGCCCTGATATCCGTCGTGGCGATCGCGGCGACCGGAATCCTCCAGGCCGCGCTCCTCCTTCCCGACCCGCCCTCGCTCTGGGGGTCGGACTACGGCCGCCTCGTCCTGGCCAAGGCGGGAGGCCTCGCCACGCTGGTGGCGCTGGGAGCCTTCCACCGATTCCGGCTCCTGCCGCGGCTCGACGCCGGGAGCGCGCCCACCCTGCGGCGATCGGTCCGCCGCGAGATCCTGGTCTTCGCGGTCGTCCTCCTGGTCGCGGCATGGCTGGCCCAGGTGCCGCCTCCCGACGCGGGGATGGCCGCGCTCCCGGAAGGAGCCGCCCGATGAGCCACCTTCCGCGCTGGCCGGCCGGACTTCTCGCGGCTGCGATCCTCACGCTCGCCCTCGTCCCCGCCTGGGCCCGCGGTCACGCGGTGGTCCATCCTCGCCTCGCCCGCCCCGGGGCGTACCAGAAGTACGTCCTCCGGGTCCCGAACGAGCGGGAGGTGCCCACGCTGCGGGTGGAGCTCACGTTCCCGGACGACGTCCGGGTCGTCTCGTTCGGCGAGGTCGAGGACTGGGAGCTCCAGGTCGTGACCGGGGCCGACGGCCGGGTGGTGCGCGCGATCTGGACCGGCCGGCTCCCCGCCATGCGGTTCGTGGAGTTCCCGTTCGTGGCCGTGAACCCGCACGAGGACGCCGTACTCGTCTGGCCCGCGGTCCAGCTCTACGAAGGAGGCGAGCGGGTCGAATGGACCGGCGCCGAGGATTCGGAGACGCCCGCCAGCGTGACCCGGGTGAGGGGGAAGGAGCGCGTGGATCTCTTCTGGTGGCTCGCCGGAGCCGCACTGGTCCTCGCGCTCACGAGCCTGGGGCTCGCGCTGCGGCCTAGGTGAGACGCCAGCATCGGAATAGCAGATCTGCTATACTTCGGCCATGTCGAGCGGTTCCCTGATTCGCGAAGCCCGGCTCCGCGCCGGGTTGACGCAGGCCGAAGTTGCCGCCAGGGTAGGCACCACCCAGTCCGCCATCGCTCGCTGGGAGGCCGGCAAGGCCCGGCCCTCGCTCGAGACCTTGACGCGAATCCTACGGGCATGCGGTCTGGAGCTGCGACTCGCATTGTCGTCGTACGATCCCGATGAGAGCAGTCTCCTCGAGCGGAAGCTGGCGCAGAGTCCGGCCGACCGGCTCGACGAGCTCACCCGGACGCTCGCCTTCATCCGTGCAGGCAGGGCGGCGTTGGCCCGGGACCGTGGCTGAACCCCCCCTGTTCGATCCGGAGGTGATCTTCCGGGTCCTCGAGAAGCACGAGGTCCACTATGTCCTGATCGGGGGGCTCGCCGCCACCCTTCACGGATCACCTCACGTCACCACCGACGTCGACATCACACCCGACCGCGATCCCGCGAACCTGGGTCGATTGGCGGCGGCGCTCGACGCTCTCGACGCCCGCATACGCGTGGAAGGCGAGCCAGGTGGCCTCCGCTTCGATCGTTCCCCGGAGACGCTGGCCCGGACGGCGATCCTGAACCTGACGACGCGTCATGGCGATCTCGACGTGACCCTCGAGCCGGCCGGTACGGCCGGCTATGAGGACCTCCGTCGCCACGCCATAAGGATCGAGATTCGGGGCACGACCATCGTGGTCGCGTCCCTGGCCGACGTCGTAAGATCGAAGGAGGCCGCGGGCCGCGAGAAGGACCGCCTTACCCTCCCTACGCTGCGGCGGCTCCTGGAACGCCTCCAGGGCGACCGGCCGGCCGATCCGCTGCTTGACGAACCCCCGGTCACCGGCGCAGACTGAACGTTCATGCCCGTTCCGACCGACCGCGTGGAGACGCGGTTTCCGGACCATCGGCCGCCCCTCACCCAGGCCCAGGCGCGAGCCGAGGCCGGTCGCTGCCTCTTCTGCCACGACGCGCCGTGCGTGCACGCCTGCCCGACCGCCATCGACATCCCCCTGTTCATCAAGCAGATCCACGACAGGAACGAGCTTGGTGCCGCGCGCACGATCCTCGAGGCCAACGCGTTCGGCACGTCCTGCTCCCGGGTGTGTCCGGTCGAGGTCCTGTGCGTGGGCGCTTGCGTCTACAACGCCAAGGGCGAGCCGCCGATCATGATCGGGCGGCTCCAGCGCTTTGCCACCGATCCCATCGTCGAAGACGGGATCCGGATCTTCGAGCCGGGCGAGCCGACCGGCCACGCGGTCGCCTGCGTCGGCGGGGGACCGGCCTCGATCGCCTGCGCCCATGAGCTCGTCCGCCTCGGGCATCGGGCGGTGATCTTCGAGAAGCGGCCTTATCGCGGCGGGCTCAACACCGATGGCGTCGCCCCGTACAAGATGAAGGCCGATGCGAGCCTGGCCGAGATCGACTGGCTGACCGCAATCGGCATCGAATGGCGGGACGGTGTCGAGGTCGGGAGAGACGTGACGTGGGACACCGTCGAAGCCGAGTTCGACGCCGTCTTCCTGGGCTTGGGGCTGGGATCCGACGCCCCGCTCGGGCTGCCCGGAGAGTCGCTGGACGGGGTCTGGGGCGCGACCCGCCTGATCGCCGCCCTGAAGACAGGCTGCGAGCCGGCTCCGGATCCCGGCCGTGTCCGGTCGGCGATTGTGATCGGCGGGGGGAACACCGCCATCGACGCCGCCCGCGAGCTCGCGCTCCTGGGCGTCCCGGACGTCCGGATCGTCTACCGACGTGACACCGAGCGGATGCCGGCCTACCGTCACGAGCGAGAGCACGCCGTCCAGGAGGGAGTCCGCTTCGAGCGCCGGCTCCAGCCGCTCGCCTTCGAAGGGAACGGCCAGCTCGAGGCGGTCCGCCTGACACGGCTCGACGAGCGTCTCGAGCCGGTCGGAGAGCCGTTCCGGCTGCCGGCTGACTTGGCGGCCGTGGCGATCGGCCAGGCCCGGCCGGAGGAGTCGCTGGGCGCGATCCCCGGCCTCGCTTTCGAGGACGGCCGGCTGGTGGTCGACGCATCGACCGGAGGCACCTCGAACCCGAAGATCTGGGCAGGCGGCGACCTGGCGAACGGAGGGGCCGAGGTCGTGAACGCGGCCGCCGAAGGCAAGCGCGCCGCACACGCGATCGACAGCGCCCTGCGCGCAGAGCGACGGCCGCAACGAGGAAGGGCGTCGGCCGGAGGAGGCGGATGATCCGCGTGGACGAGCCGCGCAACGCGCTGCCGGAGAATGGCCGCCCGCGCACTGGCCGGCCCGTCGACCTTTCGATCGACTGCGCCGGGATCCGCTCGCCCAACCCCTTCTGGCTGGCGAGCGGGCCTCCCACGAACACGACCGGTCAGGTCCACCGCGCCTTCGAGGCCGGCTGGGGGGGCGCGGTCTGGAAGACGCTCGGCGACCCCATCACCAATACCGTCTCGCGCTACGGCGGGACCGCCTACCAGGGACGGAACGTCTCCGGGTTCAACAACATCGAGCTCATCACCGACCGCCCGCTGGACGTGAACCTCGCGGAGATCGCGGAGGTGAAGCGCGCCTGGCCCGACCGCGCGGTCGTCGTCTCGCTGATGGTCGAGAGCCGGGACGAGT
>DASZOP010000040.1:0-2515 GCA_035550715.1 Gemmatimonadota bacterium | reverse complement strand
AGACCCACCTCCACCCCACGACCCCCCAGCCCGCCGTCCGACGCAGCCAGCCTGCGGCGGTGCCCTTTCCCGACTCCGAAACGCTTTCGGATCCTTGCCGGCTAGACAGGAGAGCCATGCAGATCGCTCAACATGGCCAAGCTCTAGGCGCGCGAGCGAGGAACTCCGAGGCGCACTGTGTGCGTGCGCCGCAGGAGGGCCGAGCGAGCGCAACGACGAGATTGGCCATGTTCAGCGATCTGTTTATATGCGGCGGCGGCCGCTGATCAGGCTCAACGCCGCCACAAACAGCGCGGCGCCGATGATCGACCAGATCAAGGGGAACGTCTGACCCTCGATCGTGATGGGGAAGGGCTCCTGGAGTCCCAGCTCGGCGGCCAGCCACCCGCCGATCAGCGCCCCCACGAATCCCAACGCGATCGAGACCAGGCAACCTCCCACGCTCGCTCCCACCATCGCCTGCCCGATCGCGCCCACGACGGCGGCGATGAGCAGCAAGAAGAGGAGGCCGGTGAGGCTCATCGAATCTCTCCTGTCGGTTGGACGGGTAAGGAAGGACTCCAATCTATCCTGGCGGATTTCGTGGGCGCAACCGTCACGCCGCCTTCCCAAAGCCGCTCGCTGCCCTGCCAGACGCGGACCCGATATTCACCTGGCCAGACGGTCAGCGATGGGCGCCTCCCCGTCCCCTCGGCCAGCAAGAGGCCCTCGGCGTCGAGCACCTCGAGCCGGACGGGGGCGGCCGCCGGGGCCGAGAGCTCGATCCGCGAGAGACCATCCCGTGTCACGATCTGCTCCTCCCCGGGATGGACGGACACGGGTCCGATGTCACGCGGTGGAACGGTCGCCAGCCCGAGCCTGTACGTCCCGGGCATGGTGAGACGGCGCTCCCCGCTGAGGAGGGTGCCGTAGACCTCGCGGGTCTGCGGCTCGTAGACCTCCGCGGGGATCCCGCGTTCGGGCCCGGCCACGCTGGCAAGCTCCACCCCCAGCACGCCGACCTCCGGGAGCTGAACTCTGGTCGTCGATCCGGCCTCGACGCCCACGTTCTCGGTCACGTAGACGGGAAGGGTGTGGACGACCAGCCGGTAGCTTCCGGCGGGCAGCCGGGTCGGCTCGCCGACGTGCAGGCTGGCGGACGCGGTCGGACCGTAGGCCACCGCCAGATCCGGTGGAGGACGATCGAGACCCGGGGCCTCGACGATCAGGGTCCCCGTGCCGCCGATCGTCACCCGCGCCGTGCGGCCCGTCCGGACCTCGACCGACCGCCTGAGCAGGGAGTCGCCGGCCTCGACCTGGATCTGGTAGCTCCCGGACACGAGAACGAGGGAATCCCCGGTCGCGGCGTAGCGGTCCTCGTCCCGCTGCCCCGACCGTCGTACGGACAGGGGATGGCGCTGACGCTCGTTGTCGCTCCCCAGGACCTCGACCAGAAGCCGGCCGAATCCGCGACGCTCGACCACGGTCGTGTCCCCGGGAAGGACGAGCACCCGCTCGATCTGGAGAGGGGGCGTGGTCTCGACCGTGACGTCGTACATCCCGGCGGGAACGGGTCGCACGCCCGGGCTGGCAAATGCCGCCACCACCTCTCCGGTCAGCGGACGCACGACCCGCAGCGGGGCGCTGAACCGCTCGGCGCCCGCCCACAGACGGAGGTCGAGGAGCCCCTCGTTCCTGAGGACGAGCGCGAGGCGCTCGGCCGCCGACGGAACTTCGTCGGCGTTGCGCAGGACGGCGAAGGAGCCCGAGCCGGCCCGGCTCAGGCAGAGAAGGGCCTCACGGCCGGGGGGAGTGGGGTCGAGCGCGACGACATGGAGCTGGATTCGCCGGCCCGATCGGCGCTCGCGGACGATCCGCTCCCATGACCGGCAGGCGTCCTGTCCGCAGCCATCCCCTCCGGCGGCCAGCAGGACGTAGGTGTCCGCCCCGTCCTCGGCGGCGCGCTCGAGGGCGAGCGCCAGCGGCGAAGAGCCCCCGGGTGCCAGGCTCTCGAGCGCCCGGTCCCAGTCCCCCTGCGGGGCACCCGGCGCCACGGCCAGGAGGCTTCCGCCGCAGGTCCCCGGCCCCGCCACGGTCGGCGAACCGTAGGTCCGGAGTCCCATCGGGGGCAGCTCTCCACGGCGATCCAGCTCTTCGCGCAGGGCGACCGCGAAGCGGCGCGCCAGGTCCGCCCTCCCGGCCGCCCCCGCTCGGCCGAGCGTCGAGGCCGACACGTCGAGGACGATCTCCACCCGCCTCGTGGGCGGGGTCGCCCGCTGGGCGCATAGAGGCGAGGCATGGGGCCACAGGGCCGCGAGCGCCGCCGCGAACCCCAGCGCCGCCGGTCCGTGGCGCGTCGTCCACGGTGAGAGGGCCTTGCTGCGCGCCATCACCGGGCTGGAGGGTCAGGAGATCTTCAGGTACCGGGTGTGGCTGCACTTCGGACAGGGGGGAATGCGCTTGCCCGCCGCCAGCGCGAGCACGTATCCGCACTGCTCGCACTGGTACCCGCCCTCCCGCGCCACGACCTCGCCGG
>DASZOP010000039.1:0-3705 GCA_035550715.1 Gemmatimonadota bacterium | reverse complement strand
AGGGTCGGCCGCCGGCCGCGGCTGTCGACGGCATGGCCGACCCACGGGCGGACGATCAGGACGCCGATCGAGAAGCTCCCGACCACGATCCCGATCTGGACGGGGTCCCCGCCCAGCGACCGCACGTAGAGGGGAAGGGTCGGCACCAGCATGCTGACCGACAGGAAGAACGAGGCGACGGAGCCGAAGAGGAGCGCCGTATCCCGCCGCGCCTGCGGGCTCAGCGCCAAATCACTTCTTGCGCGCGATGGACTTCGGCTGCAGGAACAGCAGCAGGTAGTCCCGGCCTCCGGCCTTCGAATCCGTCCCCGACAGGTTGAAGCCGCCGAACGGATGGACTCCGACCAGGGCGCCCGTGCACTTCCGGTTGATGTAGAGGTTGCCGACGTGGAACTCTTCCTCCGCCCGCCGGATCTTGTCGGGGTCGTTCGTGTAGACGGCGCCGGTCAGCCCGAACTCGGTATCGTTGGCGATCGCCAGCGCCTCGTCGAAATCGCGCGCCTTGATCACCGCCAGGACCGGCCCGAAGATCTCTTCGCGCGCGATGCGGGCGTCCGGGTTGACGTCGGCGAAGATGGTGGGCTCCACGTAGTACCCCTCGGCGTCCTCGTAGTGGCCCCCCAGGACGAGGGCGCCCTCGCGCTTCCCGGCTTCGATGTACTCGCCCACCTTGCGAAACTGGCTGGCGCTCACCACGGGCCCCATCCAGGCGCCCTCGGCGACGTTTCCCGGCTCGATCTCGCCGGCGCGCTGGACGAGCCGCTTCAGGAACTCGTCGTAGATCTCGGCATCCACGATCGCCCGCGAGCAGGCGGAGCATTTCTGTCCCTGATACCCGAAGGCCGAGACCGTGACGCCCTCGACCGCCGCGTCCAGGTCGGCCTCCCGGTCGACGATGATGGCGTCCTTGCCGCCCATCTCGGCCACCACGCGCTTGAGCCACTTCTGGCCCGACCGGACCTCGGACGCGCGCTCGTTGATCTCGATCCCGACCTCCTTGGAGCCCGTGAAGGAGACGAACCGGACGCCGGGGTGGTCGACGAGCCGTCGCCCCACCACCTGGCCCGGGCCGGTGAGGTAGTTCAGCACTCCCGGCGGGAGCCCGGCTTCGTCCATGACCTCGACGAACTTCCAGCCGATCGTCATCGACTCGCTGGCCGGCTTGAGGACCACCGTGTTTCCGGTCACGATCGCGGCCGACGTCATGCCGGCCAGGATCGCCAGCGGGAAGTTCCAGGGAGGGATCACGGCCCCGACCCCGAGCGGCAGATAGACGACCCGGTTCTCTTCGGGCTCGTAGTCGGCGAGGGGGTACTCGTCGAAGGCGTAATGGAGCATGAGCCGCCCGTAGTAATCGAGGAAATCGATCGCCTCGGCGACGTCGCCATCGGCTTCGCTCCAGCTCTTCCCGACCTCGTACACCATCCAGGCGGCGAGCTCGAGCCGGCGGCGGCGCATGATGTCGGCCGCCCGGAACAGGATCTCCACCCGCTCCTCGGCCGGTACTCTCTTCCACGACTCGAAGGCCTCGGACGCCGCGGCGACCGCGCGGTCCGCGTGGGCGGCGTCGGCCTTGGGGAAGATCCCGACCACCCGGTCCGGGTCGGCCGGGTCCATCGAGGAGAGGGTCTCCTCCAGCGTGACGTCCCGGCCGCCGATCCGATCGGGGTACGAGCGGCCGAGCTCGGACTTGACCTCGCGGAGCGCCGCGCGCATCCGCTCGGCGGTCTCGGGGTCGGAGAAGTCGTGATAGCTCTCCGGTTGGAAGTCCGCGAGCCGCTCCTGAAGGCTGCGCGGCGTCCGGACGTCTTCGTGAACGGCGGTGGTCGAGCTCATGCGGATACCTCGGGATCGAAGGGAATCGGGCTCGCCGACGTGCGCATCGGGGATGGATAGAAGGTCCGCCCGGCTCGACCGGCCGTCAACCGATCCGGCGATGACGCCCGTGACGGGGCGGGCTAGGTTGCCGGTCGTGATCCGTCTCTATGCCTTTCCCCTCTCTCTCAACGCCGAGCGCGTGGCCATGGCCCTGGCCCACAAGTCGCTCGAGGTCGAGGTCGTCCAGGTCGATCGGGCAGACCGGAGCCTGGTCCGTCGGGTCAGCGGCCAGGACCTGGTCCCCGTGATCGAGGAGGACGGGCGAACGGTCTTCGACTCGACCGAGATCCTGCGCCATCTGGAGGCCGGGCATCCCGACCCGCCCCTCTTCCCGCGGGATCCCGCACGGCGAGAGGAAATGGAGATCTTCCTGGACTGGTTCAACGGCGTCTGGAAACGCCCGCCCAACCTGATCTTCGGCGAGGAAGCCGGCCCGAGCCCCGACCGGGACGCGATGGCCGGATGGGGACGGGAGATGGCGCGCTCGCTCGACCGGTTCGAGGCGCTCCTCGCCGGCCGCGAGCACCTCATGGGCGACGCGTTCTCGGCCGCCGACTGCGCGGCCTGGCCCTTCGTCCGCTACGCGGTCTGGCGGGTGCCCGACGATCCGTGGCGATTCCACCACATCCTGATGGAGAACCTCGAGGCGCGGCCCGATCGCCATCCACGGCTGATCGAATGGATCGAGCGGGTCGCGGACCGGCCCCGGATCTCCCTGGAGGGGGGCACGGACCTTGCACCCTGAAGAGGTCACCGGGGCCGCCCCCGACCCGCGCGCGAAGCCCACCGTGGTCGGCCTCGGCCGTCCGGCGGGCGCCCGGGAATGCCGTGCCAGACGCTGTAAACCATTGGCAATCAGGAGGATCGATGGCCGAAGGACGCACGCGGACCCCAAGGGAGCGCGTCGAGCGCCCGGAACGCCCGAAGAGAGTCCGGGTCGAGCGGCCGGAACGACCCAAGCGCACGCCGATCGACCGGCCTCGGCCGCGCATCGCACGGCTGGGAACGGCGATGTACATGCTCCTCGCCTTCGTCGCCTTCCTCCTCCCGGCCGGGCTGACGGGGCCGGGGGAGAAGCTCGAGACGACGTTCGTGCAGGTGCTGACGTTCCCGTGGAGCATGCTCGCCATGATGTTCGAGGGCACGGGGCCGATCGCCCCCGGCCTCGTCATGCTGTTCCTGGCGATCGGGATCCTGGCCAACGCCTGGATCCTCTACGCCGTCCTCGCCTGGTGGTCCCGCCGGCGGGGCTGAGCGCCCGCCGCTCTCGTCCAGCAGAGTTCCACGACCGCTCCGAGGGATCCGGCCCGATGGGCCGGATCCCGGGGCGAGTCCGTTTTCCCGACCGTCTCGAATCGCGATTCACCCGGGCAGCCCGAACCGGGACCCCCACGACAGGAGTCTGAATGGAAGACCGACATGACACCGTGATCGAGCGGCAGGGGGGCGTCGTCGCCGCCGCCGTCCTGGCCCTGGGGGTGGTCCTCGCGGCCCTGGTCTTCGGGGTCTTCTTCGCCCGCGCCCGGGCGCCCCGGGACACGATCCAGGTCACGGGGGCGGCCAACCGCCCCTTCGAGGCGGACATCCTCAAGTGGCGTCTCGTCCTGGCGCGGCCGGTGGCGACCGGGGAGCTCGCCTCCGGCTACGCGGCGCTCGCCGGGGACCTGGCCAGCGTCCGGAGCCGGCTCGAGGGTAGCGGCATCGCTTTCGAGGACATCGGGGTCCAGCCGGTCAACGCCTACCCCAACTTCGACCAGTTCGGGAACCGGGTCGGGTACAACCTGAACCAGAGCCTGTACGTCATCTCGAAGGACGTCGAGCGGCTGG
>DASZOP010000038.1:0-11442 GCA_035550715.1 Gemmatimonadota bacterium | reverse complement strand
GCGGTGGAGGCGGCCGAGCCCGAGCGCGCCGTCCCGTGCGCCGAGCGCCTGGCCGGTCTCATGCCGGGTGCGGGCCACATCGTCCACATGCCGGCCCACATCTACATACGCGTGGGGCGCTACGACGACGCGATCCAGGCGAACGTGCACGCCGTCCATACGGACGAGACCTTCATCATGGACACGGGACCGACCGGGATCTATCCGGCCTTCTACTATCCGCACAACTACCACTTCCTGTCCTTCGCGTCGATGCACGGCGGCCAGGGCCAGCGTGCGCTCGAGACCGCGCGCGAAGCGGCGGCGAAGATGAGCCACGACCTGGCCCGGGCGTTCGGCCCCGAGGCGGCCCGGATGCTGGCTCACCCGCACCTCACGCTGACCGCCTTCGGACGCTGGGACGAGACGTTGGCGGAGCCGATGCCACCGGCCGACATCCCGTTCGCGGCCGGCCTCGCCCATTACTCGCGGGGCGTCGCGCACGCCGCCCTGGATCACCCGGACCAGGCGCGGGCCGAGCTCGACTCGTTGACCCGGATCGCGAACGGTTTCACCGAGGACTGGCCTGCGACCGTCATGCAGATCGCCATTCACTCGCTGAGCGGCGACATCGCGTATCGTCAGGAGGACTACGACGGGGCGATCGACCATTACGGTCAGGCGGTGGAGCTCGAGGACGGCCTTCGATACACCGAACCCGCGTACTGGAACCGCCCGATCCGGCGCGACCTGGGCGCGGCGCTCCTGGCTGCCGGCCGCGCGGCCGATGCGGAGAACGCCTACGCCGAGGACCTGGGCAAGTTCCCCGACAACGGGTGGTCGCTGTTCGGCATCATCCAGGCCTTCGAGGCGCAGGGGAAGACGGCTGAAGCGGAGGCCGCGCGCAAGCGGCTCCGGGCCGCCTGGGAGAACGCGGACGTCACGCTGACGGCGTCGCGGTTCTAGACGAGCGGCCCCTGATCGAGGCCCTCAGGGGGCCTGGACGGTGATCGTCGTCACGACGCGGTTGTCGTTGAGGTCGGCGTCGGCCTGATCGGTGGCCGTCACCTCGATCGTGAGCTCGATGGTCGCGGCGACGGTGACGACCGTGGTCGCCTCCCGGGCGCCCAGCTCGGCCGTGATCGTGGCCTGACCGTCGCCCGAGGCGGTCACCGTCCCCGAGCCGTCCACCGCCACGATCCCCGGGTCGCTGGATCGCCAGACCGCGCCGTCGCCGTCGATCGCATCCCCGTCCCCGTCCGTCAGGCCGAGCTGTCGTTGGGCCCCGATCGCGCCCAGCACGACCCCCTGGGGCGCGATCGCGAGGTCACCGGTCGAGCCTCCCTCGAACGGCCCGACGCCGTTACAGGCCGTGGCCAGAAGGACGGCCAGGACCGCGGATCGTGCGCGCATGGAAGCTCCCTCCCGGGTCATGGCCCGAGGACCTGGACCACGATCGTCAGCGTGGCCGAGGCGCCCTCGGCCAGCGATCCGACGGTCCAGACCCCGGTCGTGGACGAATAGGCACCCTGGCTGGCGGTCGCCGAGACCAGCCGCAGCCGCGGCGGCAGCACGTGAGTGAGGGCGACCCCCGTGGCGTCGTCGGGACCCTGGTTCCTGAGGGTCAGCTCGTAGACCACCTCGCCGCCGACGACCGGCGATGGGTCGCTGACCTCGACCAGGAGCTCCAGGTCCGCGCTCCCGGCCGCGAAGGTCACGACGGCGTCGTCGGCGATCCCGGCGCCGTTGACGGTGCCGGTGATCCGGGCCGTGCCACCCGTGGTCGCCGAGCGGAGGGTCGCGGTGTAGCTGCCGTTCCCGACGTCCCTGACCGCGCCGAGCGTGCCGAGCGTGGTCGAGAGCGTCACGTCGTCGCCCCCGCTTGTGAGCGCGAACCCTTCGGCGTCCCGCAGCTGGACGGTGATCGTCGACGTGCTGATCCCGTCGGCTGCGATCGTCGTGGGGCTGGCCACGATCGTGCTCTGCTCGGGCGATGCGGTGCCCGACAGGACGGAGAACAGCGAGCTCACGACGCCCACGGTGCCGGGCGCCGTGAATCCCAGCCGGAAGCCCGTCCCCGCAAGGTCGATCCGGAGATCGTCGAACGTGGCGATGCCATTCTGGAACGGTTCGACCGTGTCCCCCTCCAGGTTCGCTCCCGCCGGGCGCGTGGAGAGGACCGCGGTCACGTTGCCGGTGAAGTTGGTGAGGGTGTTGCCGAGCCCGTCCACCACGCGCACGACGACCGCCGGCGAGATGGGCTGTCCGACCCGCGTGTCCGAGGGTTGGACCTGGATCACCAGGGTCGGGGCGCCGACGAGCGTGAAGTCCACGGTGGCGGTGTCGGAGATGGCCCCCCCGTTGACCGTCCCGCTGATCGTCGCCGTGCCCGCTGTGGTCGACGAGGTGAGGGTCGCGGAGTAGGTGCCGTTTCCGTTGTCGGTCACCGGGCCCAGCGTGCCGAGGTTGGTGGACACGGCCACGGTGGCGCCACCCGTGGTCAGGGGGTTCCCGAACGCGTCGCGGAGGAGAACGGTGATCGTCGACGTGCTCGTCCCGTCGGCGGGGATCGAGGTCGGGCTGGCGGTGATCTCGGACGTGGCCCCGGAAGGAGGCCCCGGGGTGATCTGGAAGGTGACGCTCGTGTCCTGGGTCAGCGTTCCGGAGGTGGCGCGCAGCGTATAGCTCCCGGCCCGCTGGATCGACAGGTTGCCGAACGTGGCGATCCCGCCCGACGCCGCACGGGTGGTCGTGCCGGAGAGGACCCCGTCGGAAGGGCCGCTGGCGATCGCCAGCGTCACCGAGCCGCTGAAGTTCGTGTCCAGGTTCCCGATCGCGTCCTCGGCGCGCACGGTGATCGCGGGGGTGATCGTCGCGCCGGCGGCCTCCGTAGTCGGCTGCTGTCCGAACTCGAGCCGCGTGGCCGGAAGCGCGGCGAAGACGACGGTCGCGTTGTCGTCGATCGTGTTGCCGTTCACCGTCCCCGTCACCGTGACGGTCTCCGGAGAGGTGTCGGAGGTCAGGGTTCCGGTGTAGGTGCCGTCGCCGTTGTCGACCGGCGTCGCCGTGAGCGTGCCCCCGCCACTCTTCGCGAGCGCCACGGCGTCCCCTCCGGCATCGAGATCGTTCCCGAACTGATCGCGGAGCTGGACGGTGATCGTCGACGTGCTGGTCCCGTTGGCGGGGATCGAGGTCGGGCTGGCGGTGATCTGGGAGGTATCGGCCGAGGGCGGGCCGGGGAAGATCTGGAACGGTTCGCTCGTGGCCGGCGTGAGAGCCGGGTCTGAGGTCACCTGGAGCGTATAGGTCCCCGCCTCGTCGATGCTCAGGCTGTTGAACGTGACGCCGATCCCGATCGACGATACGGTGGTGGTTCCCTCCAGCTGGCCCGGCCCCGAAGCCACGCTCACCGTGATGTCTCCAACGAAAATGGCCAATCCGCCCGAACTGTTGACGGCGCGGATCGAGAAGGATGGAATCGTCTGGCCAGCCTCCGTGTCCTGCGGCTGGGTGAAGAACTCGAGCGCCACGGCCTGGCCCGCGAGGTTCGAGGCGAAGGGAGGAGCAAGCGTTGTGGCGAGGGCCGCGAAGAGACCGGCTGCGACGAGGATCCCGCGCCCCGGGGGACGGGTGACCGGGAAGTTCATAGTCCGGGGAAATATGGAGGGTGAGAGGTGACGATGCACGCCGTATCCGGTCATGGCAGGGTCGAAACCAACCGGGTCACCTCCCCCCGACCATATACAGGGTGACGGGGCCCCGGGCGCGATTGCCCCGCTCTTCGGGGGTGGGTACACTGCGCCGTGCATGACCCGCCGTCCGGCCCTCCTCCTGGCGACGGCGCTGGCGGTTCTTGCGAGCCGCCCGGAGCCGTCTCCCGCCCAGACAGGGTGGGAGCTCAACGTCCACGGCGCGACCCTTCTCGACGACCTGTTCCCGGAGAGCGGAAGCTCGATCCAGGCGGGCGCGCGGCTCGTCCACACGACCCCGTGGCGCCTCACCGTGGGCGGCAACTTCGACTGGGCGCGGACGCAGGAGGTCGTGCTCGGGGGGACGAGTGACGTGTCGGCTGATCTCGTCCTCGTCAGCGGCGAGATCGGCTACGCGGCTCCGGTGTCGCCGCGGACGGATCTGATGCTGGCGGCCGGCGCCGGATCGGCCATGGTCCGCCTCTACGACGTGCCGGCCGGGACGTCCCTTCTCGAGGAAAGCTCGGGCCTGCTGATCCCGGTCGGGGCGGGGATCCGCTTCCGCAACCGGCCCGAGGCGGCCACCTGGGCGATCCGGGCCGACCTGCGTGACCAGGTCGTCTTCCTGGACGTCGTGGATCCGACGAGCGGGGAGGTAGACCCGGAGCCGCGCCACAACTGGGAGATCTCGGCCGGCGTTTCGCTCCTCTTCGGCGGGCCGCGGTCGACCGCCCGGCCCGTGGTGGACGAGCGTCCAGCGGTGGAAGACCGTCCCGCGCCCCCGGCGGGGGAACGTCCCCCGCCTCCGGCTGCCGAGGCCCGCGAGCGGCCGGAGAGGGAGGACGCCGACCAGGACGGGGTCCCCGACCGCCTCGACCGCTGCGGCCGGACGTCGACGCGGCTCGCCGTCGGGCCGACGGGATGCCCGATCGACATGGATCGTGACGGGACCCCGGACCCGCGCGATGGAAGGGCCCCCGCCCTGCCGCCCGTGGTCGAGCGGGACGCTCCCGAAGAGACCCCGCCCGAGCGTCCCCGGCCGGAGGTCGTCGACGCCGATCGGGACGGCGTCCCTGATGCGCCGCCGCCCGCCGATGGTCGGGACGAGCCCGAGGCCCTCCGGCCCGGTGCAGATCGGGATGTGCCCGATGCTCCGCCGCCCGACCGGGAGCCGGCCAGGGCCGCGCTCGATACCGATCGGGATGGCGTGCCGGACCCGGCCGACCGGTGCGTGAACACCCCCGCTGGCGCGACCGTCGACGAGCGGGGCTGTCCGGTCGCGCCTTTGGTCCGGCCCGCGCCGCCCCCCGAGGATGCCGCCGACGAGGAGGCCGCTGATGAACCGGCGGCAGAGGACGCCCCTCCTCAGCCCCCCGCTCCCTCGGGCGAGCCCCCGGCTCCACAGCCCGACGAGGACCAGCCGGAGGCCCCGGCGGGGGCCTGCCTCGATGCGCGGCGCTGGGATCGTCCCGGCGTCACGATCGCCTTCGACGGCCGTCTCTGGGAGCAGCTCGGGCGGGCCGAGCCCATCACCACCGACAACCTGCGTCGGGTGGGGGACTTCGACGGAGTGCCGATCTACGTGGCGACCGCCGCGGCGCCGCCCTACGCCGACATCTGGGTCCCGCGGTGCGATCCGGCCGGCACCTATCAGCTCTACGTCGAGGAGGGCAAGGAGTGAGGCGGCCGCTCGGCCGCCGCAGCCCCGACCGCACCATTAAACGCCCCCCGCCAGGCGGCAGTTCTTCGACCAGACGACGGACCATCCGCGCGCCGGCCGGTTCCTCCTCCGACCGCCCGGCCGCGATTGCCCGAGCCGCTTTCGCAGTCGGATGTTGGCTGGCGCCGATGCGGGACGGCGAGGGGCCGGGCGGGTTCACCCGCCCGGTTTTTTTGCGTCGTGGTCGCGGGCCCGTCTCTCTGAAACGGGTGATGGCGGGCGTCCTGTCCGGGCTCCTCGCGTGGAGCTGCGGCGGCGAGGAAGGCCCCGGCCCGGCCGGGCCCGCCGGGAGCGAGCTGCAGATCTCCATCGTGAGCGGGGATGGCCAGGAGGCTCGGGCCGGCACCTCGCTTCCCGACTTCCTGGTCGTTCGCGTGAGCGTCGGCCCGACCGAGCCGGCCCAAGGCGTACCGGTGGAGTGGACCGTTATCGACGGCGAGGCGGAGATCAGCCGCAAGGGTCCCGACACCGACGGACAGGGACTCTCGGCCGCGGTCCTCTTCGTGAGCGGTCAGCCGGGGGAGCGGGTCGTCCGCGCGGGCCTCGAGAACGGCTCCGGGGTCCTGTTCACGGCCCACGTCCTGACCCGTGAGCCTCCTCCCGCCCCGCCCGGCAGAGGACGGCGAGCCGGCACGTGAGTGGGCGATCCGCCCGGCACACGGCGTTAGCGTCCCTCCGTAGTCCCGCGTAGCTTACGAATCGATCTTCCTCATGGGCGTCCCGCGTGACGGCCACGACGGGATTCCTCGCCGAAAGGAAGCCGCTGGATGGGCCTCAGCCTGACCCGAAAGATCATCGACGAGCATCTCGCGGAGGGCGATCCGTCCAGGTCGGGCAACGAGATCGGCATCCGGATCGATCAGGTGCTGACGCCCGACGCGACGGGCGTCCTCTGCTATCTGCAGTTCGAGTCGATGGGGCTCGAGCGCGTGCGCGTCAAGCGGGCCGTCGCCTATGCCGACCACGTGGTGTACCACTTCGACGAGAAGAACGCCGCCGATCACCGCTATCTGCAGACCGCGGCCCACCGCTACGGCTCCTGGTTCTCGCTGCCCGGGAACGGGATCTGCCATCAGGTCCATCAGGAACGGTTCGCGGTACCGGGCGACACCCTGCTCGGATCGGACTCGCACACGCCGACCCAGGGCGGGCTTGGGATGATCGCGATCGGCGCGGGCGGCCTCGACGTCACGGTCGCTCTCGGCGGCGGGCCGTACTGGCTGCCGATGCCGGAGGTCGTGGAAGTCCGCCTGCTGGGCCGGCTTCACCCATGGGTGACCGCCAAGGACGTCATCCTGGAGATGCTGCGCCGGCTGTCGGTCAAGGGCGGGATAGGGAAGATCTTCGAGTTCACCGGTCCCGGAGCGGCGTCCCTGTCGCCGTACGAGCGGTGCACGATCGCCAACATGGGTACGGAGCTCGGCGCCACGACCTCGGTCTTCGCGACCGACGACCGGACGCGCGACTACCTGGAGCGGCTCGGGCGCGAGGACGACTTCCGCGCGGTCGCCCCGGATCCGGACGCCGACTACGACGACACGATGGAGATCGATCTCTCCACGCTCGAGCCGCTGGTGGCCTGCCCGTCCATGCCCGACCACGTCGTCCCCGTCCGCGAGGTCGCGGGAACCCCGATCGACCAGGTCATCGTCGGCTCGTGCACCAACGGCGGCTACGAGGACCTGCGCGCGGTCGCGGAAGTCCTCAAGGGACGGCGCGTGAGCCCGGCCACGAACTTCGTCATCGCCCCTTCCTCGAAGCAGGCGCTGGAGATGGTCGCGCGGGAGGGTCGGGTCGCAGACATCCTGGCGAGCGGGGCCAACCTTAGCGAATCCACATGCGGGGCGTGCATCGGGGTCGGGCACGTACCGGCGCCGGGCCAGCGGAGCCTGCGGTCCTTCAACCGGAACTTCCCGGCCCGGAGCGGCCTCAAGGGCGACCAGGTGTATCTGGCCAGCCCGGAGGTGTGCGCGGTGTCCGCGGTGACGGGCGTGCTGACGGACCCGCGGGACTGGAACGGCCACGCGCCGTCGAAGGAGCTCCCCGATCGGTTCACGGGATCCACCGCCGGGCTGGTCCCTCCGGCGGACGACCCGGCCGGCGCCACCGTGGTGCGGGCCGGCCACATCACCGACATCCCCCTCTCCCGTCCACCCGAGGACTCGCCGGCCGGCGAGGTGCTGATCGTGACCGGAGACGACATCACGACCGACGACATCGTGCCGGCGACCGCGGAGATGCTGGCCAACTGGGCCAACATCGACGCGGTGTCGAGCTTCGTCTTCCGCCGCCTCGACGCCGGGTTCCCCGATCGCGCCAAGTCCAGGGGAGGCGGCTGGATCGTAGGCGGGGCCAACTACGGGCAGGGGTCCTCGCGGGAGCATGCGGCCATGGGTCCCATGTACATGGGGATCAAGGGCGTGATCGCGAAGTCCTTCGCCCGCATCCACAAGGCGAACCTGATCAACTTCGGGCTCCTCCCGCTCACCTTCGCCCGGTCGTCGGACTACGACGCCATCGCGCTCGGCGACGAGCTGGTGGCCGAGGCCGTCCACGCGGGGATCGACAACGGGCGGATCACCGTCCGGAACGTGACGCAGGACCGCACATTCGAGACCGCGATCGAGCTGACGCCGCGCGAGCGCGAGCTCCTGCGGGCGGGAGGCGTTCTCCCGTGGACCCGCGAGCACGGCGCTATATTGGCGGCCCCATGAGACGCTTCCTGACGATGCTGGTCGTGATCCCGGCGCTCCTCGCCGCCTGCTCCGGCGAGGACGTCCCCGCCGGCGGGCTGGCGGTCTACGAGGAGGAGCGCGGGGTCCTGTTCGTCGAGCCCGAGGCCGTCCGCGAGTTCACCGAGGCCGGCAACGACGTCGTCTTCGTCGACAACCGGAATGCGTTCACGTTCCAGCAGAGCCATATCGCGGGCGCGCGGCTGGTCCCCACGGGCGACATGGAGCGGTCCATCGGAGGGCTTCCCCTCAACAAGTGGATCGTCTTCTACTGCACCTGACCCGACGACGGCTTGAGCGTCCGGGCGGCGCAGATCGCGGAAGAGAACGGATACGAAAAGGTGGCGGTCCTGGAGGGCGGTCTGGGAGCCTGGACACGCCGGGGTTATCCCGTCGAGTCCGGATCCTGAGCGCCGCTCTCTGAGCCGATGCCCGTAATCGCCGGCACCGAGCTCCCATCGTTCTGCAAGGCGCTCTTCGGCGGCGTCATCGCCGACGAGGTCGTGTTCCCCTATCCACGAATCCCTCGTCACGACGCGCAGACCCTCGAGACGTATCTCGAGGACCTGCGGCGGTTCTTCGACGCCAAGGTGGACGCGGCGGCCTTCGATCGCCGGGCCGAGATCCCCGAGGGCGTGATCGAGGGACTGGCCGAGCGCGGGGCCCTCGGGCTGTGGGTCCCGACGGCCTACGGCGGTCTGGGGTTCAGCCAGAGCCAGACCGCGCGGGTCATGGAGTTCGTTGCCTCCCGCGACGCCGCGATCGGCGTCCTCGTGGGATCCCACCTGTCGATCGGGATCAAGGGCATCGATCTCTACGGAACGGAGGCCCAGAAGCGGCGCTGGCTGCCACCGTGCGCGAAAGGGGAGACGCTGGCCTCCTTCGCGCTCACCGAGCCCGAGCACGGCTCCGACGCGGCCCACATCGACTCGCGAGCGGAGCCCGCGCCGGACGGCGGGGGATGGATCCTCGACGGCCGGAAGATCTGGATCGGCAACGCCCAGCGGGCGGGCGTCATCACCACGTTCGCCCAGACGCCCGTCGAGAAGGACGGTCGTACCGTGGATCGCGTGACGGCCTTCGTCGTCGAGGGCGACCAGGCGGGACTCGGCCGTGGCCGCACCTGGACCCGCGAAAAGCTCGGGATCCGGGCCTCGACCCAGGCGGAGCTCGTCTTCCGGGGAGTGCGGCTGGAACCGGAGCAGGTCCTGGACGCTCCCGGACAGGGGTTCAAGGTGGCGATGAACGTGCTGAACGGCGGGCGGCTGGGGCTCGCCGCGAGCGCGATCGGGGGAGCCCGGACGATCCTCGAGACGGCAATCGACTTCGCCACGACGCGCCGGCAGTTCGACCGCCCCATCGCCGACTTCGACCTCGTCGGTGGCAAGCTCGCGAGGATCCGTCTCGAGTGCTGGGTCGCCGAGTCGATGGTGTACCTGACGCTCGGCCTCGTGGATCGCGGGGACACCGACTACAGCCTCGAATCCGCGATCTGCAAGGTGTACGCGTCCGAGATGATCTGGCGCGCCGCCGACGACGCCCTCCAGATCGCCGGGGGCCGAGGCTACATGAACGACCTGCCGTTCGAGCGGTTTCTCCGAGACACCCGGATCATGCGGATCTTCGAGGGCACCAACGAGGTGCTGCGGGTCTTCATCGCGCTGGCCGGCATGGAGCGGCTGGGCGAATACCTGGAGGGAGTGGGGCGCGCGCTCCGCGAGCCGATCCAGGAGATCGGGGTCCTGACCGACTTCGCGTTTCACCGGATCCAGGACGCCCTGGGCGCCCGGCGCTCGGAGGCCCGCGTTGCGGAGCCGCTGGCCGGCTGCCTGCGCCAGGTCGAGCGGTTCACGGGGATCCTTCATGATAGCGCGGAGTCGCTGATCCGGAAGCACCGTGACCGGCTCGTCGAGGAGCAGTTCCAGCTCGAGCGGCTGGCCGACGTCGCCATCGACGTGTACGCGCTGGTGGCCGCGATCGGCCGCGCCCAGGCCCGGATCGAGCGGGACGGAGAAGCCGTGGCGCGACCGGAGATCGATCTCGTCCGGCAGCTCTGCCGGGACGCCGGAGCGCGCGTCGAGAGGAACCAGGCGCTCCTCTCCGCGAACCACGATCCACGGCTCCGGCGGATCGCCAGCGAGGCGATCGCCGTCCGGCGCGGCGCGCGCGGCTGACCGCCCGCTCGGACGAGGATGCGCGAACCGGCTAGCTTCGAGGTGCCCCTGAACGTCCACTTCCGCCCCGGAGGAAGACCATGACACGCCGGCCGATCGCCTGGCTCCTGCTCCTGGTCCTCGGGGCATGCGCCGGCGCCCCGCGGACGGACACTCCAACCCTCCCCTCGGCCTCACCGCCCGCGGCCCCCGCCCCCGATCGTCTCCCGAATGTCTCCCTGGCGCCCGGCTGGACCCCCGATTCGATCGCGGCGCAGGTCGCCCGGTTCGCCGCGGTCGAGCTGGACTTCGACGAAAGCCTGCTGGACGCCGAGGGGCGCGCCCTGGTGGCTCGCCTGGTCGAAGTGTCCGACATCCTCGGAGAGATCTTCCGCCGGCAGGTCTGGCGCTCGAACCCCACCTACGGGGAAAAGCTCGCCAGCGCCGCCGGGCCGGGCCTGGACGCCGCGCGCGAGTACTACACGATCATGGCCGGGCCTTGGGACCGCCTCGAGCACGACGCCCCTTTCCTGGACGTGGGGCCCAAGCCGCCGGGCGCCGGGCTCTATCCCGAGGACCTGACCGCCGCGGAGCTCAACGCCTGGCTCGAAACCCATCCGGAAGCGCGGGACGAATTCACCTCGTACTGGACGGTCATCGAGCGTGCCGATCCCTCCGGCGCGGCGGACTCGCTGGTGGCCGTTCCCTACAGCGTGGCGTACCGCGACGAGCTGGAGCGGGCGGCCACGCTCCTGGAGGAAGCCGCCGGGCACGCGGCGAACGCATCGCTGAAGAGCTTCCTGACCGCCCGCGCGGAGTCGTTCCGGACCAACGACTACTACGCCTCAGAGGTCGCCTGGATGGAGCTCGATGGGAACCTGATCGAGCCGACGATCGGTCCCTACGAGGTCTACGAGGACGGTCTCATGGGATGGAAGGCCGCCTTCGAGTCCTTCGTGGGGATCAAGGATCCGGAGGCGAGCGCCGACCTGGACACGCTGGTCGAGCACCTCCCGGCCCTCGAGGCGGCGCTCCCGATCGAGGAGCGGTACAAGAGCCTCGATCGCTCGTTCGGCTCGCCGATCTCGGTCATCGACGCGATCTACACGACGGGGGACGCCCGCGAAGGCGTTCAGACCCTGGCCTACAACCTGCCGAACGACCCACGC
>DASZOP010000037.1:0-2269 GCA_035550715.1 Gemmatimonadota bacterium | reverse complement strand
ATGAGCTCCCGGACCGCCTGCTGTCCGACGATCGTCCGCCCGATCTCACGGTCGAGCTCCTCGCGCGCCGCCAGGAGCCGGCCGGCGGTCTCGACGTCGGGCTCCCGTCCCTCGCGCTCGAGGCGCGGGTGCGCCTCCATCTACGTCCTCCTCGCCACCCAGATCATCTCCTGACCGTTCTCGACGAACGGCCCTCTCTGCCAGTCCCCGTACAAGGCCTCGACCTCATAACCCGCGCGGCCCAGCAGGTGTTCAATCTCGAAGCGGTGGAAGTACCTGAGCCGGACGGGCTCGAACGCGCGCTCGACGGCGCCGTTCGGCGTCTCCCGCTCGTACAGGAAGGTCAGGTCGAGGATCTGCTCGACCAGGTCGTACCGCGCCACGAACCGTTCCCGGACTCGAGTGCCCGCATCCTCGTATCGTCGGCCGCTCTCCCGCACCCGCTCGACGGCTCCGCCGTCGGCCAGCAGATCGGCCCGCGGGTCGAACACGTTGAAGACGAGGCGCCCTCCGGGCCTTAGCGCGGCCCGTGTCGCCCCCAGCGCAGCCAGCTGGGCCTCCACCGTCAGGAGGGCCTGGAAAACGCGGAAGGGGAGGAAGACCTGGGCGAACGGGCGTCGGAAGGCGAACCGGCGAACGTCCGCGCGGACGAACGCGCAGCGCGCTCTGACCTCGGCCGGCGCGGCCCGGCGCTTGGCCTCGGCCACCGCCAGCATGTGGGGGCTCCGTTCGAGGCCGACCGCGCGGACCCCGGTCTCAGCGATGGGGAGCGTGATCCGCCCCGTCCCGCATCCCGCCTCGAGTACGGGGCCCGGCTCGCGGCGCGCCTCCTCGACGTAGAACCGGACGTCGTCCAGCTGCTCCGCGTGGAGGCGGTCGTAGCGGGCGGCCGCGGCGGGCGTCTCGTCGTAGTAGCGGTCGCCGTGGTCCCGGGGGCCCTCCCTCATGGCCCCAAGATACGGGACCTACCGGGTCCCGTCCGGTTCAGCCCCGGGCGTCGTCTCCACGGCAGAAGGGGACCCGCTCGCGCTGGGCTTCGTCGAGGATTCCGCACGCCTCCCGGCGGCACGTCTGAGCGATCTCGCTCGCCTGCAGCCGGCCCTCGCGTGCCGTGATGTCCCCGGACTCGACGGCTTCGACCACCCGCGCCACCCGCGCCCGGCACTCCGCCTTGAGGGCGCGAAGCTCCCGGAGCTGCTTCTCGGTCAGGTCCAGGTCCGGCCGGTCGTCGCCGAACCGGCCCCGGATCAGCCGCTCGATCTGCTCCTCGGTCAGGAACTCGGAGAGGGTCTCGATCAGATCGAGGTGGATGCCCTCGATCAAGACGCGGGCCTCCGCCCGGTTGATCTCGCCGGCCCGGAGCTGGGCGAGGATCCCGCGTATTTCCTCGATCGCCGAACGCAGAGCATCCCGGACCGCGGCCCGGTCCTCGTCGCTCAGGTCGCCCAGGAACGCGGCGTCGACGATGTCGCCGGCCTCGATGAGCTCGAAACCGGCCCCGGCGTCGTCGGGGGCGGTCGCGGGGCCGCCATCGCCGCAGGCGGTCGTCAGGACGAAGGCGAGAGCGAGTCCAAGGCGTCGCATCGCGGGGATCCTCCGATTCGAGCGTCCGAGGCGGAGGCCGGACGGTCCTCCGCGATCTGACCGGCTTGGGAGGCCCTCCGCCCGCTCGACGTTAACGACCCCCGTCGGAGACGGCCCGGGTCCCGGCGACCACCCCGATTTGACGCCCCGCCGGACGCTTGTTACATTTTTCACAAGCTAGCCGATCTCCCTGTGGGAGGGCCACTTTGAGACCCTCTGAGCCGCCGTCGGAACGTCAGCGCGTGCTCCGCGAGGTCGGGCGCTATACGGGGTTCGGCCTCGCGTGGGCGCTCTCGGTCCTCTTCTTTCTCCTGATCGGCTACTGGCTCGACCAGAAGCTCGGCACGCTCCCCTGGCTCACGATCGCCGGCGCGTTCGTCGGCGCGGCCGGCGGCTTCGTCAGCCTGGTCCGCGGCATCACGGCCGCGGGGCGGGCCGACGAGGACGAGGGGCCCCCGTGATCGACGGACGGTTCCTGGCAGGCCTCCTGGCCATGGCCGCCCTGGGCGGGCTCGCGGCCTGGCCACTGGTCGACCACCTGAGCGGTGGTCCCGGCGGGCTCCTGGCGGGGATCCTGTTCTCGGTCGTGAGCCTCGGCCTCGGGCACCACTGGATCCGCCGGAGCGCCCGGCGCCCCCCCGGCGGTTTCGTGGGGGCGGTCCTGGGGGCCTTCGCCGCCCGTGTC
>DASZOP010000036.1:0-2416 GCA_035550715.1 Gemmatimonadota bacterium | reverse complement strand
AGCGTGATCGCTCAGCTGCTTCTGCGGGAAGCGGGTCTCACATCGCGCCAGGATCCGCTGACTCTTACGGCTGCGGACGTCAATGCGTTCCTGGCCGGGCACGTGGAGGTAAGGGATCCGCCCGTCTGGCCAGTCCGGGTCCAGATCGAGCCGGACGGCATGGCACTCGGGGGCGCTACCACGCTCGGTCGACTCCTCGAGGCCGGACTGGGGCCGACCCCGGGGCGACTCCTCCCCCTGTCCATCGCCGGCCGGCCGGTCTGGGTTGCCGCTCGTGGCCAGGTCACGGTGGCTCCGGGGGGCCGGGCGGAGTTCCTGACCCACACGGCAACGATCGGACAGCTACGCGTCCCGGTGGCCGTCCTGTGGCGCGCGCTGGGAGGCTACCCGAAGGCCCTGACATGGCGGATGCCCCGGGTCGTCGAGCGAATCGACATCGAGCCCGGGCGACTGCTCATCCGGACCCGCCGCGGCAGCCGAGGGGCCTCGGGCTAGGCGCTCCCCGAGGTCATCGCTCCTTGTGGCGTCCCTGGCTCAGCCGGACGAAGCCCATTCGGAGGGTCGACAGCATCTCCTCGAGGACCGCGCTCTCGTCCGGCGTCCGATTGCCCCCGGTCTTCTCCTGGAGCATGGCCAGAAGGTCGATGGCGAAGCGCGCCTGGTCGAGGTCGACGTGCGGGCGGCCCGTCATCGGGTCTGGAGCCTGCCCGAGGTTGGCCATCGCGTCCCCATAGAGCATGACCAGCAGCGATGTGAGATCAGCCTTCGGGACGCCACCCGGTCCCCCGACAGGGGGAGCGGAAGGAGCGACGACCGTCCGCGGGGTCGGCGGAGGGGCCGGGGATCGCGGGGGGGTGGCAGCCGGCGGCGCCACCGGGTGGGCGGAGGAGGGCTCCTCCTCGCCCCGCCGGCGACGGTCCACCACGCTGAAGCCGGGGTCGGGCTCGCGCTCGGACACGGGTACTCCTCCTCGAGAGCGGGCTCGGGGCCGAGCCCACGGAAACGTGTCGACGCTAGCATACCCGGTGAGTCCGGACAAGCCGTCCGGCGCTTCGGTAGCGGGCGGGAGCCCATGCTATACTGGCCAAGCTCTGCGGGGGTTGAGGATCACGCCCTCGAAGAGCGCGCACGATGGGGCCCCCGATGTCGAGCTCGGACGCTGGCCAGCGTTTCCTCGATCTCTTGACCGTCATGGGCCGTCTGCGCGGCGACGGCGGCTGTCCATGGGACCGTGAGCAAACCCGGGAGTCCCTCCGCCCGTTCCTCGTCGAGGAGACCTATGAGGTCCTGGACGCCCTCGACTCCGGCAACGCCGCCGGGATCCGCGAGGAACTGGGCGATCTGCTCTTCCAGGTCGTCTTCCACGCCGAGATCGCCCGCGAGCGCGGCGAATTCTCCATGGTCGACCTTCTCGAGGCCCTGGTCGCCAAGATGACGCGCCGGCATCCGCACGTCTTCGGTGACCGCCCGGTCGGCTCCGCGGCGGAGGCGCTGGCTCAGTGGGAGGCGATCAAGGAATCCGAGAAAGACGGGGCGCCGCGCTCGGTCCTGGCGGGCGTGCCCCGCGCCATGCCCGCCCTGCAGCGCGCTCGACGCGTCCAGCACAAGGCAGCGCGCGTGGGCTTCGACTGGCCTGACGCCACGGGCGCCCTCGAGAAGGTCCACGAGGAGCTCGGCGAGGTCACCGAGGCGCTGCGCCGGGGCGACGAAGAGGCCGTCCGTCAGGAGCTGGGCGATCTGCTGTTCTCCGTCGTCAACGTGGCCCGGCGGGCAGGCGTGGATCCTGAAGGGGCGCTTCAGGCGGCGGTCGACCGCTTCGGCCGCCGCTTCGGATCGATGGAGGAAGCCGCCCGCCGCGAGGGCCGAGACCTGGCCGGCTTGTCCCTCGACGAGCTGGAGCGACTCTGGACCCGAGCGAAGTCCCTAGAAAGACCGGCCTGAGCAGGAGTGAAGGGGAGACTGCGATGAAGGTTCGGGTGGGCCCCGCGGACATCTACCTCGAGCGCGGTGACATCACCGAGTACGAGGTCGATGCCATCGTCAATGCCGCCAACAGCGCGCTGTCCATGGGCACGGGTGTGGCCTCCACGATCAAGCGAAAGGGCGGGACGATCGTCGAGGAGGACGCCGTGCGGCAAGGTCCCGTGGAGGGCGGCGAGGCGGTGGTCACCACAGCCGGTAACCTTCCCGCGAACTACGTCATCCACGCCGCCGTCATGGGTCCCGACCTCAGGTCGAGCGTCGATCTCGTGCGCCGGGCGACCCTGAACTCTCTGCGCCGCGCCGAGGAGCTCCGGCTCCACACGATCGCCTTTCCAGCGTTCGGGACGGGCGTCGGACGCGTTGAGCCCAAGGAGTCCGCGGAGGCCATGGTGGGCGCGCTGCGGGCCCACTTCGCCGAGGTGAAGGAGTCGAG